>JAVEWA010000287.1:0-8279 GCA_034004785.1 Polyangia bacterium
CGTCCCGAGGACTGCAGCGACGACAATGATGACGAGCCTCATGCAGGTCACGAGAATGCGTGGCGCGCTCCTTTCCTCCAATAGCTTCACCTGGTCGCTCATGGTCTCTCCTCTCACTCGGGAGGACCGAGCACGCCGTCGCCTGGGATCAGCCGGCCATTGTCATCGAGTACGCCGAGGCGTCCGAGGTGGGCCACGTAGTACTCGTAGATCTGTCCCGGCAGCCGCCGCTGGCATGCGAGCCAGGGCGGCTGTAGTAGAGCAGCACGAAGCCCTGATTCCACGGTCGTCAGCCTTCGGAAGATGCCCGTTTCTATGTCGTAGAGCTCAATGTCGCTGATGTCCGATATGAGGTCCGGATTCGCGATGTGCTTCGTCGTGTTCCATGCGACAATTCCCGAGTGAATAGCTCCGTGGCTGATACCGCCTGTATCGGTTTCGGCGCCATCTAAGTGCAGCTCCTCGCCGGTTGGCAGGTGGCGCAAGAACAGGTAGTAAGGCGCTTCCACCCAGTACTCGGAGCATGCATAGGTCAGGTAGTCACCGTCCAACCGCACGTCGTAGCAATAGTACTGGGCGCTATTCTCGATGTGCGTCTCTTCACCGGTCTCCAGGTCCCGAACGAACACGTCCTTGCCAATGGAAGTCGCAAGCTGCGTGTATCCCGACCAGGCGAGCCAACGTTCGGAGAGCTCGTAGTATCCTGCCTGCGCACCAGGCTCCGCGTATTGGAGCTCCGTTCCCGCCACCATGTCCCATAGCAGGTTCTCACGGGGAGAATCCCCACCCTCCGCAGTGCTTCGCTCATAGGCAATGAAGCGGCCGTTGGTCTCGGGGTTCCACTCGCACAGCGGATGATCGGTGAGCTGCTCCTCTCGCCAAAGCTCCAGATCATATCTATAGATGTCCATGCAGTGGTAGTCGGGCGCAGGGCTGGACTCTCTGTTTTCGCTCCATAGGATCCCAGAACCGAGGATGAACGCCGAGGTAGCACGCGCTCCTCTCGTGAGCCGATACTCGGTGCAGGTATCCAGCTCCAGCACGTAGAGGTCGAACGCAATGGTGAACCTGGGAACACGGTTGTATGCAAGCCGGCTCCCCGACAGGCTGTAGCCGTAGATCTCCTCGCTCTCCCCACCAATGTGGAGCTTGAAGAAGGCCTCGCCGCAATAGTCGTGCACGATCGCATCGGGGCGAGGGCCGGCATCGGGCAGTCCAGTGTCCTTGGAAGCTGTAGAGTCCGGCAGCGCTGCGCCATCCTGAGGAGCCTCGGCGTCCAAATCGTTCGAAGGCGAGCTGTCACAGCCTATCGGCCACAATATCAAGGTAATGAAGCAGCTGTAAGAAATGGGTGATACTCTCATAGTCGTCCCCTCACGGCACCAGAGACACAAACCGGTACCTGCTCACCCGGTTGCCATCCAGGGTGAAGCGCCAGGGCCCGAGGTAGCGCGCCGTGAACTCCTCGCGGGGTTCCTCGGCAATCTCCCCGAGACGCGCCGGAGCCTCGGGCCGGGAGAGGTCGAAGATCTCGGCCATCTTGCCAGGGTTCCGGAGCGCCCAGAGCCTCGGGCCCCGGAATCTCAGCTTCTCGAGCGGCCCCTTAGCAGAAAGGGTGGACAGTCGGATCGGGCCACCCTGGAGCTCGTAGAGCTCCACGTCACCGCCCACCTTGCCAACGGCCAGTAGTGAGCCACGCGTGGCGACGCTGACTACCACCCCGCCCGCAGCGAGCGAGCCCAAACAGCGAGGGCTCCTTGGAGCGGAGATGTCATACACCCCCACGCCGAGAGTACCGTGAGCCACGTAGGCTCTCGTGCCCCAGACAGCCACGTCCCATCCGAGCCCAAGAGTGAATGCGCCGCCGAGCACCTTCGGGCTCGACGGATCGGACAGGCTCACGATGACAAGCCCTTCGAGCCCTGTGCGGCTCACACAAAGGTCCGGGCCGCAGGGCTCCAGACCGGAAGCACCGCTCACCCGCCAACCGCCGAGATGTCCCCTCTGACCCAACGTGGTCGGGTCCAACACCCTCAGGCCCCAGGAGCCAGCAATGACCAGGCTCCCCTGGAAGATGAGGAGGTCGTCCATCCAGCCCAAGGGGCTGGAGCGTAGGTCCAGCTCGGGAACGGCCTCCTGGAGATCGATCCGGAAGGGCACAGGACCGGTAACCGTGTCCTGGGGTGCGGGCACCACTTGAGCCAGGCACGTCCCCCTGCTCGGACAGAAGAGTGTGGCAGCCTGCTCACCTGTCACATCGAGCAGGCCCATGGATACTTCCTCGTCTCCCAGCTCCCTGAGAGAAACGGCCAGGCTGCCATCGTCAGAGTCGAGCCGGGCAATCAGATAGGATCCCGGCAAGGGCGTGGCTAGATCTGCTGACCAACCATATGCCGATGATCGGCCACCCACGAGAACATCGAAGATCGGGTAGCCCCCGGCTCTGTCTAGTCGAAGGGCCCGAGTCTCGTACCAGAGCCCCGTTGACGAACCAACATGAAGCGGCAACCCGGCGAGAGGCTCGGCGTTGGTGAAATCGCCGATCCACAGGGTGTTGGACGGCTGATCGATGTGAATGTAGGGCCCAATGGACGTCGGGCTCTGGTCGGCCTGCCGCTCCCAGCGGAACGAAAGCAGGTCGAGGCGCCAGATATCGACGAGAGGCTGTCCATCCCGCTCGCCGCCAGCCACGTAGAGGGCGCGCCTATCCGGCAGGAGCCTGCTCCCATGACGCTCCCGGGCAAGCCCGAAAGGTGACTCGGTGGCCCTGACAGGTGCAGTGACGATCAGGTGCTCGGCGTCGAGAAGGAGGAGACCCGCAGAAGCTGAAGGCTCTATCGAGTTCCCACCAGTGGTGGGCCCGCTCCCATCGGCTTTCGTGCCGCCGAAAATGAGCACCTTCCGGGTAATGGGATCATAGTCCGCTGTGAATCCACGACGGTCCCGAAGCTCAGGCGGCATAATAGGGCCCTCCCAATCTCCGGTCTCAAGCCTGAGCCGCCAGACGCAATCGCGTGCCCCCCCCGGCATGGGGCTACCAAGGAGCAGGAGTTCTTGGACATCGGCCACAAATACGAGCAATGCGTCGTAGGCTTCTGGCGCAGGGCTCGCCCACAACGCATCAGAGCTGCTGAGCTGTATGTCGTCTCTGCCAGGATCATCCTCTCCGAAAAGCAGCCTGGCCGGGCTGGAGGGCCCCTGGTACAGGAACACGCCGTTAACCGTGCCCTGACTTCCTCCGATCAGTTCGGCGCTGACCAGACCGCCTGCGCCAGCAAAGGATGCCGTGAGATCCACCGGGCCATCCATCAGCAGGGGCCTCACCGATGTAACAACCGGGCTGTCAGCACCGAGCGCTAGGAGCGCCGCGGAGCTGGTGGCGGCGTCGGTGACCAGAGCGTAGCCGGATACCACTGGGGGCCGCGGCCCCTTCCAGCTTTCGACCGTCACCGGGAAGTGTGTGGGGATCCGACCGCTCGGCACCTGAGGCACGGGCCGGGTCTCGGCGAGGTCGATCACGGAGAGCCCCAGGTTACGCGAGAAAGCAGCCTCGTTATTGTAGGGCGGCGTGTCATCGGTGAGCATGATGGGCTCGCCGTACATGGGCCAAGCCACACGGATGCGCGTGGTACGCTCCCAGGGAGCGGCCGCGCTCTTGGCGTAGGTCGCCCCTACGATCTGCCCCAGGTCCGATAGCTCGCGCATGTGCTTCCAGTCCCAGTAGAGCTCTTGGAAGTTGGAAGACTCATCCCGAGTGAACGCCAGGGTCCGGTTGTAGCAGAGCTGGTACTGGTTGTAGGTCGCCTCATTGCTCGGGTCACCGCTGAACTCGAGGGCACGGCAGAAAGACGAGCTGATGGGATTCCAGGCGGTGAGGTTCTCGTTCGGCCGTGCGTCCTGTCGATATGGGCATCTGGTGAGATAGCATTCCTCCATCCATTCTCCATACAGGTTCTTGTCGCAGTAGCATGCCCCGATCTGCGTGTTCATGCGGGGAGCTGACCCATAGTCCGGTACGGGTGGTGTCTGGCTCGTATCGAGCGACGGGGATCCTCCCCAGGCATTGAACCGGATCCGGTAGCGTTCTCCACGCTGGTAATATGCCATGTGGCCCACGCTCATGCCGCCGTCGCTCTCAGCGGGCTCGACGAGTACGATACCCCCCGGGTCCTGGGAGAAACCAGGTGTGCCCGAGTTGACCCAGTCGCACTTGTCCCCGATGGCGTCGCCGTCGTAGTCTAGCTGCTCCCCATTGTATGTCGAAGCCGGATTGCCATGGATGGCGTTGCACAGACCCAAGTCCACGCTCTCGCACTCCTCGCCATGAAGCATGCAAGCTGCATATGGCCCACAGAAAGGATCGGCAATAGGCGTGGTGCAGAACTCGAGACGGGTCTTCCATCCCTCTGGGCATCCGGAGTTGTCACTCGCACAAGCCGGGTCCAGGCTGCCGAGCCGAGTCCTCCACGCATCAGGGCAAGGGGTCGACGGAAACAGCTCGTTGGCACACTCGGGCTGGCGGGTGGCCTGGCCGAAGGGACAGAGGCGCTCCGCATGGGTAATCCAGGTGCAGCTATCCTTGCGGCAGCGCCGATAGCATAGGTTCAAGCTGATGCTGCCCGCTGGGAGGTGCATGCGGCATTCTTGCTGACACTGCCCGTAGGGGTCCTCGCTCGTACCGGGAACATCCGCGTACCCGTCGTCACAGCGGCCATCCTGGTCCAGATCGAACCTCACAGTCGGATTCCGAGGGTCGCAGTCCAGCTCGTTTGCCACACCGTCGCCGTCAACGTCATGGTCACAGACCACAGGGGTGCTCATGTCAATCTTGTAGCCCTGGAAGTCGAGGAGGCCGTCGCCGTCCTGATCCGCCGGGTGAACTCTGTCATCCACACCATTACAGCCGTCGCAGGCACCGCACATCACCCTGGCGAGCTTCTCCTTAACTACTGGGTCTTTCGCACCAAGCAAGTCACGAATAGGCGTGTGCTTCAGCGCCTGGCATCCACCCGCCTCGAAGTAGCCTTCCCCGCGCCCGTCACCGTCCAAGTCGCAGTTCAATCCACTGAAGGTATCCGGGCAGAAATCCACGTTGTCACAGAATCCGTCGCCATCTGTGTCACCCGAGGTGCCGCACGATGAGGTTTCATCATTGGGTATGTGTTTGCAGACCACCCTGGGATCGAGGGTCTCGAGGATAGAAAGACTCAGCTGGGATTCAGACGCGACCTCAGGCGGGCCATGAAGAACATCGTATTCGAGATTGCGCTTCTGGCTCTTGAGTGCCTCATGCATGACTTTGGGCCAGTCGAAAAGTGTGCCGATGTGGTTGAGTTCGAGGTACGTACATATGGGATCATCCGGAGGCCGTCCCTCACACATGAGTTTCCGATCTGTACACTCCTGCATCGACGAATGAGTGCAACGAGTGCGATCTACCGCGCTATAGAGGATACAGGGCATTAGCAGGTTGAGGGCGTTGTCGGATACTCTGGCGCCTCCCGAGTTTCGCATGAGGTCCCCAAGAGAAATCGTTGTTCCTCCAATCTCGTAAGGAGTATTTAGAACGCCTCTTATTTGTTCTCTAATGACCTGCTGCAGCTCTCCCTGGTCAATGGATGTACGGATAGGGTCCAGCGCACTTTCGGGCACAAGGTTGAGAATGTTGCCTGGACCAACGCCACCCGAGATCGTCGAAACGGCTGCCGAGTGATTTACGATGGAGGGAGCATCTGGATCCGGCAGGATGCCGTCAATCCAGGTGATGACGAGTCCTGGGAAGGTTTCCTCGTTCCTATGACGACTACAGAGTCCTGGGCCCCACTGATTCTGCATTCCTTGCTCACAATCTTGAGTAATGTTCAACCAGTCGATGGGGCGCAGTCTTCCAGGCGGTTGTGATCCCCAACAGTCGAAGGGGGGCAATAATCCCCATCCACAGGGAAAACGCGGGTTGGTGAGCTCTGTCACTGCCTCGGTGCATAGATCTGAATAGCAAGATTCTGGGGGCGGGACCGGCAAGGTCGGCGGGTAAGAGAACTGGTATTCAGGGTCACACGCGCCAAACGGTAGTCCAGAGGATGTTGGTGGATCTGGCGCTTCACTGTACAGAAAAGGAAGAGGCGATAGCTCGGGATAGTCATCAGGGGCTTCCAGCTCGTCTCTGGTTCTATCCACAAACGTCATGCGGATCCGGAATACCCATCGATCTATTTGGTCTCCAACGGTGGTAGCGTACTCCACCAAACGCAACGGCACATCAAAGATGATCTCGTCATCAGTGGAACTCGTTCGATTGTTGTAGCCGAGACTCCAACTCCCGTGGAGGACATGATACCGCGTGGGCTCGATATATATCCGAACGAGTACTGCTGCCCCTGGGCATTGCTCACTACAACGCCAGTGAAGACCGTCGCACCATGCTCCTCCACCACCTAGCTCGATCCTGATTTGCTCGCAGCAGTTTGGATTGACATCCCAACCGCCAGCGCCGTTCGGAAGCCTGCAGTCTTCAAGTTGACCTCCAAGACCGACTGGGCACTGGGCACGATCATGGCAATCAATACTCGGCGCTGCACAGGTACCGTCTGGGTTTTGATAGTAGCAACAGGCGTCGGTGATGGTGTTGTCTTGGTGATGGCACCCGAGTTTACTCCCCGGATCGAAGAAGTCCGCTATCTCATCGCTCATCAGCCGGATTTCGAGGTAGCTGCTTCCAAGAAGATCAGAAACCATCGTATCCATCAAGTGTGCGAGATTCTCAAGTGGGAGCTGAATCGCGCACTCGTTCTCCTCCAATCCCTCGTCTTTCCCATCCACAGAGGGCCTGTTTGCGTGAGGCCAGTAGCGGTTGTAGTAGGCACCATCAACAGGAACACGCCCGTAATCCGGTGGGCACTCAGGTGCCTGAATCGCTTCCACCGGGGTCGAGATAGCTGCCAAGATCGTCAACGAGAGAAGGCCGAGGCGGCGAGGCGAAACCAGGCGGCCAGGAAGCCTATCCCTCCTGCTCTGCTCTGCTCTGCTCTGCTCTGCTCTGCTCTGCTCTGCTCTGCATTATCTGTGCCTCCTTCCCAGCGCCCATACGGGATGATTCTCTCAGTCGTTCCTGTCCCGTATCATTGAATTCTCGAACCTCGGCCTAACGATATCAGCGGACTGGCTGGGCGGTCAACGGTCCCGTGGGAACTGGGGAACAGAGCAATCTCGTGTCAGGGAAGAGGAAACATCATCGCATCCCCCTCTGTTTTGAAATGTCGATTGTCCGTGAGTCCCGTGATTGCGACTGCCCGCGGGGCCCATGGGTGGATCCCGGAGACGAACCTCGGAGACGAAGAGACAAACCTCGATGCTCAGTGGTTCAGTGGGCGGGCAGAGGATATCGGGCTCCCTTCGCGCCCTATCCGGGCAACGGTCGCGCACATGGCGCACGTGGATCCGTCGCAGGGCTTGTTCGGCGATGAGGTACGGTTTCTTTCGCACTTTCGGATCGGGGTAGGAGAAGGAGGTGGTCCTCGCTATGGTCTTACTGGTGTTTCAGACGGCAAGGCCACAAACAGGAGGACCACCAAGGACCAGGATAGCATCAGCGAGCCGGATCGGCGGCACCCTGAGGGTGCTGCATCCCGACGGGCGCTTCGCGCCCCGGGGGGCGGTGGAGCTCACCGCCCTCGGAGGAAAGCTGAAGATCGTCTCGGTTCACCTGAAGTCCTCGAGGGGAGCGAGGGGCTCCAGGGACTGCCCGAACTCCCACCGGCGGGAAGCCATGGCCCGCGCCCTGGTGTCCCACCTCGAGCCCTCTCGCGCGCAGGCCGCGGCCCTGGTCGCGGGGGACTTCAACTTCGACCCCGAGCGATCGAGCCACGACCTCGCCGACGACAGGCTGCGCGACGCGGGCCTAGCGTGCCTCAGGTCCCGCTTCTATCCGAGGGGCGCGCCCTCGACCTACCCGGGCTTCAAGTCCACCATCGACCTCGCCTTCTTCAGGCCCGCCGCGGGCATCGTGGCGACGGGTTTCAAGGTGCTCACCGACGCG
This sequence comes from Polyangia bacterium, assembly GCA_034004785.1. Classification (GTDB taxonomy): domain Bacteria; phylum Myxococcota_A; class Polyangia; order HGW-17; family JAJRWW01; genus JAVEWA01. The sequence continues at coordinate 8,036 of JAVEWA010000287.1, forward strand.
AGCACCGACAGGTGGGTCTCGGACCACAAGCCAGTGGTGGCCACTCTGGAGAGGCCCTAATCCCAGCTCCCGCCTGACCGTGCGGGAGCGCGTCCAACCCGGCCAGGGGCTGAGGCAGGCACCTGCGGAGCAAAATTCTCTCACGAACCGCCCAGGTCGAGGAAAGCTGCGGTTGGCGTGCCGGATACGCCTTGGATTTCAGGCCCGTAACTCCGCGAAGGTGCGAGGCGGCGAGGGGGCCAAC
>JAVEWA010000288.1:0-8262 GCA_034004785.1 Polyangia bacterium
CCGTAGCTCTTGCCTGCGACCTTCTCGTGAAAACCAGATCTAAGCACGGTCACCTTGCCCGCCGCAGTTTTGGAGCCGTCCTCCTGCGGGCCCAGGAGACGATACTCCAGGTGGCGAACGACCCCAGGCCGGAGCGGCCAGGGGATGACCAGGCGAGGCTCCTCGACTCCGACTGGCTGGCCCGCGAGGTCCTCCTGGCGCTTGATGCAGGCCCCCCGGCTCGTGGCGACGAAGAAGAGCCTGGCAGAGGTGCGCCACCTGTCGTGGTCCACCCGCTCCCCGAGGCTGTAGATGACTCCCTCCCCCGAGCGTTCGGCGAGCAGCATTCGCGGCTGGCGCAGAAGGTCCCGGCCCGGGCCCCAGACCTTCCGCTCCATCAGCAGCTCGATCTTGTCCCTGCCCCTCGGCATCAAGTAATCGACGACCTCTGGCCTCTCGGGAGCCCCGGGGGTCGCCTTGCAGCCGGGCGTCACCAGGAGAATGAGGAGCATCTTCGCTAGACGATGGGGCATGCTGGGCCCGCATCATAGTCACCAGGAAGCTCCGGGAAAAGCCTCTGGATCCAGAGCCCTCGGATCGCAGGCGCCAGGGTCCCGGGGGACATGCCTCCCGGAGGAACCGGAGAACCCGGAGAAGCCGGTGGTCCCGCGGAGCCTGGCTCCCCGCCCCAGACCGTGGCAGCATCGGGTTGTCCCCTGGGGGGTTGCGCGCTCCCCGGTTCTGGCCCTAGAACCCGAGGGTGCCTCGCGAGGCCTTGGAAGCCGTGCCCGACATGAGCTGCGATCCTCTGCCACCTGTCCCTCCATCGCCCGAGGCGGAGGCCGAGATCCGCCGGGCGGTCCGGGAGATCCTGGCCGAGCTGCCCGAGGGCAGCCTGGATCGCAGCCTGATCCCACTGCTCCAGCTCGTACAACAGTCCTTGGGTTATCTCCCGGCGCCGGCGCTGCTCGAGCTGGCAGAGGCGCTGGAAATCCCTCCGGCCAGGGTCTATGGGGTCGCGACCTTCTACAACCAGTTCCGGTTCACTCCTCCGGCCAAGACCCAAGTCCAGGTCTGCATGGGCACGGCCTGCGCCATCCAGCGAGGGGGAACCATCATGGAGGCCTGGGAGCGCCGCCTGGGGATCGCCGAGGGAGAGACCAGCGCGGACCTCGAGTTCAGCCTCGAAAGGGTCGCCTGCGTGGGCTGCTGCGCCCTGGCCCCGGTGTCTCTCCTTGGCGGCGAGGTCCACCCTCACATGACCCCCACCAAGGTGGACGGGCTGCTCCTCGGGCTGGGCGAGAAGCGGAAGAGCGAGAGGCTCGGGCTGGGCGAGAAGCGGAAGAGCGAGTCGCTCGGGCTCGGCGAGAAGCGGAAGAGCGAGAGGCAGCGCGAGGCAAGCGAGGCTCACGCCACCACCGGAGCGAGGGACGGGGAGCCCGTGATGACGCCAGCAGGGCGCTACGAGGAGCTGCGGGCCAGGGCGCGCGAGCGCTTGGCGCCCCTCCTCGATCCCGCGGGCACGGTCATCCGGGTGGGCGCGGCCACCTGCGGCCGCTCCGCGGGCGCGCTCGAGCTTCGAGACGCCTTTCGGGAGGCCCTGCGGGAGAGGGGCCTCGATGCCCAGGTGCTGGAGGTCGGCTGCATGGGCCACTGCTACGCCGAGCCCATGGCCGTGCTGACGAGGCCCGGATACCCTCCTTGTGTCTATCACCACCTCACGCCCATGCTGGCCGACGCCCTCGTCAACCGCTTCCTCTTGGGGGAGGATCCTCTCTACGAGCACCTGCTCGGCGGCCTCGGAGAGCACGAGCTCATCCCGCCCCTGTCCGCCCTGCCCCGCCATGGACGCGAGCACCGCCGCCTGCTCGCGAGGGCGGGCCTCGTGGATCCGCGGAGCCTGGACCACGCCCTCGTCATGGGCGCATGGTCAGCCCTCGCGCAGGCCCTCTCGACCCCCTCAGAGGACATTCTGGAGGCAGTTCGCAGATCAGGCCTGCGCGGCCTTGGCGGGGCCGGCTTCCCCACCTCGGAGAAGTGGGCCCTTGCCAGGAGCTACCCTGGGCCCCGCCTTCTCGTGGCCAACGCCGACGAGGGGGATCCAGGCGCCTTCATGGACCGCGCCCTCATCGAGAGCGATCCCCAAGCCCTGCTGGAGGGCATGGCCATCGCGGCCCACGCGATCGGCGCCGAAGAGGGCTTCATCTACCTGCGGGCAGAGTACCCCCTCGCGGTGGAGATCCTGGACCTGGCCCTCTCCCAGGCCCGCGCCGCCGGGCTCCTCGGCAAGGACATCCTGGGCTCGGGGATCGACTTCGAGGTCCACCTGGTGAGGGGCGCCGGGGCCTTCGTGTGCGGCGAGTCGAGCGCCCTCGCCGCCTCCATCGAGGGCCGGCGCGGCATGCCCCGGGCCCGCCCTCCGAGGTCGGCCCAGGCCGGCCTCTTCGGCCGCCCCACGGTGGTGAGCAACGTCAAGACCCTGGCGAGCCTGCCGCACATCCTGCTGGAGGGCCCCGAGGCCTTCGCCTCGGTTGGGACGGCCTCATCGAAGGGCACGGCGATCTTCGCCCTGGCGGGCAAGGTGGCGAACACCGGCCTCGTGGAGGTCCCGATGGGCATCACCCTCCGGGAGCTAGTCCACGAGATCGGCGGAGGCGTGCCAGGCGGGCGCGCCTTCAAGGCGGTCCAGATCGGCGGCCCCTCTGGAGGCTGCCTGCCCGATGCCGCCCTGGACCTGCCGGTGGACTTCGACGCCCTCGGCGCAGCCGGGGCCATGATGGGCTCGGGTGGCCTCGTGGTCCTCGACGAGGACAACTGCATGGTTGAGACCGCCCGCTACTTCCTGGAGTTCACCCAGCGGGAGTCCTGCGGCAAGTGCACCTTCTGCCGCGTCGGCACGCGCCGCATGCTCGACCTTCTGACCGACATCGTGGAGGGCCGGGGCACCGAAGCTCACCTCGCGCGCCTTCAGGCCCTCTGCGAGGACGTCCGCGCGGGGTCCCTCTGTGGGCTCGGCAAGACCGCGCCGAACCCGGTGCTCACCACCCTCCGCCACTTTCGAGACGAGTACGAGGCGCACATCCGCGAGGGGCGGTGCCCATCGAGGGAGTGCAAGGCCCTCTCGGCCTACTACATCCTGCCGGAGAGGTGCGCCCGGGCCTGCGACGCCTGCATCGGGAGCTGCCCGGTGGAGGCCATCTTCACGAACAGCAAGCGGCTCAAGGTCATAGAGCAGGCCCTCTGCGTGAAGTGCAACGCCTGCCTGCTGGCCTGCCCGCCCCAGTACGACGCCGTCGTCAGGATCTCTCCCCTTTCCGCATTGCCGCCCCAGGAGCCGCGGCCAGAGGCCGTCGCGACAGGAACCGCCGCGACTGGGACTGCCGCTCCAGGGGCCGCCGCGGCAAGGACCGCCGCGCCAGGAGAGAGCCAAGGCACGGGCCCGGCCGTAAAGCATGGGGAGCGAACGAAGCCACCCGAGGAGGGGTGAGTGAAGATGACCGAGGCCACCTTCACCATAGACGGCCAGACCGTCACCGCCCCCGAGGGCCAGAAGCTCCTCTGGGCGGCCGAGGCGGCGGGGATCTTCATCCCGCACCTCTGCGCCCACCCGGATCACGATCCGCCCTTTGCCTCCTGCAGGCTCTGCTTCGTGGAGATCGCGGGCCGATCCGAGCCGGTGACCGCCTGCACCGAGCCGGTGAAGGACGGCCTCATCGTGCGGACCCGCTCCGACCGGGTGGATCGCCTGGTGCGCTCCGGCCTCCACCTGCTCATGTCCACCCATGATCTGGACTGCAGGGCCTGCCCGGCCAGGCATCGCTGCGGCCTCCGCCAGATCGCCCGCCGCCGCAGGATCGGCCTCCGCTCCGGCGACCCGCCCCCCGCATCCCCTGGCCTGCCGAGAGACGACTCACACCCGCGCCTCGGCCTGGATCCCAACCGCTGCGTCCTGTGCGGCCTCTGCGTGTGGATGTGCGAGGAGGTGGTGGGCCGCGGCCTGCTCCACTTCGCGAGCCGCGGCCCCTCCACCCGCGTCAGCACCTTCGGAGGGCTGCCCCTCGTCGGGCAGTGCCCGCTCGACGAGGGCTGCTCCGCCCGCTGCGCCTCGGTCTGCCCTGTAGGCGCGCTCTATCTCAAGTAAAGCCTCGCGCCGCGGACGGCATTCTGGCGAGGCACAAGAGAGTCAGCGATGAGGACGTCTGATGCGCAGCTTGTGGTCGGTGGCTACGACGAAGCAACCGGACCATGCGGACACGTCCTCGGAAACAAAGAGCGCATTCAGGTAACCAAGGAGCCGACGTCTGCTGGGGTGGTGAAGTCGGACGAGAAGTAGGCCAGGGTGCGAGCCAGGTGCGAAGCGGCGCAGATCGGAGAAGTCGAGGTCCTGCGTGATGAAGAAACGGCCTTCAGAGCTGGCCGCGTCCCAGACGACGGCATCCAATGCCCCCTTCAGCCCCTCCGCGGCGACCGTATCTACCTCATGCCCCAGGCACGACAGCACTGCGGCTAGCTCCTGGGGAAGGTTCTCGTCGAGTTTCAACCGCATCAAATGTCTGGTGTGCAGGGGGCGAGCAGATCCTCGCGAGCGGACGAGGCGGCAAAAGCGATGACTGCCGCGACATCGGTTCGTGTGAGGCTAGGATAGGCTGCGAGGATCTCCTCAAATCCATCGCCATCCTCCAGGCTCGCGAGCACGGTTCGAAGAGTAACCCTGGTCCCGCGGATTACGGGCTCGCCTCCGCAGATGTTCTGATCACGCACAATGCGATCACGGTAGTCCATAACCAAACTTCTAGCACGGATGACTGGTCGGGGCGAGCACTGGCGGGTGGAGCACGAGCGGCTGTGGCCCGCTGCGCCTCGGTCTGCCCTGTAGGCGCGCTCTATCTCAAGTAGCGCCTGGCGCCGCGGCGCTCTCCCTTCCCGACTGTCATCCCCTCGCGGGCGTCTTGTCTCGCCCAGGGCCATCTGGTAGCGTTCGCGCATGCACCCCACCCCACGTGATGTAGGCTGGATCGAGCTCATCACCGGGTCCATGTTCAGCGGCAAGACCGAGGAGCTGATCCGGAGGGCGCGCCTCGCCAAGATCGCGCGCCAGAAGGTCCTGGTGTTCAAGCCCAAGATCGACGACCGGTTCGCGGAGCGGGAGATAGTCAGCCGCGCCGACGTGCGCCTCGACTGCCGCACCGTGGAGACCGCGCAGGACATCTTCGACAACGCCGACGACGCCACCGTGGTGTGCGTGGACGAGGCGCAGTTCTTCGGCGTGGAGCTGGTGCGGGTCTGCGAGGCCCTGGCCAACTCGGGCCGCAGGGTCATCGTGGCGGGCCTGGACCAGGACTTCAGGGGCGAGCCCTTCGAAACCCTGGCCACCCTCTTCTGCGTGGCCGAGTACGTGGACAAGGTGCTGGCCATCTGCGTAAAGTGCGGAAACCCCGCCAACCGCAGCCAGCGCATCGTGAAGAGCACCTCCCGCATCGTCGTGGGGGACACGGACGTGTACGAGGCCCGCTGCCGCAAGTGCTTCGTGGCCGATGCCCCGGGCCCCTTGCAGGCCGATCTGCCCTTCAAGCCCCCGGTCAAGCCGGTGTAAGCCCCAGGCCCCCGCTCGCTCCTACTTTTCCCTTTACACCCCGCCTCGAGCGTCCTAGGCGAACGCAAGCCCAGCGATGGTCAACGGCTTTCATTTATTGAATATTGTGGAGGTTCCAGGACTGGCCCCACCGGCTCTCCTGGCTCTTTGGGCCTCTCCTCGCGGCTCACTCCCCCCACTTCCCCCTTGCCTTCGAGACGGGGATGATTTACTGTACTTCTGTTCAGGTATCAACTGGAGGCCCATGCCCGCCCCAAACCTCGCGCCGATTGGTCCTGCCGGCCCGTCCCCGTCCCCGTCTCCGACTCCATCTTCGGCCTCGGCCTCGGCCTCGGCTTCACTGGCGGGCCCGGGCCCTCGTGAAGAGCGCCTTCAGGCCCTGATGAGCGCCCTTTGGAGGCGCTTCCCGTCGGCCGTGAGCCCGAAGGATGCCGCCGCCGCCAAGCCAGCCCACGAGGCCCCCTCCAATGACACGCAGGGGGACGAGGCAGTCCTTGGCCAGCTCCTGCCAAGGGAAGGGCTCCCCAAGGGAAAGATCATCGAGTGGTCCTGCGCCCGCTCCGGAGGGAGCGCCACCCTGCTCCGGGCCCTGGTGCGCCAGGCCCTCGCCAGGGGCGAGGCAGTGGCCCTGGTGGACGCAGGCCGCAGCCTGGCCGCGGCGGACTGGGCGGAGGCCGCGAGGTCTGGCGCTCTGACCGTGGTGCGGCCTCCCGCGCCCGAGGAGGGCCCCTTCTGCGCGGAGCTCCTCCTGGGCGCCGGCGCCTTCGGCCTGGTGGTGCTCGACGGCGCCAGGCTGACTTTGCGCCTCGCCCCCCGCCTGGCCCACAGGGTGAGGGAGGCTGGCTGCGCCTTCCTGCTGGTGCTCCCTGGCGAGGAAGGCCATTGGCAAAAGGGAGCCTGGGAGGGCGCGGGCGCGAGCGCCGCCCTGAGGTTCGCGCTGTCGCCCAGTGCGCCAGCTCGCGAGGGCGCCGGGACCTCCGCCGGGACCTCCGCCGGGACAGGGAGCCCCAAGGCTCTGCTCCCCTGGGCTGTCTCGCCGCGGATCATCCGGTTCATCGCCTCCCTCGTGAAGGGGGGCGCCCCTTGCCGCATGGAGCTCTGCTGTGCCGTCCAAGCGTCGGATCGCCTGTGTGCGCATCCCCTCGTTCCCGATCGCCGTGGCGGTGCGAGCCATGGCCGAAGCTGGTGACGAGGCCGACCGCCTGGCCTCGCGGCCCCTGGTGCTGGTAGGGGGCCAGGGGAACGGGGCCCGGGTGCGGGCCGCGAACAACCCCGCCCTCCTGGCGGGCATCCGGCCCGGAGCCCACACCGCGGCCCGCGCCCGCGCCCGGGCCGCGGACCTGATCGTGCGCCCCTGGGACGACGCCCTGATCCTCCAGGCCCAGGAGGAGCTGGCCGCCCGGCTGCTCCGGCACAGCCCGGCGGTGACCTCGGCCGCCCTGGGGTGCTTCTGGCTGGACGCCGCGGGCCAGGAGCGCCTCGGCGGCGACATGGCCCTCGGCGCCGGCCTGCTCCAGGCCCTTCAGGAGGCCGGACACCCGGACGCGAGGGTGGCCCTTGCAGCCACGGTGGTGGCAGCCCAGGCCGCGGTGGACGCCTTGGAGGCGGGCCTGCTCCGCGCCCCGGGCGCCGGGGCCCAGGCCTTCCTGTCGGTGCCCCCGGACCCGGCTCCAAGGCCCGGCCACGGCGTGGACGCACGCTTCCTCTCCCCCCTGCCCCTCGCCCTGCTCCCCCTGCCCGGCGATCTGCAGGAGGTGCTGGCCGACCTGGGGCTCCAGACCGTGGGAGAGCTGGCCAGCCTGCCCGCCTCCTCGCTGGAGCTCCGCTTCGGTGGCGCCGGGCCGAGGGCGATAGCCCTGGCCAGGGGCCTGGATCCACGAGGCCCCATCTGCCAGGGCGGCCCCAGGACCCGCGCCATGGAGGTGCTGCTGGAGCCCCCGGCGGAGTCCCTGGAGCCCCTCGTGTTCGCGGCGCGCAGGGCCCTCGTGAGCCTGCTCAGGGCCCTCTCCGAGGAGGGGGGCCGCATCACCCGCCTGCGCCTGCGTCTCCGCCTGGACGGAGACGCCCGCCCGCTCTCCAGGGACGTCGGCCTCGCCCGTCCCTCCTCGCGCCTCGTTACCCTGACCGATCGCTGCCGGTCGGCCCTGTCTTCCATCACCCTCCCGGCCCCGGCCCTGTCCCTCACGGTGGAGATCCTGGAGCGCGCCCGTGGCGCCGGCGGGGAGCAGGGAGACCTCTTCGAGGGCCGCTTCATGGATCCCGAGGCCCTGGAGACCGCCCTCTGCCGCATCCGGGCCCGCTGCGGCCCTCGGAGCGTGGTGCGGCCCGTCCCGGCGGACAGCCACTGCCCAGAGGCCCAGGGCCGATGGCAACCCGACCCTCCCCTGGGAGACGAGGAGCCCCTTCCTGAGCCCCCGCCCGATTCGGGCACGGCGGAGGCGAGCGGCGGGCCGCTCCGGCGGGCCCTGAGAACCCCTGAGCCCCCCCCGCGGGTGGAGGTGCGCCTGGATGGACAAGGGTGGCCCGAGGCCCTGCGCCTGGGCCAGCGCTGGCAGAGGATCGCCGCGGCCGACCCCCTTTACAGGCGAAGCGGCCGTTGGTGGCGCCCCGAGGCCTTCTCCCGCCAGGACCACCTGGTAACCACCGAGGGTGGGGCCAGGCTCCTGCTGTCCCGGCAGGACGACGTCTGG
>JAVEWA010000289.1:0-8237 GCA_034004785.1 Polyangia bacterium
GGCGGAGGCGGCATGGGAGGCGGAGGCGGCATGGGCGGTGGCGGCATGGGTGGCGGCGGTGGACTGGGCGGTGGAATGGGTGGCGGCGGCGGCATGGGCGGCGGAGGCGGCCGAGGTCGTGGCGGCGGAGGCGGCATGGGAGGCGGAGGCGGCGGTGGAATGGGCGGTGGAATGGGTGGCGGAGGCGGCATGGGCGGCGGAGGCGGCCGAGGTCGTGGAGGCGGAGGCGGCCGAGGTCGTGGAGGCGGAGGCGGCATGGGCGGCGGAGGCGGCCGAGGTCGTGGAGGCGGAGGCGGCATGGGCGGCGGCCGAGGTCGTGGAGGCGGAGGCGGCATGGGCTATGATCCAGGGCTCGGTCCTGATGCTGCAAGTGAGCAGGCGCCAGAAGAGCGACCCGAGAGCCGGTTGGAGCCGGGGCGGTCGGAGCCGGGCCGGTCGGAGCCGGGGCGGTTGGAGCCGGGCCGGTCGGAGCGGGTTGTGGCAGGGTCGCTTGCGGCAGAGCCGTTAGACGCAGGGTCGCTGGCAACTGATCCACCGGCTGCAGACTCGGCTGCGGCAGGGCAGGCTGTTCTCGGAACGCCGCCCGCCGTTGCCAAGGTGGCGAGGGGCCCGGTCGTGGTGGTCACAAGGGGGCTCTGCACTGGCTGCGGCATCTGCATGAACGTTTGTCTCGAGGGAGCCATCTCCCTCGAGGACGTGGCGATCGTCGATCCGATGCTCTGCACTGGCTGCGGAGCCTGCATAATCGAATGCCCGAACCGGGCCATGTCGTTCTAGGCCTGGCGAGGCCAAGGGAGAGCGAAACGTGATCCAGCCTGGAGGCGTCGCGAGGCGCATCATCGATTGCCTGGCAGCGGCAGCGGGCGCGGTGGAGGTGGAGGACGTCCGGATAGGCCTCGGCTACATAGCCGTGAAGCTGGCCGACCAAGGGTGCGGCGTGGCCTACTCCTTCCGCGAGCAGGCGCAGGGAGGTTGCGCGGTCTTCCAGGGCCTCAGGCCAATCGCGGGGCGAAGCGCCGCCGACATCCTCTCCCTTCTCGCCTCTGAAGACGTCATCGAGGCGGGTGTGGGCCTCGCCTGCGCAAATGCCCTGGCGAACCGGAGCGGCCCCGAGCACCTGGTGGGTGACGTGCTCGAGCACCTGGGCATCCGGCCCGAGGACGACGTGGGCATGGTCGGGCACTTCGGACCGCTCGTGGAGCCCATCGAGCGACGAGCGCGCTCCCTGACCATCTTCGAGCGGGTGGAGAGGCCGACAGACCTGCTGCGACCGAAGGAGGAGGCGGCAGAAGCCCTGCCTCGCTGCCAGGTGGCTCTCATCACCGCCACGTCGATCATCAACAACACCGTGGATGGCCTGCTCGAGGCCGCCCGCGGCTGCCGGCAGGTTGCCCTGCTCGGCGCCTCGACTCCCATGCTGCCAGCGGTCTTCCATGGCTCGGGAGTGAGCATGCTCTCCGGAGTGGTGGTGAAGAAGGCCGACAAGGTGCTCCAGGTGGTCTCGGAGGGCGGGGGCATGAGGCAGTTTAGCCCCTTTGTCCTGAAGGTGACAGTGCCCCTCGGGGGGAGCGGGGCAGGCCGGTGACGGGGATCTAGAAGAGGGGCAGCAACTCCGACAGTGCTCGTAGATTTGACCTCTTGCATCGCTGCCCGGCGATGATTAACTGAGGGGACGAAGCTCGGCAACGACAGTTCCGACGCGTGGTGCTGGCAATCACCAATAAACCTGGAGGTGAACATTGACGACGAGTGGCAGCGGGAAAGAAGCAGGCGACGCAGTGAAGAGGATCATCGTGGTGGGCGGCTCGGCCGCCGGGCCCAAGGCTGCGGCCAGGGCCAGGCGCCTGGACGAGCACGCCGACATCACCATCATCCAAAAGGCTCCGGACCTTTCGATGGCCTCCTGCGGCTACCCCTATTACGTGGGCGGCTTCTTCGACGATCGCAACATGCTGCTCTGCACACCCACGGGCGTGGTCCGCAGCCCGGCCTTTTATCTGAAGGCCAAGGGCATCAAGGCCAGGACCGAGACCGAGGTGGTGGCCATCGATCGCGCGGGGAAGACCGTCACTGCCAAGGACCTGAGGACCGGCGAGCACGAGACGCTGCCCTACGACAAGCTGATCCTCTCGACCGGGGCTCTGCCGCGCATGCCTCCGATCCCAGGGATCGACCTCGAGGGAGTGACGACCCTCCAGTCTATGCAGGACGCCGACTTTCTGAGGAAGGTGAGGGACGAGAAGAAGATCCGCAAGGCCGTCATCATCGGAGGCGGCCTCATCGGCGTCGAGACCTGCGAGGCCCTGAGGCTGGCCGGGCTGGAGACCACCCTGGTGGAGCTCTTGCCGCAGTGTTTGACCTTCCTCGACTGGCAGCTTGCAAGGCTCGTGCAGAACCACATCGAGGGCCATGGCGCCAAGGTAATCACCGGCAACGGCATCTCGAAGCTCATCGGAGAGGGCGGGCGCCTGGTGGGGGTCGAACTTAATGACGGCGCGAGGATCGACTGCGAGCTGGCGGTGGTGGCCATCGGCGTCGTGCCGAACACCCAGCTCGCAAGGGAGGTGGGGCTCGAGCTGGGGGCCACCGGAGGCGTCCTGGTGGACGAGCATATGCAGACCTCGGACCCGGACATCCTGGCCGCGGGCGACTGCGTGGAGGTGAGGCGGATCCTCGGCGGCGAGCTGGTGCACGCTCCCTACGGGGACCTCGCGAACCTGGAGGGGCGGGTGGCAGGGGAGAACGCCATTCGTCCAGGCAGCGCCACGTTCAAGGGGACCTTCCAGACCGGGATCTGCAAGATCTTCGACTACGCGGCGGGCTCGACTGGTCTGTCGGAGAGGAGCGCCAGCGCGGCCTTCCCTGGCGACGTAGAGACCGTGATCAACGCCAGCCCCGACAAGCCCGGCTTCATGACGGGCAAGCTCCTCGTCACCAAGCTCGTGGTGGAGCGAAGCAGCGGGCGCATCCTCGGAGCGCAGTGCATCGGCCCGGGCGACGTTAGCAAGCAGATCGCCATCTGGGCCATGGCCCTGAAGGGCGGCCTGACGGTCGATGACATGGCATGCGCCGACCTGCCCTACGCGCCGCCCTTCTCGCTCGCGATCGATCACTCGATCGCCACGGCGCACATCATGCAGAACAAGCTGAGGGGCCTCATGAAGAGCGTCTCGGCCATGGAGCTCAAGGAGAAGCTCGACGCCGGCCTCGAGCCCTTCATCTTGGACATGCGCGGCCCCGACGAGTACGAGGAGATGCGCCTCGGAGTGGGCGAGCGCCTGATTCCTCTCGGAACCCTGAGAGACAGGCTCGAGGAGCTTCCAGCGGACAAGGGCGCCGAGATCATCTGCTTCTGCAAGATCTCTCTGCGCGGCTACGAGGCGGCGAGAGTGCTGGAGATGAGGGGCTGGACCAACGTCAAGGTGCTCGAGGGGGGGATCATGGCCTGGCCGTACCCGAGAGAGCGCTGAGCCTTAAGAAGGAGGCGGGCCGCGGGTAGGCAGCTATAGAGCGCCGGGGCTCTCGGGTCAGTACATGCAACTGCCCCATGCGCCCCAGGTGCAGCTCGTAGTGCATGACCTGATCTTGAACCCGTCCGGGGGGCAGGCCTCGTAGTCGTAATCCAGCGCGCCAGGAGAGCAGACACCCTGGTCGTAGCAATAGGACCATGTACCCCAGGTGCAGCTCGAGGTGCAGGTGCTGCTCTGGGTGCCGCAGTCGCCGCAGCCCTGGTACCGGGTCTCGGTTGGCGTGCAGACGCCCTGGCCCGTGCACGAGGACCAGGAGCCCCAGGCGCAGCTCGAGGTGCAGGTGCGGCTCTGAGTGCCGCAGTCGCCGCAGCCCTGGGACTGGGTCTCGGATGGCGTGCAGACGCCCTGGCCCGTGCACGAGGACCAGGAGCCCCAGGCGCAGCTCGAGGTGCAGGTGCGGCTCTGGGTGCCGCAGTCGCCGCAGCCCTGGGACTGGGTGGCCGAGGGAGAGCAGACGCCCTCGCCCGTGCACGAGGACCAGGCGGACCACTGGCACTGGTTGTCGCAGGTTCGGCTCTGGGTTCCGCAGTCGCCGCAGGCCTGGGACTGGGTGGCCGAGGGAGAGCAGACGCCCTCGCCCGTGCAGGTGGACCAGGCGGACCACTGGCACTGGTTGTCGCAGGTTCGGCTCTGGGTTCCGCAGTTGCCGCAGGCCTGGCTCTCCAGCGAGTCGGGCTCGCAGACCCCGGTGCTCTCGCAGGGGCCCCAGTTGCCGTGGGCGTCGCAGGTGCGAGTGCCGCAGGTGCCGCATGGAGTGGTGTCGCCCTCCTGGCAGGGCGTCGGCGTCACGCAGCTCTGCTCATCGCAGATCTGCGATATGGCCAGGCAATCCAGGCAGGGGTTTCCGTCGCTCCCGCACAGGGCGTCTTCGGCCCCGCTCCGGCAGGCCCCCTCCTCGCTGCAGCAGCCGCCCGGGCAGAGGGCAGCGTTGCAAAGGGGCGGGGTGGTTCCGTCCAGGCCGCTGGCGTCCAGGGCAGCGGCGTCCATGGGGGACGCGTCGCGATCTCCTGTGGAGGCATCCCCCGGACTGAAGGACACGGTACACCCGGCCTGAGACGCGACGGCCGAGGCCCAAGCCGTGAGCAAGGCCAGGAGGCATGGAGATGAAGGTCGGCGGCGGGTCATCGGTCTAAACTCCATTCTGGCCTGGCAGCGCCTCGTGACTCGATCCCAGGCTCGAGCATGGCTAGGGGCCCGGTGCTGGCGCGATCCTGGCTGGACCTCCTGCCAGGCGGCCCAGGGAGACCATTTTGGGACAAGGAGGGATTTTTGTCACCGTCCAATCGCTGCCGTCCAATCGCTGCCGTCCAATCGCTGCCGTCCAATCGCTGCCGCCCAATCGCTGCCGCCCAATCGCTGCCGCCCAATCGCTGCCGCCCAATCGCTGCCGCCCAATCGCCATAGCGGTGAAGCAGCAATAAGGAGGGGCTCTCACGGCCGGGCTGCCCTTTACAGGGTCTCGGGCCACAAGCAGCCCCTCGTGAGCGAGCGCCTGGCAGAGGGAGGCCCGCGGCGGACTAGAGCAGGCCCACCGTGCGATGATAGATGTCCGTCCCCACGGGATAGACGACCTGCACGCCCGTGGTGGAGGTGGGGGCGCACATCGGGCCGTACCTGTCGGTCAGGGCGGTCACCCCGTCGTAGTCGGTATCCAGAGTTTGCGTCACTAGCTGCTCGGCCTCCACGTAGGAGACGAAGAGGCCCAGAGCGAGCTCGGAGTCGTGGATCAGGTAGGCGCGGCCCGTCAGATCCACGCAGACCTCGGACCAGATGAGGTGGCCGTCGCCCTCTGTCACCTTTGCTCCGACGATGGCCTCTTGGCTCGCCCCGATCCGGGTGTCGTTGTTGTACCAGATGTGGTCCGGCGCCTCGATCGTGTTGTCCTCCCCCACCGGAGCGCCGGTGTAGTGCCCCACGCCATCCGGCGTCCGGTATCCGGAGCCGCACTCGCCGGTGGTCCGTCCCGAGGCGGCCGAGTACGAGCTCTGCTGCACGAAGCTCAGGTTGAACTCCTTGACGGTCAAGCCACCCGGGGCGCGTGCGACGGTCTTGAAGCCCGAGCCGTCGGCGCCGAGGATGAGATCGGGCACCCAGATGTTCGCCACCGCGGCTCGTTGCTGAACCACCGGCGTGGTCGAAGAGAGGCTGCCGATCTTCACGAAGACTATGTTGGAGCTTCCCACGCTCCACACGGCAATCGCCACATCCTGTCCGGGGATCTTGATCACCCGGCCCATCATCACCCTGTCTCCCCCGCCCTGCGCCAGGTTGCATGCCAGCAGCGGGCTCTTCCATGTGCCACCGACGTTGTTGGTGTACCAGCCCTCGGTGGCGCCAGCGCCCGTCCCCCTGCTCCACACCACGTGCAGGTTGTCGTCCTCGTCGATGAACAGACGGGCGTCGTTGCCGAAGGTCGAGAGCTGCTCGGGTGACGAGAAAGGCTGGCCGGCGCCGGGGCAGAACGTGTGGTGGATTCCCGCGTTTTCGTACACCACGTGAGGATTCTTGCCGGAGTCCACCTCCAGAGCCGGCTTCGAGCCCTGCGCCACCAGGGTCATCTCACCAAGGCAGGCGGGGTCCTCGCAGACCGTCGGGCAGCATTGCCCCTCGTGGCACAGGGAGTCGTCGTCATCGCAGTCCGGGCCGAGGCACGCCGCCCCTTCGCCGTAGCCGTCGCCGTCGAGGTCCACGCAGGCGCCAGGGCAGCACTGCCCTTCGTGACACATGGCGTCGTCGTCATCGCAGTCCGGGCCGAGGCACGCCGTCCCCTCGCCGTAGCCGTCGCCGTCGAGGTCCACGCAGGCGCCAGGGCAGCACTGCCCTTCGTGGCACATGGCGTCGTCGTCATCGCAGTCCGGGCCGAGGCACGCCGTCCCCTCGCCGTAGCCGTCGCCGTCGAGGTCCACGCAGGCGCCAGGGCAGCACTGCCCCTCGTGGCACATGGGGTCGTCGTCATCGCAGTCCAGGCCGAGGCACGCTGCCCCCTCGCCGTAGCCGTCGCCGTCGAGGTCCACGCAGCGATCCTCGTGCACCGTGCCTGAGCCGCAGCTGGCCAGCCATGGCAGGAGACAGACACTCAACATTAGCTTCCGCATGATCCACCTCCCTCGCGAGCCGGCCTTGGCACCTCGCCCGGCTCGGAGACATGGGCGCTGGCGCGCCCAGTTGTAGTCACCCAGAATCGAAGCAGTGGCGCCGACGCGGGCTCTCTGTCAATTCTCAGAATCGACACCCTCCTTTGTGGGGGCGCCCAACCTGCCCAGCTCTCAATCGAAGCAGTGGCGCCGACGCGGGCTCTCTGTCAATTCTCAGAATCGACACCCTCCTCCGTGGGGGCGCCCAACCTGCCCAGCTCTCATTCGCGCTGCCAGGGAGATCATCCTCGGGTTAAGCCCGTGCGTCAATCTGGGATCCAGACACCCTGGATTACGACGTGTTGGATCCAGACTTGAATGGCTCTGAATGGAGGCGATGCCCGGGAACTTGTAGAAAGGCTCGCCGGGCTAGGAGCCCTTGCGGAACTTGATCAGCTCCAGGCTGACCGTGGACTTGGTGGCAGCTCCGGCGGCGCCGTGGACCTCGTCCTCAAAGGTCTCCTGCACCACGCCGACGCCCTGGCAGAAGACGACCTTGCGGCCTGCAGAGCTGATGGGGAAGCGGTACTCGTAGCAGCCCTTGAAGGTCCCTGCGCGAGTGGCAAGGGGGCGGCCGAGGGTCTTCATGGAGACGTTCAGGCTCACGTCGCCGCCATACATCGTCCGAAAGGAGCTCTGCCCCTTGGAGGGGAGCAGGTACAGGGGCTGATGGCTCGTGGAGCCGCCTCGGTCGCTCTCGGCGGTGAAGACTCCGGTCGAGGTGACGAACATGGGGCCGCCCTTGTCGAAGGTGACCTTGAAGTAGGGCTGGGAAGGCACGGGCTCGATCTTCACGATCTTGCTGGTCTCCTCGCTGACCTTGGCGGGCCCGGAGCCCCGCTTGACCGTGCGGCGATAGGTCCAGGTAGTGCCGAGGTAGAGGGGGTAGAGGGCGTCGGCCCGGGCCCGCGTCACCGCAGTGCGGACTTCCTTTGGCGTGAGCTGGGTCTGGGCGCGGGGCTGGGTCTGGGCGCGGGGCTGGGTCTTTGCTGCGCCCTGGGCGCGGGGCTGGGTCTGGGCGCAGGGCTGGGTCTTTGCTGCGCCCTGGGCGCGGGGCTGGGTCTGGGCGCGGGGCTGGGTCTGGGCGCGGGGCTGGGTCTTTGCTGCGCCCTGGGCGCGGGTGTCCTGGGCCGCCGTGAGGCCCAGCGCAGCGAAGAGCGCCAGGAAAAATGCTATTGGGGCGCCCAGGAAGCCTTTGGCGCCCGGGATGCCTTTGGCGCCCAGGAAGCCTTTGGCGCCGGGGATGCCTTTGGCGCCGGGGAAGCATTGGGCGCCCGGGAAGCATTGGGCGCCCGGGAAGCCTGTTGTGCCTGGGGCGTCAAGGGCGCCCGGGACGCTAGTGGTTCGTGGGGTGCATGGGAAGCTGCGGGAAGCTGGTTTCATGGGTGGCCTCCTTTGGCCGGTGTCGAGTCCCTGTAACGCGCGTGAGTGAAGCCGGATCTAGCTTGCGTCAGCCGTGGATCCAGCTTCAAGGGCCACCCAGCCTGCTCGGGTCACTCAGCCCGCTCGGGCCACCCCGCCAGACCGGGCCACCCCTCGCCTGGCTGCCCCCGAGGTGATTCGTGCAGCGACT
>JAVEWA010000290.1:0-8234 GCA_034004785.1 Polyangia bacterium
CCGCCACCCAGAGGGCGGGACGGGCGGGGAGAACTGCGCCGGGCAGGGCATACCGGCTCTGGACAGAGAGCGAGCAGGAGGCGCTGCTCGAGCGGGAGGTGCCCGAGATCCTGCGGGTGGACCTTTCGGGCGCGGTCCTCCTCCTGCGCTCCTTCGGCTGCCCGGACCCGATGACGTTCCGCTGGTTCGAGGCGCCCCCGGGGGCCGCCATCCTCAGGGCGGAGGCCCTGCTCGAGCTCCTCGGGGCCCTCGATGGCCGGGGGCTCACTCCCCTCGGACGCCGCCTGGCCGCCCTGCCCCTCCATCCCCGGCTCGGCAGGATGCTGCTGGAGGCCCATGACACGGGCTGCCTGAGAGAAGGCGCAGAGCTGGCCGCCCTGCTGGACGGTCGCGAGGTGCTCTCTGGAGAGCAGGACGGCGGCATGACCGCCAAGGAGGACGGCGCTCATGGACATGGCTCGGATCTGCTCTACCGCAGGGAGCTGGTCTTCGGCCCCACGGGCAGGACAGATCCGGACGACGACCTCGACCCTGGAGCCGCCCGAGCAGGAGCCGCCAGCTCGATCCGTGACCAGGCTGAGCATCTCCTCGGCCAGGCGCGGTCCGTGCTCGGTCCCGAGCCTGCCGGGGCTCCTGCCTCGGATGAGGCGCTGCTCGGAATAATGCTCGCGGGCTTCGCCGACAGGGTGGCGGCTCAGCGTGCGGGGAAACAGGACGAGTACAAGCTGGTGGGCGGCCGCGGCGCCAAGCTCCACCCTGGAAGCGGCGCCATGGGCGCGAGGCTCATCCTCGTTCACCGATTGGATGACGACCCTAGCCGCCCCCTTGCGTTCATCCGCCAGGCGTCTGCCTTGCCCGAGTCGCTGCTCGATGAGCGGGGAGGGATCTTCGCCGAGGAGCATCTGGAATGGGACGACGCCGAAGGACGCGTCGTTGCAGAGCAGACCCGCCGCTGGGGCGACCTGGTGCTGTCGAAACGGGCCGCCCCGGTGCGCGATCGCGCCGAGGCGGGAGAGCTCCTCGCGCGAATGGCGGCGAAGGACCCTCGCCGCGCCCTGGCCCCGCCCCCCGGCGTCGAGCGGCTGCTTGCGAGGATCACGCTGCTCGCCAAGGCGCTGCCCGAGGAGGGCCTGCCCGAAAGCGCAGAGGAGCTGCTGGCAGATGCCGCCGCAAAGCTCTGCCCTGGCCTGCTCTCCTTCGGCGAGCTCCGCCGGATGGACCTCGCCCAGGCCATCCTCGGCAAGCTCGGCCCCCGAGGTAGGAGGCTCATCGCCGAGGAGGCGCCAGAGACCATTGGCGTGCCGAGCGGGCGGAAGCTCCCAATCCGGTATGTCCAAGGAGAGGCGCCCGTGTTGCCGGTCAAGCTGCAGGAGCTCTTCGGGCTCGCCGAGGGGCCTCGCATCGCGAGGGGCAGGGTCGGGCTCGCTCTGCACCTGCTCTCGCCCGCGGGGCGCCCGGTGCAGATCACCGAGGACCTCGCCAGCTTCTGGAAGGTTGGCTACCAGGCGGTCCGAAGAGAGCTCCGCGGTCGCTATCCGAAGCACCCCTGGCCCGAGGATCCATGCAGTGCGCTGGCCACGGCAAGGGTGACCCCGAGACGCCGCTAGACACATCCACGGCGCACCCCAAGGAAAAGGAGAGGACAGGCTCGTTTCAGGGGTTATAATTCCATCTGGAGCCCACCTCCTGGTGGGACGAGCACCCGCGACGTGGCCGTCCGGGAGCCAAAGCAATGCCGACCTCCAGCTCCGTCCCATTGCCCGCCAAGGCGCTCCTTCGCCTTTCCCTGCTCGTGCTCGGAGTCCTCGCAGCCTCGGCGAGCTCCTCCACGAGCCCTCCTCCCCCTCCGCAGGGCCCCGGCTCCACCGGCGCCGCAGGGCCCGGCTCGGCTTCTCCCGAGACCAGCTCAGAGGTGGAGCTCCCCGAGAAGCATCTATACCGTGGCCCCCATCCGGTGCACCCGGACTTCGGCTCCGGCTTCTGCGAGCGCCAGGATGTTCACGGGGAGCCCTATGAGCCCTTCGAGCCCGAGCTTTTCGCCAAGGTGGATGGGGCGTGGGTCTTCATCGGGGACCCTGGGGACTTCGACGCCGAGGGCCCGGCCTACTGGTATGCGAACCCTCACCCCCTGCCCGACGAATACGGCGGAGACTGGTGCCACTACCCCTGGCCGCACCGGCACCACTTCGAGCTCTCGGGAGAGGGCTACGATCTCGTCGGTGGCTTCCTCTACTTCGTGGGAGCCTTCACCGACGCATTCTTCCACAGGATGCACAGGAAGCGGGACTTCTTCCGCAGGCACTACCGCCGCAGCTACCAGAACGGGGCGCTCTACCGGCGCCACAAGCCTCGCTACGTCCAGCTAGGACCCGGCCGCTATCGCCGCCTCTACCCGAGGCAAGGACAGCCACGCTCCGCTTTCCGGCCCTACCGCCCCTCGAGGTCCGGCCTCACGGGGCGCCCGGGCATGAACCCCAGGCTGCGCTTTTCCAATCCAGCCCGCGGCCGAGGGCATCGGCGCGGCCTTGGAAGGTCTCCGGGTGAGGGAAGGGCAGGAACGGGCTGGCAGGGGCGCCCAGTTCGAAGGCCCAGCATCCTCAGGGGCAGAGGTCTTCGCCTGGATATCCCGGCGGCCGCCGGCCGTCCAAGGAACGAAGCCCGCAGATCCGGCCCCGGCCGCCATCGGGGCCCGGCTTCACTCTGGCACCCCTCGCCTGGGAGGGCTCAGCAGAGCGGCGGGGCTCGAACCCGCCGGTCGGGCACGAGAAGCGGCCAGGCCTCGAGCAAAGGCCGCTCGACCACGCGGAGCTCCTCTGGCCGGTCTGGAGGCTCCCGGAGCAGCGGCTCGAGCGGCAGGAGCAGCAGCTCGGGCCGTTCCCGGCGCTAGAGGCGCCCGATGGGTACCTGGGCCCGCTCAGGGCAGGTTAGCCACCTCCCCTACTCGCATTGATGACACTCTCGGAGTGCTCTGCTATGCTCCCCGCATTTGCGGGCCTTGGGCCCCGAAACACAAAGGAGTTCTACCCATGGGAACCGTGCGCGCAAGTAGGGCCAAGCGATGGACCTACCTCATCGTGCTCGTGCTGCTCTTCGGCTCGTTCATCGTCCTCAACTACGTCATCGGCGACTATGATTCCGCCAAGTCCGGAGTTAAGAAGTTTCTGAGCCTCCCAGGTTGGCTCTATCCGATCATCGTCGGCGCCCTCGGCCTGATCATCTTCTGGTTCGGCACGAAGATCGAGGCCGACTGGCCAGAGGTCCTCGGGGCAGGCTTGATCTCCATCGCCGTGGCGGTTGGCGAGATCATGATCGGGTGGGAGAAGTTTGCCCTGGGGGGCCTGTCCATCATGCCCGTCCTCATCCCCATCGGAGTTTTCCTCATCTTCCTCGTGGTGGGGATGCTGAAGACCAGATAGTAAACAATCTCCTGTTTTCAATCTGGAATTGTCCCCATCACCTCCTCCTGTACTGTAGTTTGATTCACGCTTTTTCCCTGCCTGATTCCTTGATTTTTTTTCTAGGCCCGTTTACCATCTCGCCTACTCTCGGTCCAAAGACCACCTTGTGGAGGAGCAAGAATGAGCAAGCAGACGAAGATCATTGCGATTGTTGGTGGAGTCCTGATCGTGGCCCTCCTGGCCTGGGTCGGGCTCAGCGGCGGCGGTTTCGGAGCTGCCTTCGAGGCCGTGGGTTGCGGCGGAGGAAAGAAGGATCCTCCCAAACCACGAATGAACATCGAAGAAGCAGAGCTGGGTGACTGCATGGACAAGGGCTTCGCCTGCCAGCGCGATGAGGCTGGAAAACCCAAGATGGCGGCAGATGGCAAGACCTGCTTGAAGAAGCCCGAGGCCTTCTGCAAGACCCTCTGGAACAACAAGTGCAAAGACGCGGGGTTCAAGAAGAGCCACCCATCCGGGTGCGCCAAGTTCCTCAAAGCCGCAGCCAAAGATGACGACAAGGATGAAGACTAGCCCCAAAAGGGGCTCTCCTTAATCCGCCGGTCATCCTCCTACCGAGCGGCCAATCGCCGCGCTCATTGGACTCTCTGCGAAAAATCCCGGCTGTCCGCTCTAGCTCTCCCGGGACTCCGCCTCTCCGAAGACCTGGGCCGTGAAGGTCTCGAGGCGCGCCTCGGGATCCTTCCAGGCGTCCGCGGGCAGCCCCGCCTTCATGGACAGGTGAGCCAGGAAGGTCTCGCGATCCCAACCCTGCTCCACGGGCACCTGCGGGAGCAGCACGCCGTGATGGTACCCAAGCGAGATGCACAGGCCATGCACACCCACCTCCACTGCGCTGGGATCCCTGAGGACCTCGCGGGGCGAAAGCACCGAGATCTCCATGTGCAGGCCGTCAAGCTCCTCAAGGGTCACGGGAGGAAAGCGCGGGTCCCTCGTCCCAGCGGCAACGGCCATCTCACTGACCGCCTGGAAGAGCGGAGAAGCCGCGGAAAATGTCCCAATGCACCCACGAAGCCCGCCTCTGCCCGTCTTGAGGGTCACAAAGGCTCCGGCGGGCTCCCTCAGCCGTTCGCTCCGGGGCGGGTCGGCGGGCCTTCGTCCACTCCTGAGATATCCTCTCAGGCTGGCTCTCGCGAGCCCGAGCAGCTCTTCGCGATCTTCTTCTTCGAGGGGCTTCATGTGGCTCTGTGCCTCCCTGTCAGGGTGTGGCGTGAGACGATTCCATGATGGCCTTCCCCGGCCTGGGCCTCGGGAAAATGTGTGGCGGCGGAGGGTTTCGGGGATCCACTGCCTGGCCCACGAGCTCGGTGGGGTCCATCGGGTGGCGACCGCCTGCAAGGAGACGATATGCCGCGAAGTGGAGGTGCGGGCCAGTTGACCGGCCGGTGGAGCCGATGAGGCCGATGGGAGCGCCCGCCGCCACCTGCTGCCCTTCGAAGACGAGCAGCTCGTCCAGGTGCGCATACAAGGTTTGGAGCTCCCCGGGGTGATTGATCGTGACAGTCAGGCCCGTCAGGGGCAGCTCGCCAGCCTGCACGACCTCGCCCGGACCCGCGGAAACCACTGGCTCGCCCCTAGGCGCCCTGAAGTCCACTCCCGAGTGGAACAGGAGCCTGCGCACGACAGGGTGCATGCGGATGCCATAGGGAGAGGTCGTGTCGATGTTCGAAAGGGGCCACCTGAAGAACCAGGGCTCCTGAAGTGAGCTCTCAGTAGCCAGAGCCGCCTCCAACGCCGCCGCCAAATTCAACGGCGGAGCCGCCTCGAGGCGACGCTCCGCCGGGGTCGCCTCGGGCGGCGCTGGGGAACCTGGCTTGGGCTCGGTGCAGCTCGAGACCAAGCACCATGCCGCGCCTGCGCCAAGGACGAGGAGGCAGACTGGGCTCGTGTGCCGAGCTGGATGCGAGTGCCTGACTTGGTCGAATGGCGTCATTGACCGATGCGTTCCCGGCGGATCCTATCCCAGGGCAAAGAGGAGAACAACCGGCGCCCCCGGGAGGCAGCGGCGAGGCGATTGTAGGATGCGGCCCCGAACCGCTCGGGATCCCGCTGCCAGGCATCGGCGAGGATCCTGCGGGCGAGCCGAGCCTGCCCGGCTCGATCCGCGAGGGCCGCAGCGAGGAAGGTGACGTCCAGGCTCTGCCGCGGCAAAGCCACCGTCGCAACGAGTGCCAGCCGGATGAGGGTGCTCTCTGATTTAGGTCCCCATGACGAAGACGAGGGCCGAGAGAGCTTCCGTTTGGAGACATTCGGTTGCTCCCTCGGCTGCGACGAACGCAGCGACGCAGGAGCTCCCATCGAAGGACTAGCCACTGAGCGCGGCGGCGGCTCGGACGAGGGCCCGAGCGAGCGCCCGCAGCTCGCGTCCTCCACTGCCTTGGCCTCACCCAGCCTGCCGATCAGTCGAAGCGCCCTTGACACCGCGCGCATGGTGCTGCCATGGGCGCCGCCGGTCCATTCGACGAGCCTCCTCGCGAACATGGCCGTGTTCGGGGCATCCCCGGCCTGGGCGAAACGCTCCATGGCGAAGCGATAGGCCTCCGCTGGGTTGCCAGAGAGGGCGGCCCATCGCTCGGTGATCTGGGTCGCCCGCTCCCCGGCCCCGATGGCGACGAACAGGCCCGAGAGGGCGCGGAGCACCACGGGATCCTCATGGGCCGCCTCCACAAGTGGGGTGGCGAGGCGCATGGCGGGCTCGGGTAGGCCTAGCACCCCGAGGTCTTCGATGCAGGCAAGAAGCCAAGCGACCCCTCCAGGGCTCCGCTCCACGAGGCCGAGGAGCGTCTGGGCCGCCTCCCTGCGCCTGCCCGATAGGGCCTGCAAGAAGGCCAGGAGCCGCACACCGCTCCCGTCGATATTCGCCGCCCGCCTCGCAAGGAGAAGACCTGCCTCCATTCGACCCTGCATGGCCTCCACGAGCGCCGCGAAGAAAGGCCCCGCAGAGCGGCGCGCCGCCTCCGCCCCTCGGGCCACGAGGCCCCAGCTCTCCACGGGAGAGACACCCGCGGGCAAGGGCTCAGGCCAGGGAGCGGTGGACGGAGGTATGCCGAGACCCCACCGAGACAGCCGTTCTCCGAAACGCAGGTGGAGCTCCTCGACTCGAGCGCGCCGGGCGCCGCTCGATTGCCGCAGCTCGAGCGGCAACATGAGATCCTTCGGGTCGCCAAGGGTCGGCGGCGCGGCATCCAACGGCGCAAAGAGATGAGTGGCACGGACGCAGCCCGCTCCCGAAGCCTCGTCCATCAGAGCGCGGGCGCGATCCCTCACAGTGGCGTCGGCCTGCCCGAGCAGCGCACCAAAGGCTCTTTGGGCCACGGATCGGTCGGGGTGCTCGAGGGATGCGCTCAAGCCCGCAAGGAGCACTCGATGGGCAGCGCCCTTCCTCGCCAAAAACTCGGCAAGAAGAACTCGGGCTGTGGCTGGTCCGGACCTGTGCAGCTCGAGCACCGCCCGCCCCAGCTCCTCGAGTGTGGCAGACTTGGGCTCGAGCGCAGCCAGCCGCCAGTGAGCGATGGGCGACCGGGTCCTCTTGGCTGACTCCAGAAAACAACCACGGGCCTCTTGCCGCTCCCCGCGGGCCAGGGCCCGGTCTCCAAGGGCCATGGCAGCCCTCCCCATGAGCTCCTCCTCTGCCTTGACGGAGGCTTGGGGCTGAAGCGTATTGGCCCGGCGGAGATCCGCCATGGCCGCGGCTGGAGCGCCGAGGGCCTCCCACTCGAAGGCCCTCTGCCGAAGGGCCGACGCCAAGGCGGGACGAGCACGCCGAGGCAGGCGCCCCTGCTGCTCGAGGTGCAGGAGCCGCGCCAGACGGCGAGCCGCCGCGGTCCGAGGCGTATCTCCTCGGGCGGGTGGTGGGCCGACTCGAGCCACGGGAGCGCTCGCCGGGTTCGGGCACGCGGGAGCGCCGAGGAGCCCGACGGCCATTAGGATGGCGGGAGCGGGCCTCATTGACACTTGGAGGGCGGCGAGCGTTTGAGCTTGGCTAGGGCCTTCCTGGCCAGCTCCTCGTAACGCCTCGCCATGTCGCGGTCCCAGGGCCAGGCCCTGGGCGCACAGATCAGGCGGCCGAAGTGCCCGGCCGCCAGATCGGCTTCTTCGTCCAAGGCGTAGGCCTCGGCCAGGAAGTAATGGTTGAGGGGGTGGGAGGGGGCCAGCTTGACTGCCTCCTGGAGCAGCTTCGTCCCCCGGTCTATGTCGCCGTTGAAGGGCGCCGTAGATGGAACCTGCACGAGGAAGGATCCGAGGATCCTGAGAGGCCCTGCCGAGTCGAAGGTCCGATCCAGGGCAACGGCCCGCTCCGCGGCCTTTCGCAGCTCCGGTACGATGGAAAAGGCAGCAGCCCTGTAGGCGTCCACCTGAAGCCCCAGAAGGGCCGCGTGGAAATAGTGAAAGGCCACCTCCCCCCCGTACCGCTTGCGGCCAGGGCCAGTGAACTCCAGCCCGATGGTTGCGTACTTCCGCTGCTCACCCGGAGACCGGGATCTCTCGCCCAAGGCGCGAGCCACCTCGGCACCGCGAAGGAGAACCTCGCGGTTGCCCGCCTCCAGGCCCTGCGCCTTGCGAAGAGCGGACAGTGAGTTCGTGGCGGCCGTCCTGTCCATGGGATCCGCAGCGAGCGCTCGCGCCCACTCTTTTCTGGCGTAGACGAGCAGGGCAGGAAGCTCCTTCGGGAGCTGGTCCGTCCTGACTGTGCGCGGGTCGTCTGGAGGAATGGCGGGAGGGCAGCCCAAGCTCACGGCCACAAGACCTAAAAGAGCTGCCATGGATGTCTTCTTG
>JAVEWA010000291.1:0-8224 GCA_034004785.1 Polyangia bacterium
GAAGACCGCCACCACCCGCTCGCTTCCGCAGGCCAGGGCCGCCTCCCGCTGATCTCCCGCATGTGAGGCGTTGGCCGCGAGGTCCCATCCGTCGTCCAGGGTGCAGGTGGAGTTGCAGCCGTCGCCCGAGACCAGGTTTCCGTCGTCGCAGGCCTCCCCCGCCTCCACGATGCCGTTTCCGCACTCGGGAAGGGCCGCGTCAGGGAGTGGGCCCGAGTCGGGCAGCGTGGCCGCGTCAGGGATGCGGGCGTCGATTGCGGCGTCCGCTCCGGCGTCGGGCTCCTCGTGGTTGTCCTTGGGCCCACATCCGCACAAGAGGAGAATTAGGGGTACGAGCAGTGCCTGATGACGTGCCATGGAAGGCCTCGCGAAGGGTTGTGGCCCCGAAACCGCCAGCCGGGCAAGGGGATGACGGGAGCTTCGGGGCTAATCGCGGTCCATGATAACACAACCATCCCGAGAGACGTATTGACGTACCAGGGGATAGGGCAATACCCTGGCTGCGCTGTGTTAGCCGGGTGGCCAGAGGATTCACCTGCTCACGGCCACCCCCCGTGGGCCTTCCCAAGAGGCCTGCACACCAGGAGAGAGGACGAAAGACATGCCTTTTCCCGATCTGGGCGAGTATGCCAAGGTTGTCGTGCAATCGACCTGCCAGATCCAGCTCCCCCAGGAGCTGACCGGGCCCTCGGGCCTGGACACGGGGAAGTTCCTGGAGGCCGCCATCAGCGGCGAGCGCCTGGTGTTGCTCTGGCAGGACGGGGTCACCTTGCACGACGCTACGAGCGGTGCCCTTACCTCCAGGTGGACGGAGATGGGCATCGGGCTGGATTTCGCCGACTGCTCGCCCCTCGGAGTCTTGCTGCTCACTCAGGCCGACCGCCGGGACGCCCCCGACGGCAGCGCCCAGCAGGTCACGCTGCTTCATCCGGAGACCCTTGCTCCGATCTTCTCCAAGCCCGCCACTTCTTTTGGCCACGAGCGGCTCGGGGGCGACGTTCCCCTCTGTTTCGAGCGCGGCTACCTCGCCAACGACGGCATCCTCTGGGCCGTGGCCCACGAGTGGAAGAGCGGCGCGGAGCGGACCGTGCTCTTCGAGATCACCAGGGAGGGGAAGGCCTTCCAGGTCTTCGTGCTCGCCGAGCCCCTCCCCACGCTCAAGCAGCTGCGCGCGGTGGATCACGTGGGCGAGCGAATGCGGAAGGTCTCCCTGTCTCAGCTCACCTGCAGCGCCGACAGGCGCTGGGTCCATCTCATCGGCAAGTTCGACCTGTGGGAGATCGACGTCCACACCGGGCAGGGCACCCTGGAGAACCCCGTGCCGCTCCGAGCGATCAAGAAGCTCACGACCTTCGTCAGGGACATGAAGATGGAGCGGGTGTTCTGGGACATCCAGAACCGCTTCCTCCTCGTGACTCCGGATCATGGCAAGGAGTTCGTCATCTTCAACTACCAGCGGGACCCCAAGGCGGACGAGCACTCGCTCCAGATCGCCAAGATTGGCGTCTGGTGCAACGCCTTCCAGAAGCAGCCGGCTGGCCTCTACGTGTGGGAGAAGGGCAAGGCCAGGCCGATGCTCTTCAAGGAGCAGATGCTGGACAGGACGCAGATGTTCTCTCCGGGGGACGGCCGTTACCTGGTGATGGGAGACTTCGGCGAGGAGGTGCCGCTCATCGTCTTCGACACCTACACCTGGAAGAGCCTCAACATCACTGCGAATCAACACCCCGAGCTGGTGCCAGTCGGGGTCGCGGCGGACGACACCATCTGGGGGCTCGAGGGCCAGAACCTCCTCAGGGTGCTAGTGGAGAAGGGCGAGCCGCCCAAGTCCAGCAAGGTCGGCATGATCCTGGGAATCGTCATCGGCCTGGCGGCGGTCGCGGCCGGCCTGCTCTACTACTTCCTCATCTACCAGAAGGGCTAGGCGGAGCGCCCGCCAGGCGACGCACCGCCCCTTTGGAGGGCCCCCAATCGCGCCACCGTCGCGCCGCGCCCCCACTCCCAAACGGCGCTCGCCTCGTTCGCCCCTAGCGGATGAAGCGTGCGGTCTTGGCGATGAAGCGGAGATCCGTGAGAGCCTGGGCGCTCTGGGAGGCTGGGGCTTGGAGCGTGATCACGAGGGTGTGCTTGTCGTGCAGGGCGTAGATCTGGAAAACCTTCTGTTTCTTGGCCGGATCAAGTGCTTCCACGAGCACGGCCTCGACCGGGCCCAGACGGCTGGGCGTCCAGGGGGGCACGGTCCAGCCCCTGCGGCCGAGGAGCTTGGCCTGCTGCATCGCCAGGTAGCGGGGGGTGTCCTCCTGGGTTCGGGGCTGCGCCGAGATGATGAGGCGCCCCCCCAGAGGATGTCGGAAGGCTCCTATCAGTCCCGGCAGGGCGCTGCGCGCCTGGCTCACCCAGCGCGGAGGCAGAAAGAGGCGGAGGCCCGTGGCCCGGTCTGCGAAAGACGTGCGTCCCAGGCTTTGGCCCGCCGCGAGGCTCCCAGTCAGACAGGAGGCTGCGACGAAGAACGATATGCAGACACGCCTCTTCATCGTCTCACCGTGCCACAGCCATGTGGCGTCGGCAAGAAGCCCCTCGGTCGGGGCAGGATCGCTCCGCGTCCGGGGCGCCAAACTCATTCTCGGTTGGGGCAGAGCCTTCGACTATGTCTCCTCCGGGGGAAGGCGACCGAGGGCCCAAGAGGCGTGCTCTCGAATCACCTGGTCCGAGGCCGTCTGGGCGGCGCGCTCGAGGGCCGGGCGGCTGGCGGGATCTCCCAGGTTGCCGAGCACGACGCAGGCAGTGCGGCGAAGGGCGGCTGCGGGCAGATGGCCAAGGGCCGTGCCGTGGAGCTCCCGGCGGAGCCTGCGGCCCGGTGCCAGGAGCCAGGACTCGAGGATCTCCCGAGGAACGAGCGGATCCCCGGCGAGGCCCGGATGGCCGGCTCCCGCGGGCCTTCGAGGCGGGTGGTTCCAGGGGCAGGCCTCCTGGCAATCGTCGCAGCCGTAGAGGCGGACGCCCAGCACGGTCCGCAGGTCCTGGGGGATGGCTTCGCGGCTGGCGGTGGTGAGGTAGGACAGGCAGCGGGGCGCCTCGAGGCCCGAATCGCGGTGAAGGGCCCGAGCGGGGCAGGCGCGGATGCAGAGGTCGCAGCCAGCGCAGAGGTCATCCCCGCATGGAGCGTCGGGGGGCAGGACCGCGTCGGTCAGGAGCAGCCCGAGGCACACCAGGCTGCCGTGGCCAGGAACGATGAGCTGGGTGTGCCGCCCGATGGCGCCAAGGCCAGCGCGCATGGCCAGGGATCTCTCGAGGAGGGGCCGGGTGTCCACCGCGGGCAGCCACCTGGTGGCTCCGCGGGCGAGGCGGGCCCCCTGTGCGCCCAGGGCTCCCAGGATGCCCCCCATGACCTCGTGGTAGTCCCTCCCCGCGAAGAGCCCTGCCTTCCGGCCCGAGGACTCTGTCCCCGAGTCTTCAAGCCCCACGGTCTCTGGCTCGGCAGAGGCGCGGATTGGGATGGAGTAGGGCAGTGCCACGCAGAGCACCGACCGCGCCTCGGGGAAGTAGAGCCGGGGATCTGCCCGGACTGCCTCGTCTCTCGCCAGGTAGCCCATGGCGCCATGCCAGCCCCGGGCCAGCCAGCGACGGAACCTGTCGTGATCCGTCAGGGGCGAGGCCTCGGTCACGCCAAAGGCCACGCAGCCGAGCGCTCTCGCCAGGCGCTCGAGCTCTACCTTGTATTCCTGTCCGGACACGTTCATATCTGTACCCTGTCTGGATGAAGGAATCCATGATGGGTCTCAGCTCTTCTCCGCCCGGCCACCCGATTCGCGACTCCGTCCCCGAGTCCCAGTGGTCCGACTGGCGCTGGCAGCTCGGGCACAGCCTCTCTACGGCCGAGGAGTTCGAGGCCGCGCTCCAGCTCTCGCCCTCCGAGCGCCAGGCCCTGGAGCGGGTTGGCGACGACCTCCCCGAGGTTTCGGTCACGCCCTACTTCCTCTCGCTCATGTCGCCCACGGACCCCCGCTGCCCCCTCAGGCGTCAGGCCCTGCCCGACCCCGAGGATCTCGTGAGCGCGCCTGGAGAAGGAGCAGACCCCCTTGGTGAGAGGCCCAGGGCTCCGGTGAATGGGCTCATCCATCGCTACCGGGACCGCGTCGTGCTGCTGGTCTCGAGCCGCTGCGCCCTCCGGTGCCGGCACTGCAACCGGCGGGCCCGTGGCGCCGAGGAGTTCATCTACGGGCCGGAAGGCGAAGAGGCAGCCCTCGCTTATGTCTCCTCGCACCCCGAGGTACGGGAGGCCATCCTCTCCGGAGGCGACCCCCTCACCCTCTCCGACGAGGCCCTGGACAGGTGGCTCTCGCGCCTCCGCAGGATCCCACACCTCGAGTTGCTCCGCGTACACACGCGGATGCCCGCCACCTGCCCCATGCGCGTCACCCCGGACCTCGTGCGCCTGCTCTCGAGGCACGGCCCCCTGTACCTGCTCACCCAGTTCAACCATCCTCGGGAGGTGACCGACGAGGCCCGCGAGGCCTGCGAGCGCCTCGCCGAGGCGGGCATCCCGCTTGCAAACCAGTCGGTGCTGCTTCGGGGCGTCAACTCGGACCTGGACGTTCTCACGGATCTTTCGAGGGCTCTGCTCCGCGCCCGGGTGCGCCCTTACTACCTGTTCCAGCTCGATCCCGTGGTGGGCACCGAGCGCTTCAAGACGCCGGTCGCGGCGGGGATCGAGCTGGTCGGCCGTATGCGCGGACGCCTGTCCGGGCTGGGCATCCCCAGCTTCGTGCTGGACGCCCCCGGGGGGCACGGGAAGGTGGCCCTCCTGCCCGAGAGCATCCTTGGGACGGAGCCGGGCAGGCTGCGGCTGCGAACCTCATCGGGCGCCATCGTGGACTACCCCGACACTGGCGCCTGGGATCTGGAAGTGCCGGCCTGAGGCTCGCGGCATGAGCACCGCGACGAGACATCCCTCGAAGACCGCGCGCCTGCTGTGGGTGAGCGCCATCTACCTGGCTTCTTTCGCCGCTGCCGCGGCAGTGGCCGTGGTCTATGCGCTTCGCGGCGGACATCCATTGGGGGCTCTGGCTCTTCACCCTGGCGGCGGACCCGGCCTACTGGTGGACCCTGGTGGGCCCGCTCTTCACCACGCTTCTCTTTTCGTTCATCAGCCTCCCCTTGATCGACGGGCGAATGCTCCGTCGCCGTCCTGCCTACGCCGCCCGCCTCGCCGGGGTCTCGGCCATCGTCCCCTGGCCCCGGCGGGGATGAAGGGGAGTGGATCACTGGTTCCAACGAGGCTCGGGCTCGGCGAGCTTGTCCCTGTGGGGCCCCATTCACCTGGGATCGCTCGTGCGGGATCCTACCTCCACCAGTAATCGGGCCAGCGTCAGTAGGGGGATGGCCTGCGTTTCGGGGCCGATGGGGTAGGTCTCCGTACCGGGATAGACTACGTACCGGCGTTCGGGCGATAGGTCGGCGCAGGCGCTGTGGAAGCCGCGCCCTGGCCTGGGACTCAGACTCCGCTTGATCTCGATCGCCCAAAGACCACCGCCCGGAAAGCAGAGCAGCAGGTCTATTTCGGCGCCGCCGCTGGTGCGGTAGAAGTACCTCTGCACACCTTCCGGCGCGACGGACAGCAACTGTTCGAGCACGAAGCCCTCCCAGCTCGCGCCCACGACAGGGTGCGCGAGCAACGCCTCCTTGTCGCCGGTATCGAGCAGCGCGTGAACCAGGCCGCTGTCCCGGATGTACACCCTTGGTGATTTCACCAGCCGCTTCCCGATGTTGGCGTGCCAGGCCGGCAGGCGGCGCACCAGCAGCAGATCGACGAGCAGGTCTATGTATCCGGCGGCGGTCTTGGCGTCCACACCCAGGTTCCTGGCCAATTGGGCGACGTTGAGCTGCCCGCCCTGATAGTGCGCCAGCATGGTCCAGAAGCGGCGCAGCCGCTCGGCCGGGATGCGCGGCCCGAGCTGCGGGATGTCGCGCTCGAGGTACGAACGGATGAAGTCCAGCCGCCAGCGCAGGCTCTCGCCGTCGCTGGCAGCGAGGAAGCTGTCGGGAAACCCGCCGCGCAGCCAGAGGCGGTCGCAGTGGACAGCGGTCTCCCCCACCTCCAGCACATCGAATGGGTCTAGCGCCAGGTAACTCACCCGGCCGGCCAGGGTCTCGCCTGATTGCCGCAGCAAGTCGAGCGAGGCCGAGCCGAGCAGCAGGTACAGACCTCTTCGACGGCCTGAGCGCCTTGCCCGGTCGATAAGTCCGCGCAACACCGGAAACAGACCTGGCGCTCGGTGGATTTCGTCCAGGATCACGAGGCGGTCCAGGTGGTCGGCCAGGTAGAGCTCGGGCTCGGCGAGCTTGGCGCGGTCGCGCGCGGATTCGAGGTCCTGGTACTTCGCTTCGCGGGTTTCGGCCAAGGTCAGGGCCAGTGTGGTCTTGCCCGCCTGTCGCGGACCAAGCAGCACCACGGCTGGCGCGGTGGCAAGGCGTTGTTCCAGGATTGGGAGCAGGCGACGAGGGTTCATCCTTGCATTAATGGAGCAAGACTCCTATAAATGCAAGGTTAATGGGCGTGCCCAGGCAGGCATCAGAATCAGCTTGGTGACCCGGGCAGCTAGGCCCCAGCGGATGGGCAGGCCGGGGCAAGGAGGCAGCGCTCGCACTGAGGAGCCCGGGCCTTGCAGATCTTGCGGCCGTGCCAGATCAGGCGGTGGCTGAAGTCTATCCACTCCTCCTCGGGCAGGAGGTCCATCAGGTCTCTCTCGATCTTCTCGGGATCGGTCTGGGTGGTGAGGCCCAGGCGGCCCGAAAGGCGCCGCACGTGGGTGTCCACCACTACCCCAGAGGGCACTCCGAAGGCGGTGCCCATGACCACGTTGGCGGTCTTGCGGGCGACGCCGGGGAGGGTGGTCAGGTCCTCCAGGGTGCGGGGAACCCTCCCGCCGAAGCCCTCGACGATGCGCGCCGATGCTCCCTGGATGGAGCGGGCCTTGTTGTGGAAGAACCCGGTCGAGCGGATGATCTCCTCGATGGAGGAGAGCTCTGCCTTCGCCAGGGCCGCGGGCGTCGGGTAGCGCTCGAAGAGCCTCGGGGTCACCTGGTTCACTCGCTCGTCCGTGCACTGGGCGCTCAGGATGGTCGCCACCAGGAGCTGGAACGGATCCACGTGGTCGAGGGCGCAGGTCACAGTAGGGTAGGTGGCCCGCAGGGCCTCGAGGATGGCGGGCAGGCGCTCGCGCGCAGAGGCGGTGGCGGCTTCTGGGGCCTTGAGACCCGGTGCGGTCTTTGCTGCTGCCCCTTGCTTCTTGGCTCTGGTGGCGGCGCCTCGAGCCGATGAGCTTGGGAGTTTTGTCCTCATGGGGTCTCCCCTGGGTGTTCTTCTGGCGCCTCGGAGATAGGCGCGCCGTGGGCCCCAGCGCTCGGCAGGGCGCGGGCCAGCGTCAGGAGGTCATTCAGGATCCGGCCCGTGGCGCCCCAGATGAGCTTCCCCCCGAAGCGATACTCGAAGAGCGGCCAGCGATGGCCGAGGAACTCCACGTCCTCGACCTGTCGTTCGTTGGACGGATCCAGCAGGAAGGCGAGGGGGACCTCGAAGACCTCCTGCGCCTCCCTTGGGTCCAGCCGGTAGTCGGGGAGCTCGGTGACGAGGCCCACCACGGGAGTGACGATGTAGCTGCTGATGGTGGCGCTGTCGTCGAGGGCTCCGAGGATCCTCACGGAGGAGGGGGGGATGCCCACCTCCTCCTCGGCCTCGCGAAGGGCGGTGGCGTAGATGTCCTGGTCCTCGGCCTCCATGCCGCCGCCCGGGAAGGCCACCTGACCCGAGTGGATCCTGCCGTCCTCGACCCGCCTGATGAAGGCGAGATGCAACCCGTCCCTGCGGGGTACGAGGGGCACGAGCACGGCGGCGGGCCGGAAACCCTCGAGGCGGCCCAGGCGGCGGGCACGGCAGGCCAGGGCCGCCTCCAGCTCGGCGACGAAGGCCGCCTCCGGCTCGGCGACGAAGGCCACCTCCGGCTCGGCGGCGGAGGCCGCCTTCGTCCTAGCCGCGGCGTTCGAAGCGCGCGCTCGCGCCGCCGGGGCGGGCCCCGTTCCCTTGTCTGGACTGGACGAGCCGCTCATGCGCGCCGGGACCGCTCGAAATCCACGAGGCCGAGCTCGCGCAGTCTGAGCAGATTCCTCATCGTTTCGAACCGGCCCATGCCGCTGATGTCCATCAGGTCCTCGATGGTCATGGTCC
>JAVEWA010000292.1:0-8221 GCA_034004785.1 Polyangia bacterium
GAGGCCGCCAAGGACCCGGAGAAGGTCTTCCTCCGGGTGCCCCACGCCGGGCACAACGACATCCAGCTCGCGGCGGGCGAGAGCTACTTCGAAGCCATCCGGGCCCTGATCCAGCGGGTCTCTCCCACTTGAAGCCACGCTTGCATGAATGCTAGGGTATCGAAATGAGATACCCGCTATCCGTCCTAGCCGTGGCGGCCCTGCTCGGGTGCGGCGACTCCGAGCCCGGCCAGAACGACAACCAGAACCTGAACGACCCCTGCCAACAGACCCTTGCGAACCTCGAGGTGGGGGATCCCGACGGGCACCCCGATCCCCTCGGGGCCCGGGCCGCTGGTCAGGCCCGGGCGTCGCGCATAACCGACTCCTCGTGGATCGTGCAGCCCCAGGCCAGGCAGCGGATCAGGCTCAATGACTTCCTCCTCATCAATGATCGCATCGCCGTTTACATCGAGAGCGGCGGCCTCTCGGACGGCTACGCTCCCTTTGGGGGCGAGATCCTGAGCGTGGACAAGGTGGGGGAGGACGGCCGCCCCATGGGGCTCTCCCGCTACGGAGAGACCCTGACGGGCCTTTCGAACGAGATGCTTGAGCCGGACTCCATCACCGTCATGGCCGACGGCTCCGAGGGCGGAGACGCGGTGATCCGGGTGGCTGGGACCTACCGGAAGATCCCCTTCCTCACCGGGGCCATGGGGGCCCTCTTCTCCGAGGATGTCGGCCTCCCCGCCTACATCGACTTCCACCTCGCGCCCGGCGAGTCCACCCTGAGGGTGCGCCGCGGCCTCCTCAACAACACCCCCCTCATCAAGGACCTCTCCCTCTTCGAGTTCTTCGGGTTCTTCCACTACAGCCGCGCCCAGAAGTTCACCCCGGCCAGCGGCTACGCAGATCCCAAGGGCGGCGTGGAGTGGGTGGCCTTCGACGGCGGGGATTTCAGCTTCCTGTGGCGGCAGGGGGGCGCGCGCATGACTTTCGCCCTGGAGATCTCCGGCCTGGCGTTCTTCATGGGCGGGGGCACGGTGTTCCCCGCCTGCTCCCTCACCGAGCAGGACTACTACCAGATCGTTGCGGGAGGGCCCGAGCTGGACGGCCTGCTGGCCGCGGCCCGCGACGAGGCTGGCGACGAGACCTGGCGCCCCATCCAGGGCCAGCTCCTGGACGCCTCGGGCGAGCCCGTTGGGAGGGCCATCGTGCACGTGACCGGCTCCGATGACGAGTATCTCACGCGCGCCCGCACCGGCGAGGACGGTGCCTTCACGGTCCACGCCCCCCTCGGCGTCGCGGTCAGGCTCCAGCCCCAGCAAAGGGGCTACCCCCATCACGAGGGGCAGGAGGTGGGGCCCTCGGATGACCAGATCCTGCTCACCTTCGGGCCGAGCGGGCTCCTGGAGGTATCGGTCAGCGAGGCCGGTACGCTGGAGGCCGTGCCCTCCAGGATCCAGGTCATCCCGGACCAGGCCATCCCAGGGACGCCGGCGAGCCACGGGGTGGAGGACGAGCGGGCCGGGCGGCTGCACCAGCACTTCGACGTCTCTGGAGAGGCTACGCTTCGAGCGCCCGCTGGCGGTCACAGGGTGGTGGTGAGCCGGGGCTACGAGTTCGATCTCCTGGACACCCACGTCACCGTGGACGCCACCGCGCCTGCCCTCGTGAGCGCGTCGCTGGTCCGCTCCGTGGACATCTCTGGCTACCTCTGCGCCGACCTGCACGTGCACACGCACTACTCCCCCGACTCCAACGATCCGGCGGATCACAAGGTGCGCGGCATGGTGGCCGATGGCCTCCACCTCCCTCTCATCAGCGACCACGAGTGGGTCACCGACGCCCAGGCCTTCGTGGAGGAGCTTGGGCTCGATGGCCTGGTGAAGGGCATCTCCTCCGAGGAGGTCACCACCTTCGACTATGGCCACTTCGGCCTCGTGCCCATGGTGCCGAGGCCCGACGAGCCCAATAACGGAGCCATCAACTGGGTGCTGCTCACGCCCCAGGAGACCTTCGATCTGGCCCACTCCCTGCCCGAGCAGCCCCTCATCATCGTGAACCACCCCCGCGCCGGCTCGGTGGGCGGGTTCTTCTCCGCCGCGAACCTCCTGCGGGAGACCCTGACCGCCAACGAGCTATGGAGCGACGACTTCGACCTCATCGAGGCCTTCAACGGCTCGGACTTCGAGTCCAACCGCGACTCCACCGTGGCGGACTGGTTCGCCTTCCTGGGCGCGGGCTGGACGATCCCGGTGGTGGGCTCCTCGGACAACCACCACCTGCGCACCGGCCCCACGGGCTACCCGCGGAGCTGCGCCTACTTCGGCCATGACGATCCAACGCAGGTCAGCCTCGCCGACCTGCGCGAAGCCCTCGCCTCGGGCGACATGTTCGTGAGCGGCGGCCTCTACCTGAACATCTCGGGCCCTGGCGGCGAGCGCATGGGCGAGACCATCGAGTCGGGCGACTCGACGGTGCTCCTCACCGTGACCGTGCAGGCGGCGAGCTGGGTAACGGCCGACACCCTCGAGATCTTCCTGGACGGACAGACCCTCTCCGTGGATCCCCTCTCGCCCGATCCCGCCCACTCTGGGCCGGGCAAGCGCTTCCTCCACGAGGTCTCCGTGCCCGTTCCAGCCGCCGGCCAGCGCTCCTTCGTGGTCGCCTACGCCAAGGGCGAGGGCGACCTCTCCCCCCTGCACCCTGGCAAGCGCCCCTTCGGCGTGACCAACGCGATCTACCTGCGAAGGCAGTGATCCCATCGGGCGGTTCAGTCCCAAGGGTGGGTCGGGGGAAGGCCCCCACCTGCCTAACGGCGGCTAGTCCGGGAGCGCTGGCAGCGCGAGAGCTGGGACGATGGGCGGCGCTGGGTCCACGGGAGGCGCCGCCGCGCCGTCGCGGGCCCACTCCTCGATGTAGTAGCGGTATCCTTGCTCGGTGAGGAAGAGCTGCCGGTTGAGCGCGTACTGCTGCTCCACCGTGCCGCGGGTCACGAGCGTGTAGAAGATCGCGGTGCCCTCCTTGGGCCGCAGGATGCGGCCCAGGCGCTGCGCCTCCTCCTGGCGCGAGCCGAACAGACCCGAGACCTGGATCATGACGCTGGCAGAGGGAAGATCTATCGAGAAGTTACCCACCCGCGAGAGCACCAGCAGGCGCTCATCCCCGTCCCTGAAGGCCTGGAAGTGCCGCTCGCGCTCGGCCGTGGAGGTCTCGCCGGTGAGGAGCGGGGCCTTCAGCCTGCGCGCGAGCTCGCTCACCTGCGAGACGTAGTGGCCGATGACCAGGATTCGCTCTCCGGCGTGGCCCCTGACGAGCTCCAGGGCAGCGAGGAGCTTGTCCGGGTTCTCGGCCGCGATGCGGAAGGCCTCGTGTCCCTCGGTGGCGGTGGCGTAGGCCCACTGCCGCGACTCGGGAAGGTCGAGGCGGATCTCGTAGCAGGCCGCCTGGGCGATGAAGCCCCTGGCCTCCATCTCCTTCCAGGGCACGTCGTAGCGCTTGGGCCCGATGAGGGAGAAGACGTCCCCCTCCTTGCCGTCCTCGCGGATCAGGGTCGCGGTGAGCCCGAGCCGCCGCCGTGCCTGGAGCTGCGCCGTGATGCGGAAGACCGGCGCTGGCAGGAGGTGGACCTCGTCGTAGATGATCAGCCCCCAGTCCTCGGAGTCGAAAAGGGAGTAGTGCGGGTACTCGCCGCCTGAGCCTTTGCGGCGTCTGTGGGAAACGATGTGGTAGGTGGCAACGGTGAAGGGCCGGATTCGCTTGGTGGTTCCGTTGTACTCGCCCACGTCGTCCTCGGAGAGCGAGGTCTTGTCGAGCGCTTCGCGCAGCCACTGGCGCGCGGCAGGCCGGCTGGTGGCGAGCACCAGGGTGCGGGTCTTGAGCGCGGCAGCGGCGGCCAGCCCCACAACGGTCTTGCCAGCGCCGCAGGGCAGGACCACGACCCCGTGGCCGCCCGCCGTGCCCACCCCGCCTTGCAGGAAGATCCGCACCGCCTCGGCCTGGTAGTCGCGCAGGGCGAAGGGCTGGTTGCCAAGGGTGACCTCGCGCAGCGCGAAGTCGTGCGCCGCCCCGGGCGTGAAACCGGCCTGGTCGTCCACGGGGAAGCCGAGCTTCAGGAGCGCCTGCTTCAGCGTACCTCTTGCGCCGAGGGGCACGGCCCAGACGTCCGGCGCCAGTCGGCCCTGCAGGAGCGGCGCCAGCCGGTCGTCGCTGCCCATGCGCGCGGCGAGCTGCTCGTCACGCACCTCGAGTCTGAGCGGCTCGCCCGGGTTCGGCGCGGGCAGGAGCCGCAGCCGGCCCCAGCGCGACAGGTACTCGGTCACCTCGGAGCGGACGTTGGAGGGCAGATCGTAACGGGCGTGAGCCTCCAGGGCATCGATCACCTCGGCGGCGGTCATGCCGGTGGTCGCTGCGTTCCAGAGCGAGAGCGGGCTGATCCGGTAGGTGTGGACGTGCTCGGGGGACTTTACGAGCTCTGCGAAACGGGCCAGGGCGTCGCGCGCTTCCTCGTACCTGGGCGCGTGGACCTCCGCGAGCACCGTTAGGTCGCTCTGCACCACCAGGGCGTTGTCAGAGTGCGGGGCCATGGGTCAGCCTCTCTTGCCGCAGCATTTTTTGTACTTACGGCCAGAGCCGCAAGGGCAGGGCTCGTTTCGACCTACCTTGGGCACGTCGCGGCGGAATGGCATGGAGCCAGAGAGGGCGGCGAGGTCCAGGGCCATGTCTCGCTCATCATCGAAGACCTGCATCCGCAGGATCTGGCCGAGGGGAACGGAGACGTCCTCTTGGGTGTCGAGGCGGCGACCCTCGAGAAAGCGGATCCCGCGGCGCTCTGTGCAGCCATCCACCTGCACCTGGTAGCGGACGACTGTCCCGTCCCCCTGCTTGACCTCGATCCCGAGGGGCTCGCCGGTGGCGGCGCGCCGCAGCACGACGTCCTCGAAGAGGGTGCCGGAGAGCGGCATCATCCCGACCCCAACGGGCTTCGTCAGGGGCGGAGGCGGCAGCGCTTGCTCTGGATGGGACAGCGGCAGTACGGGCGCGAGCGTGGGCGCGAGCGTGGGCGCAAGAGGGGGCGGCTGAGGCGACAGGCGCGACTGCGCCACCCGGGCGAGGAGCGCCGGGTCTGGATCTGGCACCGGGCCGAGCCGCTGCTCCTCATTCTCGGTTGCCTCGAGGTCAGGTGCCGGGCCGCCTGGGGCTCCGTATCCCTCCTCCTCCCACTCATTCTCGAGATCCTCCTCCCACCCATCCTCGTCGTACCAGCCGCGTTTGAACCGGATCCCGCCCAGCACTCCGTCGGGCGAGCCCAGCTCCTCGATCCGCGACCGCAGGTCTATCCGCGCCGATCTCAGGGCCTTGCTCGTCGTCTCCAGGCTGCCTGTGGGCAGAGCCCAGACGCCGGGAGCGAGCTCGAGCGCGCCCCGGGGCAGTAGGTCGCCGCGCCGAAGGCGCTCGATTGCAGCCGGATCCTGGCAGTGGAGCACCGAGGCGCGGATCAGGCGCGCCGACGCCGGCCCGCTGGCCCACCCCGCCACAGTGATCCTGACGTTGTCCGGCACTGCGCCGGGCGCAACTCGCTCGAGGATGGCAAGTATGTCTTGGGCCGAGAGGCCGTCCTCCCGCGCCTGGCGGATCGAGCGCTCGGTGAGGGCCAGCAGGCACACCGCCTCCACCCGCCTCACCTCGGAGATCCTGGCCGCGTCAAAGGCCAGGAGCGGATCCGTGCCCGGCGGCAGGATGATCTCCAGGTTGGGCTGGACGTAGGCCCTGCTCGCAGTATCCGAAGGCACCGGGGAGGGCAGCCCCAGCACATCCTCCCCGGACTCGGTGACGCCGAGGGCGAGGAACGGGTGCGCTCGGAGCAGCTCGATGTCCTTTTGGGCTCGCTGGTTGGCCTTCGAGAAGGTGGGGTAGGTGAAGTAGTACCCCTCGTTTCCGGATGAAGGGGTCGCGTGCCGCTGGACCTCCAGGGCGGAGCGGATGAGCTCCACTGGCAGGAAGCCATTGCGCAGTTGCACCACGAGGTCTCGAAGGGGCATCCTGAGCTCGCTTGGCAAGGCATCCATTATCCGCGCGAGCGTCTCCCGCCACTGGTCGGCGTCGCGGCGGGCTTTTGTCTCCCATGCTGCGCGGCGCGCCCGGGCCTCTCCGGGAGAGAGCGCCAGTGCGCCCTGCTTCCTCGCCAGCGAGAGGGCGAGGTCGAGCCTGGTGCCGGGTGGGTCGTCGCCGGGGAAGAAGATCCTGGTCAGCTGCTCCTTCGTCCGGGCGTATAGCTCGCTCCTCTGAGTCACCTTGGGCATCTCGCGCTGGAAGGACCCTGACAAGACAGCGGCCGCGAGGAAGAGGACATCCTGGCTCGATGCGGGCCGGGTGATGGTCACGGACCCAGGGTTCAGGAAGCGCAGGGTGAGGCCGCGCACCAGGGGCCGGATTGGGCTTGCGAGCGTCCATGGGAGGATGACCCTGCCCTTCACTTGGGGGGCGCCGCCATGTATTTGCAAGAGCAGGCTGTGCAAGGTGAGCTGGGTCTCTGCTTCGGTCCCTACGCCCGACCTTCCGAGCCGGCGCTCGACCTCACGTCTGGCTACCTCGAGGGGAATCGAGCGATCCGGGATCTCGGTGAGGATTTCGAGTAGCGCGAGGGCCGGGCCAGGCAGCCGGCAGAGCGCGGCCAAGAGGCGGCCCGGGTCACCAAGCAGGTCCGCGAGGCGCTCTGGGGCCTGCTTCTCCCTGCCCCGGTACGAGGGGTCCAGGGCCTGCAGGATCCGGTGCATGGTCGGGACGCCCACCGTGGCCCGTAGATCCCGCACGGTTGGGCCGGCACCAGCGCTCCGGGGCGGGTGCACGATTCTCAAGATATTGCGGTAGCGGCTCAGGGCGATTCTCGCAACGGGAAATGCGGCCAGGGTGATTCGGTTTTGCAAGGAGGTCAAGGGGTAGCCTACAGGAGTAGCTTACAGGAGTTGCGCACAGGACAGGCAGATCTCGTCCTGGGGTCGGGGACGCAATCCCGTTTTCAGGGGCAATCCCGGTTTCAGGCGCAATCCCGGTTGACCCTGTGCCTCTTCGGGCTGCATTATTCCCCTCGCAATGCCTGACAACGGGTGGAACACCGCAAGGACAAGGAGCGAGGGAATCATGACGAGAAGGATCGCGTTGGTGGTGGCCTGTCTGATGATCGCGATGCCGGCAGGGTGCAAGAAGAAGAAGGCCGAAGAGGGGTCCGGCGACACCCAAACCGCAATGGAGGCCATGGAGGGTGAGGGAATGGAGGCCATGGAGGGTGAGGGCATGGAGGCCATGGACGCCATGGAGGGCGGGGACGCCATGGAGGGCAAGGAGCCTGGAGCCGGGAGCTTCCCGGAGCTCGACAAGCTCCTCGAGAAGCAGAAAGCCATGGGAAAGATCATGGAGGGCATCAAGACCCTTGCGGATCTCGAGAAGCGCAAGCCCGACTACCTGGCGCTGAGCGTCGAGGTTCTGGATCTCACCATTGGATCCCTCCGCGAAGCAGTGAAGATGGACAAGGACAAGCTCAAGGGCTACCTCGCCAAGGCCGCTCAGATGAACAAGGCCAACGCGGACTTCGGCAAGAAGATG
Organism: Polyangia bacterium; assembly: GCA_034004785.1. Lineage (GTDB taxonomy): Bacteria > Myxococcota_A > Polyangia > HGW-17 > JAJRWW01 > JAVEWA01. Next base: position 7,585 of record JAVEWA010000292.1, read on the forward strand.
GCCGAGATGCAGGCCGAGATCATGAAGATCGACGGCGCCAAGGAGTTCCTGGACAAGCTCCAGAAGGAGACGGCGGAGAAGCTCAAGGACAAGACCGAGGAGCTCATGAAGCTCATGCAGGAGCTCGGCAAGCGGCAGGCAGAGCTCCAGTAGCCTTGGAGGTCGAGGCGTCCCGGCAGGCTTACACGATCTACCTTCCTAGTGGGCCACGGTCTCCGCAGTGGAGCTGTCCAGCTTCTCCCTTGCCTTGGCCACCACCGCGATGACTCTCTCCGCGATGACCGGGGGCGCCTCACGGCGCAGGCGGGCCTCGTCGATCATGCTCCAGGCCCTCAGTGCCTGGACGCGGCGGTTCGCCTGCCACAGGCGCACCGAGGCGCTCACGAGAGCCATGGTGCGGCGCGGCTCCTTGAGGAGCTTCGCGAGGGAAAGTAGCTCGTCGATGTAGGGCACCAGGCCCGCGGTGTCCCGGTTCTCGGGCCAGATGGAGATGAGCTTCTGAAGGGCGGGCATGCGGAGCGCTGGGGAGGCCTCCTTCGCCACGTCGAGAGCCTCGAGCAGGTGATCGGTGGCCCGGCTCCGCTGGGGGGCGTCCTCCAGGGCGTCCGACTCCATGAGGCAGATCTTCAGGCGGTCC
>JAVEWA010000293.1:0-8188 GCA_034004785.1 Polyangia bacterium
CTTTGGCCAAGGCCTCCACGCTGAAGCCGCCCTCGTGACACAGGACATGATGCCGGCGACAGAGAGGAATCATGTTCTCGAGCGTGGTCTGGCCGCCGTCGATCCAGTGCTTCACGTGATGGGCGTCCCGCCCCCGGCACTCACAGCCAGGAAAGGCGCAGCGCGTCCCGTCCCGCGCTAGCAGCGCGCGCCTGAGCGGAGTGGAGATGACCCTCGTCTTCTTTCCGGGCGTCAGCTCGCCCTCCGGGCCATGCCAGAGGCTCGACATCGCAGAATCGCAGGCGATACGCCTCACGGTGTCGGGCGCGAGCCCCGGGCCCTCCTCCAGCTCGGAGCGGCCATCGGCCTCGGGGTCGAGGAGGACCTCGCGATCCGCGTGTACCACCACCTGAAAGCGGTCCCCGCCGCCAAGCTCAGCCGCGCCGGCCCCGAGGGCGCGCTCGGCAAGCAACCCCAGCGCGTCCGCCAGGCGCTGGGCCCCGGTTGGCTCATCCCCGACCGGCTGGGCGTGGGAACCACGCGTTTCCGCGGAACCGTCCGGCCTGGCATACAGCTCATCCTTGGCTCGCTCGAGGGCCTTGAGAAGCAGGGCCCCATGCTCGGGCGTGAGCCGGCCTTCCACCACCAGCATTCCGTCCGAGTCGTACCAGGCCGCAAGGCCTCGGGAGGCCTCGCGCGCCTCGGCCTTCTCGTTCTCGAGGAGCCGGTTCGCCCTCCGGTATCTCCGGACGAGGGTCTCGATGTGGGAGGCGGTGCCGGCCCTGGCCCAGCCGAGGAGGGTCTCCTCGTTTTGCCCGTCGGCGATCCGGGTGAGGGCCCGGACCTTGGAGTAGGATATCTCGCCCCTCGAGAAGGCCTCGGAGAGCCGGGGCAGGCCGGGCAGGGCCCTCGCGACCCGCACGTACTGGCGGGCCGTGCCGAGATCCAAGCTCGCCCGGTGGGAGAGCCAGTGGGCAGAGGAACGGTGGGACGAGCCGAGAGGGTCTGACCAGAGGCCCCGGCGGTCCACCTCCCCGACGAGCAGGAGGAGCCGGCAGGTCGCGGCCTGGATCGTGGCCGAAAGGAGAGTGATCTCGTCCTCGAGGTCCTCGAGGCTCCTCGAGTCGAGAGGCGCTGTCATTTCGGACAATGGTTTTGCGTTCATGCGCTATATATAGCATGGGGTGTTTGGGGCCTCCCAGGACGCCCGCCATGGGGAGAATGGGCCCCATTAGGTCGTTTCGGCGCCCGGAGAGGCTCTTCGGCTCGCATCGTCCATCTGGCGCTGCCTGGAGGCCAGCGAGATGGCGGAGTAACAAGCCTTGCGAACCATGGCCAAAATGCCGTCAAGTGAAATCGACCACCATGAGCGATTTATTTTGGTCTGGCTCTGCAGGGCCACGGCGGCGGGCGGCGCGCGCCAAACCCATGCAGACCTGCTTCCCCCCGTTCTTCGCGCCGGGGATGCGGAGGGTGCGAAGCAATCCCGCCGAAGGCGGGACCTTCGCTGTGCGGAGCCCGTAGTAGCCTGGTCGGGGCCCGAAGGGGGGGGGGAGCGACCTGTTTCATTCCGGGGACGGGTCGCCTCCCCTATCCCGACTCGTCTGCGCCCATCACGTCTTGACAGCCGGCCAGATTGCTGCGCAGCTAGTACGAAAGGCTGTTTCGAGGCGCCCCACCGGGCGCCACCCTTGGGGCGCATGAGCGAGGAATCGAAAGACGAATTCAAGGGAGACGAGGCGCTCCTGCTCTTCTCCGCCAAGCTCGCGGCAGGGGAGCCCGTGTCCGACGAGGAGGTGGTGGGGGCCCTGGGGACAGAGCTGCTCGAGGCCTTCCGGTTCGTCGAGCAGAAGCTGCTCGGGTATGTGCGCAAGGTAACGGGCGAGCCGATCCTGGCGCACTCGGTGGACCTGGCCCTGAGGGCGTTCCACCTTGGGTACCCTCCCACCTGCGCGCTGGTGGGGCTCCTCCACGACACAGTGGAGGACACCAGCTCGAGCCTCGAGGAGGTCGCTCACAACCTCGGCGAGATAGGGCTGCTATTCGGCGACGCCGTCGCCAGGGACGTGAGGGTTCTGACCAACCGCTACAGCATGATCCTGGAGGGCGCGGGCGCGCGCCTCCCAGGGGAGCTGCCCTTCGAGCCCACATCGCTGTCCCTCGTGCGGGAGGCCATCGACCAGTTTCAGATGGCGCTGCCCGCTCTGACGCGCCAGGAGTTCGCCAAGGACATCTACTTTCTCACGGACCATTTCCTTGGCCGGCTCCTCGAGGGGGTGGATCTGGAGCGCTGCCAGAGGCGGGCCCGTCAGGATCGAAAATACACCCTGGTGAATGTCCTGAAGCTGCAGGCCTACAACGTCTATCTGGCAGAGATCGCCGACGACGCCCGCATCCGTCTGAGTGGCCTGGGAGCGCAGTTCTTCGAGCGCGCCATCGTGGTGAAGGGCCTCGACGTGGTGGACAACAACCGGACGGCAGCCCTCTCCATGTTGGATCTCGACAAGACCCTTCGAAAGGCCGAGATCTGGCTCGACCGCTGCTACTACCTCCTCGACCACCTTCGAAGGAATGGGCTTGGCGAGACGACCTCCTTCGAGTGCCTCTACGACTATGTGAAGGTGCAGGTCGTGGAGCAGGCCTCCGAGCGCGGGCGGGCCCTCGCCAGGCTCGCCGACAGCCGCTTCAAGCTGCTCGCCGGTTTCCTCGTCGAGCAGATCTCTCGCCTCCAACAGAAGTACAAGGTGGAGCCCGACCCGATAGCACAGCTCGCTCGCCTGACAGGGAGGATCCAGGCGCGCAACCGGGCGCTGCTCCAGGGACCGGCCTTGGGCTGAGAAGCTGACCACCTGACCGGCTCTCGTACGCCCGTCATTGCTGGGAAGGGCGGCTGCTTGCATGTAAGATGCCCCCCGGCTCGGGCGATTCCATGGCGACGGCCGGTCCTAGCCTTGGGTGCCTGAGATTGGGCACCCCCCGGGAGCGGAGGTGAACACGATGCTTGCGAAGAATATAGAAGGATTTCAATGCTGCCAGCTCAGGGTGAACCCGGTTGCGGTAGGGCTCCTCTGCCTGGCCGGGCTGGCCTCGGTGGCCACCTCCGCGAAGAGGCCGCCTCCCACCCACCGGCCCGTGTACATGGGTTGGAAGGAGTTTCGGGCCTCCGCCGAGGTGCAAGCGCCGCGGGAGATCCAGAAGCGCGGCAAGATCTACACCTTTGGTACGGCCCTCTTCCTGAGCGAGCCGGGCGAGGGGATCCACGTCATCGACAACTCTAGCCCCGAGGCCCCTCGCCAGGTGGCCTTCCTCAGGATCCCGGGCAACTTCGATCTCGCCATCCGGGGGCGCTACCTCTACGCCGACTCCTTCGTGGACCTGGTCATCTTCGAGGTGTCACCGGCGCCCATCGGGGTGCGCTACGCCCGCAGGGTGAAGAACGTCTTCCCCTACGACATGACTGGCACCATGCCGAGGAACCAGAGGTTCTGGCCAACTGGCGTGGATCGGGGCCAGGGCGTGGTGCTGCGCTGGGAGGCCCTGGAGAAGAAGGAGGGGAGGCCATGAAACCGCGAGTGCTGAAGTGGAAGACGAACGCGGCTCCCAGAGCCTGTTGGCAGAAGGTCGCCCCAGCGAACGCTCCCTTGGTCGCCCTTGCGAACGCTCCTTTGGTCGCCCCTGCGAACGCTCCTTTGGTCGCCCCAGCGAACGCTCCCTTGGTCGCCCTTGCGAACGCTCCTTTGGTCGCCCTTGTTCTCCTGCTGTCTTTCGTCCTGGCGGCCTGCGCCGGGTCTGCGGGCGGAGGCGGGATGACCGGCACCGGGGGCTCCATGGCGCGCTTCGCCCTGCACGGGGAGCACCTCTACACCCTCGGCCGCTCCGAGCTGGTGATCTTCGACCTCAGGGACGGGCTCAGTCCGGAGCAGATCGGGTCGCAGCGAATCGGCTGGGACGTGGAGACCCTGTTCCTGTCGGGCAACCGGCTCTTCGTGGGGGCAAGGAGCGGGATGTACATCTATGACGTGAGCGTGCCCCAGGCGCCCAGGCAGCTCGCCTTCACCGGGCACCTCTACGCCTGCGACCCGGTGGTGGTGAGGGGCGACACTGCCTTCGTGACCCTGCGCAAGGGCAGCCAGTGCCGAGGCGGGTCGAACGAACTCAGGGTCTATGACGTCTCCAATCCGACGCAGCCGGAGCTGATCGCGACCTATCCGATGAAGAACCCCTGGGGCCTCGGCGTGGACGGGCCCTGGCTCTTCGTGGCGGACGGCAGGGCCGGGCTCAAGGTCTTCGACTCGAGGGATCCCCGACGGATCGTGGAGGTGCAGAGGCTCCGCCGCGTCACTGGCTACGACGTGATCCCCTCCGGCGGCCTGCTGATCATCTCGGCCGCGGACGGCCTGTACCAGTACGACTATAGCCAGGGCCGGCTCCGGCGCCTGAGCAGGATCCCCATAGGCGGCGGGCCTGGGTCGCTGCGGGGCATGCCCGTGGCCATCCCGCCCCCTGCGCCGGGCCCCAAGGCTCCCGCGAGGACGCCCCCTGCGTCGCCCCCCGTCAAGAAGCAGCGGCGAGGTCCCCTCGAGATGCGCTGAGCCGGATAGGCTGGTGGAAGGGTCTCCGTGGCCCGGATCCTTCCTTTTGGAGTGGCCCCCGGACGCCGGTATCATTGACAGCGGGCTCTCGGCAGGTCCCTCGGGCCCGGATCGTTCCTTTTGGAGTGATCCTGTCAGCCCCCCTTGGAGCCGAATGAGGAGTCTGCCCGGTGCAGGGCGTCCACCGCGAGGAGGAACAGGGTGACCAGCACCCGCTCCTCGCGGGAGTCCGGGTCCTCCGACAGGTACTGCCCGAGGGTCTGGAAGCCGTCGAAGCCCGCCAGGAGGGAGGCGAGGGCAGGATCGGCCTGGGCAAGAGCTATCTTGGCCCTTGCCACCTCGTCGAGCACGAAGCACTGGTCGTGCTCGGGCAGGAAAGACTCGGCGTCCAGGAAGGTGGCCAGGCGGGCGAGCAGGGTGAAGGAGGAGAGAGCCTTCGCAGGGGTCGGCTGTCCCGGGGCGGCCTTTCCTACCTTTGAGGCGGAGGCCGGGCGATCCTCGGGCGCCCCCACCAGCTCGCTTATCTTCGCGCAGAGGGCCTTGAAGTCGAAGGGCTTGCCAAAGAAAGGCAGGCCCAGCTCTTCCGAGCGGATCTTGTAGTCGTGGTTGGCGCTCATCATCACGATGGGCAGCCTCTCGCTGGCGTACTGCTGCCCGAGGAGCTCCGCCAGCTCGAAGCCGTCGATGCCTGTCAGCATCACGTCGAGGAGCACGAGATCGGGCTTGCAGTACTCCACCAGGTTCACCGCCTGGGAGGCCTGGGACACGACGCTGACCCGGTAGCCTTCGGCCTCGAGGAAGCTCTCGATGAGCTTCCGAACCCCTAGCTCGTCGTCCACCACCATTACGTGGGCCCCGCGTGCGGCGAGATCCTCGGTGTGGGTCTCGGAGTCGAGGATCCGCAGGGTGAACTGCCCGTGACTCCAGCGGAGCATCTCCTCGAGGGCGTCCCAGCCCTCCACTTCGCCCAGGGCGCAGGACTTCAGCTCGCCCTTTGCAAAGGAGAGGAGGCCTTCCCGCTCCCCTGATTTAATGGTGAGGCTGGCGAGCACCCGGGTCCGCTTGAAGGACTCGAGGAGGTTCGCGAGGGTACCTTGCCGGATTGTGCCAACCAGGGCCATGTGACGGATCCTCGGGCTACATTATCAGAGAACGGCCCCGTCCTGCCAGAGCCGGTGGTGCGCCTTTCAGGGCGCGCTCGAGTCACGCCCGGCTCATCCGTCCTGGTGCTCGGTTCCGGTCTCGGAGCTTTCCTTTCCTGGGTCACGGGAGCCCTTGGCTTCGATTGCCCCGGCGGGCTCGTGCTCGTCGCCGCGCGGCGGCTCAAGGGGCAGGGTGACCAGGAACCTCGTGCCTCCGCCCTCCCTGCTCTCGGCGCGGATGCTGCCTCCGTGCTCCTCCAAGATCTGGCTAGTGATCGCCAGGCCGAGGCCAGTGCCCGTCTCCTTGGTAGTGTAGAAGGGATCGAAGATCTTCTTCAATTGAGCCTCGGACATGCCTTCACCAGTGTCCGAGATCTCCAGCTCAACGCGCTCTGGCCCGGGCCTGGCCCGGATGGTCAGGGTGCCTCCACCTGCCATGGCCTGCTGGGCATTTCGGACGAGGTTCAAGACTACCTGGCGGATCTGGTTCTCGTCGAAGTGAAGCGGCGGGAGGGGCTCGATGAGCAGCTCGGTCCTGATGCCGCACCCCTCCAGCTCCGCGCCGTGGAAGGACAGCAGGCCCTCGATGACCGGCCCGAGCTCCTCCTGCTCGAGGCGCGGCCTGGGGAGGCGGGCGAACTGGAGGTAGGACTCGGTGACCTCGGTGAGGCGATCGATCTCCCGCTGGATGGCGGCGAGGAGGGTCCTGGCCTCTGCGAGAGCATGCTCGGGGGGCGCGGGTCTCGAAGGTATCTCGGCCTGGGGCTGCCCGGTTTCCCCGGGGCCAGCGGCGGGGGCATCTCCTCCCAAGGAGGTCAGCTCCTCCTCGAGCATCTCGGCGTTGAGCTGGATGGCGGACAGGGGGTTTCGCACCTCGTGGGTTATCTGGGCAGCGGCGCGGCCCACGGTCGCCAGGCGCTCCGAGCGCGCGGCCTTTCGTTCCGATTCGATGAGCCGTCTCTCCCGCTCCTGGATGGCCTCCGCCATTGCGTTGAACTCCTGGGCGAGCTCGCCGATCTCGTCCCTCGTGCGCGTGCTGACGCGATGGCCGTAGTCGCCCCTGCCGATGACCCGCGCGCCCTGCCTGAGCACCAGGAGGGGTTTGAGAGTCCGGTGGGCGAGGAGCATCATGGTCATGGCCACCAGCAGCGCAAAGATTGTGAGGGTCATGGAGTAGATCGCGGTTGCGGCCTCCGTGCTCTCCATGCGCTGCGCGGTGCGCCTGACCGAGGCCGTGAGGTTCTTGGACAGGACCTGCCGCAGGCTCGTGGCGACCTGCCTGAGCCGTTTTCGGGAGTGGGCCATCTCTCGCAGCATGCGCTGGGTGCCAGAGGCCATCTGCTCGGGCGTAGTGCTCTCGGAGGCCTTGACGAAGACCTCCTGATAGATCTTGTCCTCCTTGGCGAAGTCCTTGGAGAGGAGGGAGACCACCTCGTCCATCTGCAGCAGGAAGCGCCGGTCGCTGGGCGGAAGGTCGATGGAGAGGCCCGAGCGGGCGATGCGAGAGATCTCCTCGAGGCGCTTGTCCCGGTACTCCTGCACGAGGGGCATGTAGCGGGTGACGTGTACGCGGCTCCTGTTGTCAGTGGAGGTCTTCAGGATGTCCCGGCTGTTCCGGTGGAGCTCGGAGAGCTGAGTCACCCGCGTGTCCAGGGCCCGATAGACATCGTTCAGCCGCAGGTACACCTGGTTCAGCCGCCTGAGATCCTCCTGGATCCTCCTGCTGCGAGCGATCTCGAAGATCGCGGCGGCGCCGAAGGCCACCACCACGGCGATGAAGCCGAGGAAGATCTTGAGCGACACCGAGAGCTTCATGACGGCACCACTCTAAGGCGAAGGCCCTTTCCTCCGCCAGCCCCAAGATGAGGTATGTATTGTGGCTGCCTGTAGATAGGATGTGGATGGTCGGAGGGCACAGCACTCTTTGGCGCTTTGCCTGTGCTATTATATATTCCGCCTATATAGGAGCTCCGATGAAACGCCACGCGCCATATTTGGGCTTTTTTGCGTGCTTGGCCGCTGCGCTCTTCACGGCGCAGCTCACTGCATGCACTCCCCGGCCTGGGCCCGTTGATCAGAGGGCTCGCACTGCCCCTGCCGAGGCCCGACCCAAGCCAGCCGAGGCTCGTCCCGCCCCGTCGCCGGTGCGTCCCGCTCCGGCGCCGGTCCGGCCGACCGCTGATATTGGCGAGCCCGGCGCTTCTCCAGAGGAGCCCGGCGCTTCTCCAGAGGAGCCGGTGGAGGTCCGTCCTGCGGCCCGTCCTGGCCGACGCCCCGCGGCCCGCCCAGCGGCCGCACGTCCAGCCAAGCGCCCTGCTGCTCGTCCCGTTGCGGCTCGCCCCGCTGGGAAGCGCCCTGCTGCTCGTCCCGTTGCGGCTCGCCCCGCTGGGAAGCGCCCTGCTGCTCGTCCCGTTGCGGCTCGCCCCGCTGGGAAGCGCCCTGCTGCTCGTCCCGTTGCGGCTCGCCCCGCTGGGA
>JAVEWA010000294.1:0-8165 GCA_034004785.1 Polyangia bacterium
GATGCCGCAGCCGACGAGGAAGAGGCCGAGTCGGACTACGACGAGGGGGACGATGAGGAGGAGGATTCCTCGGACGGCGACGACGACTCGGACGACGAGGGCGACTACTCCGACTCGGGCGACGGCGGCGACGACGACGACAAGAGCTGGTAGCCCAGGCCTTCGTCCCGTTCACCAAAGGCATCGCTTGGCCTAGGGCTTGGCTCTGCCCCGCAGGTCTTTGGCGGGGAGAGGTCGGTTCTGAACCAAGGGGAAAAGCGGAAGCAGAAAGGCAGGGGGCGAGATCAGCAGATCTTCACGTTCGCCGCGGTGGAGCAGGAGCTGTAGCCAGTGTCCTTGCAGCCCTTGGCCCGGCACTCTTTCTCCGTGCCTCGGCACTGGCGGGCGCCGGAGCAGGCGCCGGTGGAGCCGCTGCCGCAGTTCCGGCAGGTGTCCTTGCCAGCCGCTTCGTCGTCGGTCTCACCCAGGTTGGGGGCGGGAGCCGTCACAGGGGCGGACGTGACGGTGTCGGCCTCCGCGGAGACCATCGGTGGAGAGAAGGCCGCGACCATGAACGCAGCGCCCACGAGTCCAAGAACCCAAGCAAACGCTTTCATGTGAGTCCTCCAGTGCCGTTAGTGGCATCCAGTGGGAGAGATACTATTCCCGAGATATGAAAAGAGCGAGGGGGATTTTGTGCAGCTATCTCCATGGCATGGTGGGGGCTCCACAGCGCTTGCCTCCAGGGTGGCAGGGCAATACTGTCTGGTGGTGCCGGAAGAACACGCTTCACCTGGATCCGAGACGAGACCTGGCGAAAGCACCGGGTCTGTCGAGCCCTCCAGCATGGGCTCCGCTTCGAAGAGCCCGCTGCCAATCGGGATGTTCGTGGGGAGCTACCTCACCTTCTCCGAGACCTTCATCCACGATCAGCTCGAGCATCAGAGAAGACTTTGCGCGCTCGTCTGCGCCTACAGGCGGGACGAGGCGGCGGTGAGATTCCCATACGAGCCGGTGGTGATCCTGGGGCCTCTCGAGCGAGCTCGGTACCTCCTGCTCGGACAGGCGCCGAGCTTCTCCCGCGCTCTCCGCCGCCACGGCGCGCGCCTGATCCACGCCCACTTCGGCACGAACGGCGCCCTTGCTGCTCCCTTCGCCCGGGCCCTGGGAGTGCCCCTCGCGGTGACCTTCCACGGTCACGACGTGGGGGGCCTCCTTCCGGCGAGCAGGTTCGAGCCCCGCTACCTGCGATACCGGGCCACGGCTGGGGCCATGCTGCGGCAGGCGGCGGTGCTGCTCTGCGCCTCCGAGGAGCTGGCGGATCGGCTCGTCGGCGAGGGCCTGGCCCCGGCCACCAAGATCCAGGTCCACCGGCTCGGGGTGGACACCGGGCGCTTTGGCTTCGTGGAGCGGCCGGAGCGGCCCCCCACGGCCCTCATGGTGGGCCGCTTCGTGGAGAAGAAAGGCTTCGAGTACGGCCTGCGGGCCCTTGCCCAGGCCAGGCGCGAGGCGCCCGACCTGCGAGCGGTGCTGGTGGGCGACGGCCCTCTCGGGCCGGCCCTGCGCGCCCTCTCGAGGGATCTCGGCCTCGAGGACGCCGTGGCCTTTCGCGGAGCACTTAGCGCCGACGGAGTCCACGGGGAGATGGTGTGCGCCGACCTGCTCCTGGCGCCCTCGGTGGTGGCCGCGAGCGGCGACAGGGAGTCCGGGGTCATCGTGATCAAGGAGGCCGCTGCCACGGGCCTCCCTGCGGTGGGCACGATCCACGGGGGCATCCCCGAGATAATCGACGATGGGGAGACCGGCTTCCTCGTGCCAGAGCGGGACGTGGACGCCCTTGCGGAGAAGCTCGGGCTCCTCGCCCGCGACGCGTCCATCCGGGCCTCCTTCGGACGGGCCGCCCGGGCCCGCATGGAGAGGGACTACGACACCCGGCGCCAGAACGAGCGCCTGGAGGAGCTCCTCCTAGCGCTGCTGTAGCCACCAGCCAGGGAGATGCCCCGGTTTTCGGCCCTAATAGCGGTTGACGAAGGAGCTAGAGGGAGCCGGGCCTCACGCCCCTGCCATGTAGGGCCAGCGCGCGGCCACGTCCTCGCCGAGGAGCTCGGAGAGGCCGGCGTTCTGCTTCCTGAAGATGCCCTGGAGGGCGCGCCGGGTGTCCTTGGCCATGGGCGGCGGGCGCCTTGCGGGCAGGGCCTTGTCGAGCCAGTCCTCGAGGCCTTCCCAGAAGGGGTGGCGGTGGAGCTCGGCCTGGGCCGACCTCGGCCGGTAGGAGGGCATGCCCGGCACGCGGGAGCTGTATCGCCTGGCCACGATGGGGGAGAGCAGCCGGTTCAGAAGGAGCCGCGTGGGCGGGTGCAGGGGGGCCCTGGTGGCGTTCCGGTGGCTGGAGACCTCGGAGACGTCCACGAGCCGCTCGAGGCCGAGGAAGTCGAGGACCCCGTTCAGGACCGCCTGGGGGTCGTCCCGGAAGTCCTCGAAGAAGACCACCTTCAGGCGCTCGGGCCCGCAGGAGCCCATCCAGCGGGCGAGCTGCTCCTGGTAGAAGCCTCGGGTGAGGTAGGACGCGGAGCTCTGGTGCAGGGCCTCCTCGAAGGTGTGGATGGCCCGCCCGCGCGACACGTTGTGCCAGTAGTGGGAGTGGGCCCTGGCCACGGGATCCCGGAGCATGACCAGGAGCTTGGCCTCGGGAAGCAGGCGCGCGACCCGCGCCGGGGCGAGGCGCGAGGCGAGGTAGGTGGTGGAGTCCTCGCCGAGGAGCTGTCCCGGCTCGGCCCCGCTAAACAGGCCCCGGTACCAGTCCAGGTACCTGGGGAGGTCCCCTTCGAAGTCGTGGGTGACCCAGCCGCGCCGCCCGTGGGGGAAGAAGTCGGGGTGCTGCTCGAAGTCGTCCACGTCGAAGAAGAAGACCTCCCCCCTAGGGATGAAGACCCGCGGGTGGTGAGCGAGGAGGTTGTGCAGGGACGAGGTCCCGGACTTCATGGCGCCGATGATCAGGAAGCCCGGGAGCCCTTGGGGGTCAAGGGGGGCGGTGGTGTCGATCCCGTCGTGCTCGTTCATTCCTTTTCTCATGGTTCGTCCGAGTTGTTGTTGGATGGCTTCCCGTTGTTGGATGGCTTCCGGCCGAACAGGCGGCGGTCCTCCGGGTCGAGGCCGAGCAGCCAGATCATCGCGGCGAAGAGGCCGAGGGCTCCCAGCCCCATGGCGAGGCGGCCCGCGAGGGTCCCGTCGAGCTCGAGCCGCGAGCCGAGGATCGTGAGGGCCAGGGGCAGGAGCGCCGCTGCGTAGGGCTTCCAGACCCGCCCGAGGTCGAGGCGGGCCCCCACCAGCCGGTCCGCCTCCACGAGCTGCGCCGCGGTCAGGGCAGCGGAGGCGGCGAGGGTCGCCGCCGCCGCGCCCATGAGCCCCCAGTAGGGGATCATCAGGTAGTTGAGGAGCGTGTTCAGGCCGGCCACGAAGAGCGAGTTGACGAGGTTCCACATCGAGTGCCCGGTCATCACCACGATGTTGCCGGCGATCCCGAAGGTGCAGGAGAGGATGGGCGGGAGCAAAAGGATCAGCATGAACAGGGGATCCACGGTGAAGGACCCGTGGAAGAGGCCGATGAGGTCCTGCCTGAAGATGGCGCAAAGGAGCGCCACTGGCAGCCCCACCATGGTGGCCCAGCGGGACACCATCGAGAAGGCGCGGTTCATGGCCGAGATGTCGCCCCTGGCGTGGTGCCTGGCGATGAGGGGAGAGTAGGCGCCGGAGACAGAGAGCTTCACCTGCCGGACGTTTCGCGCGATCTGCGCGCCCATGCCGTAATAGAGGATCAGCTCGGGCTTGAAGCCGAAGTAGGTGAGCATCAGCACGTCCACGTTGGTGATGAAGGTGCTGAAGGTCATGTTCAGGTTCTGCGGCACGGCGAAGGTGAAGAGCCCCCCGAAGAAGCGGAAGCCCTTCACGGCCGCGAAGAGTCTGGCGTAGGAGAAGAGGCGGCCGAAGACCACCAGGGAGACCAGGGTCACCACGGCGTGGGCCAGGACATGCGCGTAGAGCAGCCCGTCCAGCTCGAGCCCCATGAAATGGAAGACGAGGGCGAAGGCGGAGAGCAGGATCGGTGGCAAGAAGCCATGGAGCAGGGCGTCCCATGCCATGGTCAGGTGGGCCTTGGTGGCCGCCACGACGAGCACGGGGATCACCATGAAGGGCAGGGAGAGGGACAGAATCCTGATGGCCCGGCCATAGCCGGGGCGGCTGGCCCCCTCCAGGAGCTCGGCCCCGCCGAGGTGAGCCAGCAGGATGCAGACGCCGCTGACCGCGAGGCCCGCCAGGAGCCCGTTGGCCAGCACCTGGTAGAGGCGGTCCTGCTCGGCCTCGTCCTGCACGAGGCGCGAGGCGAACATGGTGACGCCCGAGTTCAGCCCGGAGACCGTCAAGGAGACGGCGATGTCCATGACCACCCAGGCGGCGTAGTAGAGGCCGGCGATGGCAGGCCCGTAGAGGCGGGTGGCGAGGATGAAGAACACCGGCACCAGGGCCTTGCCCGCGACGCCTATTGCGTTTACGAGGGCTCCGCGGGCCACGGCGCGATCCTCCCGCTCCCGCAGGGCGGCGAGCCCGAGGTCCTCGCCGGGCTCCGACAGGAGCGGCGCCGGCGGGGTCGTTGGAGGGGGACGGGACATGGGCCGAAGCTACAAGGGTCCTTGGGAAGGGGCAATGGGCTTTGGGCAATGGGTTTTGGCTCGAGGAGCGAGCCTCAGCCCGAGCCTCAGCCCGAGCCTCAGCCCGAGCCTCAGCCCGAGCCTCAGCCCGAGCCTCAGCCCGAGCCGCCCTCGCGCAGGATCTGGGCGCCAAGAGCGACCAGGCGCTCCTCGATGCGCTCGTAGCCCCGATCGATCTGGCCGATGTTGTAGATGACGCTCTTGCCCCGGGCGCAGAGAGCGGCCAGGAGGAGGGCCATGCCGGCCCTGATGTCCGGGCTCGGCAGGCCGTCGGGCTCTCCGTAGAGCTGCGCCGGGCCCGACACCACGGCCCGGTGGGGATCGCAGAGCACTATGCGGGCGCCCATGGCGATGAGGCGGTCCACGAAGAAGAGGCGGCTCTCGAACATCTTCTCGTGGATGAGCACGGTGCCCTGGGCCTGGGTGGCCACCACGATGGCCGTGGAGATCAGGTCGGGGTTGAACCCGGGCCAGGGAGAGGAGTCGATCTTGGGGATGGCGCCGTGCAGGTCCTCGCGCACCCGCAGGGCCTGCTCCGCAGGGACGACGATGTCGTCGCCGTCGTCCCGCCAGGCGACGCCGAGCCGGTCCATCACTATCCGCGTCATTCGGTGATCCCGCGGGCGGGCGCGGGCGATGCGGAGCTCGCTGCGGGTCACCGCCGCGAGGCCGATTAGTGAGGTCACCTCCATGAAGTCCGGGCCGATCTCGAAGGTCGCGCCGCCGAGGGAGGTCACCCCTCGGATCTCCAGGAAGTTGGTCCCGATACCCTGGATCCGGGCCCCCATCGCGTTCAGGCAGCGGCACAGGTCCTGAACGTGCGGCTCGGAGGCGGCGTTCGCGATGGTGGTGGTCCCATCCGCCAGCACCGCCGCGAGCACGGCCTGCTCCGTCCCGGTGACGCTCATCTCGTCCAGGAAGATGTCGGCCCCCTTCAGGCCGTCGGTGCTCAGGTTGTAGCTGGTGGGGGTGACCTCGATCCGGGCGCCCAGGGCCTCCAGCACCAGCAGGTGGGTGTCCAGGCGCCGCCGGCCGATGAAGTCGCCTCCTGGGCGCGGGAGGGTGACCTCTCCCTGCCGCGCCAGCAGGGGGCCGGCCACCAGCACCGAGGTGCGGATCCTACGGCAGAGGGCGGCCGTGGGATCTGGGAAGCGTTCCAGGGCCGCGGTCAGGGCCACCTCGTTCCCCCCCCGGCGCTCCACGCGGACGCCCAGCCCCTCGAGCATGGCGAGCTTGGTGCGCACGTCCAGGATGTTCGGGAGGTTCGAAAGGACGAGCGTCTCTTTGGTGAGCAGGCTCGCGGCCAAGAGGGGCAGGGCTGCGTTCTTGTTCCCCTGTGCCCGGATCGTCCCCGCCAGGCGGTGCCCGCCCTCTATTACGAAGCGCTCCATGTCAGAACTTCAGCTCGATGCCGTGCGCGCTGGCGAAGCGGCGCTGCACCGTTTGCAGCTCGTTGAGGCTCTTCTTCTCGGTGGCCTCGATGTCCTGGATGACGGCCTGCATCTGCTGCATCTGCTCGGGGCCGGGCTGCTTGGTCGGCTTGGTCACGATCTCCACCGCCGTGGTGAGCTTCTCCCCGAGGGCGTCCTGTCCGTCCAGGAACTTCATGTACTGCTTGTGGAGATCCCTGGCGGTGTCGTGGTCCGGCACCTTGAGGGCCTCGGCCTCCTTGCGGATGGCCTTCAGCTCGGCCTTTACCGCGGCAAGGGACTCCTCGAGCTGCGCGTTGGTGATGTTCCCTTCGCTTCTCAGTCTCTTGCCGATCTTGTCGCCCAAGGTGAAGGCCTTCTCGTGGATCCTCTTGTTGAAGGACACGATCTTCTCGTTGAACTCCAGGGCGTTCTTCTGCTTCTTCTGCTTGTTCAGCAGCTCGCAGCCCGAGGAGGCAGAAACGGCGAGGAGCGCCGAGAGGACGAGGAGGTTCCCGCGATGCCAACATAGACGTTTCATGAGCTCACCCCTTTGCGCGTGAGGGCGCAGGAACCGCAGCATAGTGTGGGCGCGATGAGCATGTAAAGCCCGGAGAGCATCTACAGATCTTCCGGCAGTATTTCTTGGGGAAGGCGGAGGTCCTGCTTTCTGGCGACAAGGCGGGGCAGGGGCGTTCTGGTCTAAGGGGGTCCTGGCCTTGCCTGGTAAGCAAAAACGCATCATTAGTCCCCATTCCCGTTTGCCATCCTGAGGGCGCGGTCTTATAGTGACTGCCCGTTTCGGGCCCGGCGCGCCCTAGGATGGTGAGAGCGCCAGGGATTGGCGGCCCTCGGTGGGCTCCCTTGCCCCGGGAGAGAGCCCGTTTGGCAACAGGAAAGCAGTGGAACCCGGTCAATGAACCTTGAAGAGCTCTTTTTGAAGTTCTCCCTGCTGGGTGCCGAGTGGGTGCTGTGGCTGCTGGTGATCTTGTCTCTCGGCAGCGTGGCCATCATGGTGGAAAGGGCGGTCCTCTTTGCGAGGATCCGCTGTGATTTTCACGCGTTGACCGAGAAGCTGCGACCGCTGCTCAGGTCTGGGGACCTGCAGGGCGCCCTCAAGGCTCTCGAGGGAGAGCGGGGCCTGGAGGCGGCCGTCGCCAGGGCGGGCCTGCGGGAGGCGGATCGGGGCCCCGCCACCGTGGAGGAGACCATGGTGGGGGTGAGGACCCGGGAGCGGCTCGGCCTGGAGCGCAACCTCGCCTTCCTTGGGACAGTTGGCGCCAACGCGCCCTTCATAGGGCTCTTCGGCACCGTGCTTGGCATCATCAAGGCCTTCCACAGCCTCGCGGGGGCCGAGTCTGCCAACTTCAAGGTGGTAATGGCAGACATCTCCGAGGCGCTGGTTGCGACTGGCGTCGGCCTGCTCGTGGCCATCCCCGCGGTGATCGCCTTCAACGTCTTCGGGAGGCGGGTGAGGACAGTGGTGGCCAACTCCGAGGCCATGGGCCACATGGTGCTCGCCCAGCTCAAGGGAGAGCCTCTGGTGGGCCAGGAGGGCGGAGAGAAGACCGCCCCTGCGAAAAAGCCCATCTAGGCCCGCGCCAGCCGGGGAGGCGGGGCCTCCCCTCGGGAGCGACGGAATGGGAGTCAAGACCAGCGACGACGACAGCGGCATCATGTCGGACATCAACGTGACGCCCTTCGTGGACATCACGCTCGTCCTGCTCATCATCTTCATGGTGGCGGCCCCCATGATCATGAACCAGGCCATCAAGGTGAACCTGCCCAAGGCCTCCACCGGGCAGGCCTCGGACACGACCACCGTGGCCATCACCATCAAGAAGGGCGGGGCGGTGTTCCTCAACGGCAAGGAGGCCGACCCCTCGGAGATGGAGCAGTTCTTGCGAAGCGAGGCCAAGGCCAACAAGGAGGTCCGCGCCATCGTCTCGGCGGACTCGGAGGTCTCCCACGGCCTGGTGGTGTCCTACCTGGATCTTCTCAACCGCTGCGGGATCTCCAAGTACGCCGTGAGCGTGGTGTAGGCGCCGGCGCCTCCGTCAGGTGGCGCCAA
>JAVEWA010000295.1:0-8164 GCA_034004785.1 Polyangia bacterium
GGGCGTTGGCGATCACCTGGCGCAGGAGCTCGAGGGCTCTCGCCGGGTCCCGCCTCCCGACGAAGCGGGCCCGCGCCAGGCCGAGCTGCGCGCTTTCGGGCCGCTCCGCCGAGAGCGTGTCCAGGCGCCTGGCCAGGCCATCGAGGTCGCCCAGCTCCTCGAAGGCGCTCTCCAGGTGCGGAAGGAAGTAGGCAGCCAGGTCGGGCGCGGCCCCGAGGCACTCCAGCCACAGCTCCGCCGCGGCCCGGGTCTTGCCCGCCCTTCGCAGCCAAAGGGCGCGCGCGTGCCTTGGGTGGAGCCCCTCCGGGTGGGCGCCGATAGCGTGGCGCAGGTGCTTCTTGGCCAGCCCCAGCTCCCCGGCTTCCATGGCGACGAGCCCCATCTCCGCGAGGAGGTGCGAGGCGTGGACCTCGTCCCTCTTCTTCGTCACCTTCTCGAGGCGCCTCAGGGCCTTCCACGCCCGCTCCCAATCCCCGTCGGCCTCGTGCAGGGACAGGAGCTTCTCCGCCGCGCCCACGTGCTTGGGACTGTTCTCGAGGACCTCCTCGAAGGCCTTGCGGGCCCGGCGCAGGAAACCAGCCGCCTCGAAGTCCAGCCCGAGCTGGAACCGCGCCTCCAGGCGCAGGCGCCGATTTACGTCGGCGCGCACGAGGATCGACTGGTGAACGCGCACGGCCCGCTCGTGCTCGCCCCGCTCCCGAAAGAGCACCCCCAGCGCAAAGTAGGTTTCCACCGTGCCGGTGTTCTCGGACACGGCCCGGGTCAGCTCGGCGATGGCGGCATCGTTGTTGCGGGCCAGGACGTGGTTGAGCCCCCTTATGTACATCGCGCCCTCCTTGGCGGCGCGACGCAGGGGCCGAGTGTCGGGCACGTAGTAGCGGCCGAGGAGGACGCCCAGCACCAGGACGCCGGCCCCGACGCACACGAGGAGCAGGATGCTCATGGTCGCCCTCCCTTGGGGATCGGCCAAATCATGGCTGCTGCGCTCCGCCTTGGGGCGCGAGCTCCTCCACGAGGTCTCCCTGAAAGTCCTCGGAGTGGGCCGGGGGCCTTGTGGGCTCGTCCTCCAGGTCCTCGAGGGGAGCCGGCGCCTCGAATGGCAGGTTCCTGAGGGCGACCAGCTCCTTCTCCAGCTTCCGGACCATGGAGCTCATCTGGCGGGCGCGCCGCAGGTACAATGGGAGGAGCACCAGCGCGGCCCCGAGGAAGGCGAGGGCCAGGAGCCATCCAGCCGCCGCCACGCCAATGACGATCTCGAAGGTGTGAACGCCGAAGGGCTCGCCAAAGGAGGCCCTCGGATAGGGCAAGGCGAGGGGCACCCACTCGGAGTTCTCGGAGAAGAAGAGGGCCGCCGCTGCTCCCACCAGGAGGAGCAGGATGACGCCTAGCGTGACGGACAGGATCTTTATGGCCCTGAGCATCGGGATCACACAGCCCTTGGTCTATCGATCTTAGAACGGAGGCGGGACCCTGTCCATTTTCCTGCCCTGGCCCCAGGGCAGGTCCAGGCTCAGCCCATCGGGCTCAGCCCATCGGGCTCAGCCCATCGGGCTCAGTCCACCACGTCGTTCGGGGAGCCCCCGATTATGGACGCCAGGCGCTTTCGCTCCTCCATGGAGTAGCCGTCGCCCTTGAGACGCTGGAGGATCAGCTTGGCGCAGCCGGCCCGATCGAGCCCCGGGTTATCCTTCATCACGCCCTTCTGGTGCCGCCACACCGCCTCCTCGATTGGAGGCAGCGGCTGTCCCTTCATGGGCTTTGCCAGCCCGGGGAGCGGGAGATCGTTGACGTCCATGATGGCGATGGTAGCCGCCATGGCCTGGTCCGAAGCGCCCCTCGGGGAGGCCGCCGGGGGAGGCGCCTCGCCGCCGCCCGAGGCGCCGTGGGGGCTCGCCGGAGTGATCCGCGCGGGTCCGCCAGTGGAGACCGCTGGGCCAGCGCCCGACTGGCCAGGCGCGGTCAGGGCCCAGGCCGAGTCGGAGTCCATGGCCTCGTAGCGCACCAGGGCCTTGGCCACGGTGATGCCGTGCTGGGCGAGCCCCTCCTGGCAGAGCGCGAGCACGTCGGGGTGGATGAGGCTGTACTCGCGCACGAAGCGCCGATGGGGCTTCGTGCTGTCGTAGAACCAGTTGTAGAAGGACTGCTTCACCCCGTACCAGAACCACTCCTCGGCCTTGGCGAGGGCCTCCCGCTCGAGGCGCTCGGGAGCGAGCTGCCCGGCCGGATCCAGGGCGGCCCTGGCGGCCGCGGGATCCAGGGAGAAGGTCACCTGCACGTTGCAGCGGATCTTGATCTCGTGCCGGGTGGCGGGATCCTGGAAGGGGGGGATGTCTCCGGTGAAGCTGTAGGGCACCTCGTGGGGCCCTGCCGCGCCGCTCATCCTCGCCCTCAGCTCCGGAGGGAAACCCCCTAGGGCCTGGGGGTCGAAGTCCACCTTGAAGTCCAGGCTCTCGGTCTGGAACGACCAGGGCGCGAACTGGGGGCCCACCAGGTCCTTGAGAGCTGCCACCACAGGGGGAGCGCCCGAGGCCAGCTCGGCGAGGTCCCCTTCCCTCACCCAGCGCCCATAGACCTCGCCCACGGCCCAGGCGAGCCAGCCGCGGACATTCTGGAGGATGTCGCCGGCCACTGCCTCGAAGGGCCGCTGCCCCGAAGGGTCGAAGGCGGCCAGGGCGCTGGCGGGGACCGCGCGCCCGGTGATCACGCCAGAGGCGCGGCCCCAGACCGAGACTCCGCCGGATGGGCTGTCCATCCGCGGCAGCACCACCTGGTACTCGCAGCGAATCGTTCCGTCCCGATTCACGTTCTACTCCTTTTGAGGGCCCCAGGCCCTGAGAGCCACGCCCGACCCGCCTACCCTTCACGGCTTGGAAACATATCGCTTATCTCAAAGGTTTACACGAAAAAAACGTCTCGATGGGGCCCTGCCCCTCACCCGAGGAGCCCCCTCAGGGCCTCGCGGATCCTGACCGTGGGGTCTCCTTCGGCGCCCTCGAAGGGCGCGCCCGTCACCACCTCGAAGAGCTCCATGTAGCGGCGGGCAGCCTCCAGGCGGAGCTCGTCCCCGAGGGGTGGTGGAGGGCCGTCTCCCCTGTAGCCCATGGCGATGAGGGCGCGCCGCACGAACTCCTTGTCCAGGGCCCGGGGGTCTTCCCCGGCGGCGAAGCGCTCCTCGTAGTCGGCGGCGTACCAGTACCTCGAGGAGTCCGGCGTGTGGATCTCGTCGATCAGCCTGACCTTGCCCTGGGCGTCCAGGCCGAGCTCGTACTTGGTGTCCACCAGGATGAGCCCCCGGGCCGCGGCCTGCCGGGTGCCGAACTCGAAGAGCGCCAGGACGTACTCGGCCATCTCGTCGTACTGGGCCTCGGTGATGTCGGTCCGCGCGAGGAGCTCCTCCCTGGACACGGACTCGTCGTGCTCGCCGTGCTCGGCCTTGGTGGAGGGCGTGATGATGGGCCGCTCCAGGCGCTGGTGCCTACGCATCCCGTCCGGCAGGGCGTGGCCGCAGAAGGTCCGGGCGCCGCCCTCGTAGGCGCTCCAGATCGAGGTGCTGGTGGAGCCGGTCAGGTAGGCCCTCACCACCATCTCCACGGGCAGCGGCCGGCACTGGGCGACCACGCTCACCGCCGGGTCCGGAACCTCGAGGAGGTGGTTTGGCGCGAGGTGCGCCGTCGCCCTGAACCAGTGGGCCGCCATGAGGTTGAGCACCTGGCCCTTGAAGGGAATGGTCCCGAGCACCCGGTCGAAGGCGCTGATGCGATCCGAGACCACGATCACCCGCCGGTCGCCCAGCACGAAGCTGTCCCGGACCTTGCCCCTGGACGGCTCTCCCAGCTCCGGGAGCTCGGTGCGCTCGAGGGTCTGGCCGAGGGCGGCCCGGAGGGTCTCGTCTGACAGCATGGCTTCACCCTTTCGAAAGGCCCCGAGCAATGGTCCGGGGCCAGGCTGCGAACCGGGTTCAAATAATACTAGCTCGCGTCTCCTCCGAGCCCGGCCCGCTCCAGGATGAAGGGGACGTGCCTGAGGTGGTGTCCGAGATCGAAGGCGGCGGCCACCCCCTCCAGCCCCAGCCGTTCGAGCACCTCCGGATCCTCCTGCAAGAGGGCCCTGAACTCACCCTTCCCCTCGAGGGCCGCCATGGCGGAGCGCTGCACGATCACGTAGGCCTCCTGCCTGGGGAGGCCGGTGGCCACCAGGGCGAGCATCAGGCGCTCGGAGAAGACCAGCCCGCCCGTGCGGTTCAGGTTCGCGAGCATCGCCTCCGGCTTCACCCGCAGCCCCCGGATGAGCCTCGTGAGGCGCCCGAGGGCGAAGTCGGCCACGATGGTGGCGTCCGGGGCGATGACCCGCTCCACCGAGGAGTGGCTGATGTCCCGCTCGTGCCAGAGCGCCTGGTTCTCGAGGGCCGCGCCGGCGTAGTGCCTGAGGAGCCTCGCGAGCCCGGTGAGGTTCTCCGACAGGATGGGGTTCCTCTTGTGGGGCATGGCGGAGGAGCCCTTCTGCCCCGCCCCGAAGGCCTCCTCTGCCTCCCCCACCTCGGTGCGCTGCCAGTGCCTGATGGTGATGGCGATGCGCTCGAGGCCCCCACCGAGGATCGCGAGGGCGCAGAAGAGCTCGGCGTGCCGGTCCCTCGGCACCACCTGCGTCGCCACCGTCTCCGGCTGGAGTCCCAGGGCCGCGAGGGCCCGGGCCTCCACCGAGGGGACGAGGTTGGCGTAGTTGCCCACCGCGCCGGAGATCTTGCCGGTGCGGAGGCCCTCGAGGGCCAGGTCGAGCCGCCGCCTGGTCCGCGTCATCTCGGCGTGGAAGGACCCGAAGACGAGCCCGAGGCTCGTGGGCTCGGCGTGGATGCCGTGGCTCCGCCCGATCACCGGAGTGTCCCGATGCTCCCGCGCCCTCGTCCCGAGGGCCTCGATGAGCCCGTCCAGGCCGCCGAGGATCAGCGCGCCCGCCTCTCCGAGCTGCAAGGAGAAGGCCGTGTCCAGCACGTCCGAGCTGGTCATGCCGAAGTGCAGCCAGCGGGCAGCGGGGCCCGCGCTCTCCTCCACCGCGGTCAAAAAGGCGATGACGTCGTGCCGGGTGGAGGCCTCGATCTCCAGGATCCGGGCGGCGTCGATCCTGGCCTTGGCCCTCACCTCGGCGGCAGTGCCGGCCGGGACGACGCCCTCCTCCTCCATGGCGGCGCAGGCGGCGAGCTCCACCTCCAGCCAGAGCTCGTAGCGGCGCTGATCGGTCCAGATGCGGGCCATGGCCTCGTTGCTGTAGCGATCTATCATGGCGTATGTCCTCGGGAGCGCGCAGGTTGCGCCGAAAGGGCGTGGGAGAGGGCCCCCGCTAGTTGCCGCATCCGGCCCCCATGACCCCCAGGGGGACGCGGCCGAGGATAATCCTGTTCTCCTTGTCCGCCGGCCCCGACTTGACGATCATGCGCCGCTCCCCCTGGAAGAGGCCGGCGTAGATCGTGTAGGCGCCCCTCGGGGTGCTCACTGCGCTCGTGGCGGCCGCTGGCACCTCGTGCCGATCCACGATGTAGCGGCCCGGGAGCCACAGGGAGGTCAGGTAGCGGCCCTGCACCGGGTCGTGATCCCCGATCACCCGGTTGCCCATGCCGTCTATGTGGATGAACACCTTGTAGTTGCCCTGGATCTTCTTGAGGACCCGGAAGTAGAGCGTGATGGAGAAGCTCTGACCGGCGGGGATCACCCGCGGGATCCGCGCCCCCATGACCTCGAGGCTGGGCTCGGCCGAGCCAGCCTGCTCCGCCAGGACCGCCGTGAACCTGGGACAGAGCTCCTTGCCTCCCTTTGGGCAGTCCATGCTCGGCGGGCTGTCCATCACCCACTTGCGAAGCGGGTTCTGGTCAGTCTCCGCCACCCACTTGCCTCCCCTCTTCACCCGCCCCAGCCGGTTCGAGAGCAGCAGGTAGAAGCTGTTGCGGTTGTCGAGCACGTAGTAGGGGACCCTGGGCTCATGGGCCGCGGTGTCCCGATCCAGGGTGCCGAGCTGGCCCGCGGGCACTATCGCGTAAACGCGCTCGGACCGCTGGCCGCCCCTGTCGGTCCAGCCCGAGGCGAGGTACTGCACGAGCGGGCTCGCGCCGGGCTTCTGGGGGTAGCGCTTTCGCAGCTCGCCCTCGTCCAGCAGCGGGCCGCGCGTGTAGAACACCGGGCTCCTGGTGGCCACCTGGACGAGGGCCAGGGGCTCGGGCCGCTTCGCGTCCCGCGACGCGTTGTAGGTGTCGAAGATGGCCTTGTAGGAGTAGTGCTCCGAGAGCCTGGGGACGAGCCCCCAGCCCAGGTAGGCCGAGAGCACGAGAGGCACCGCCACCAGGGTCCCGAGACCGGTCCAGAGACCCACCAGACGGCCCTGCCAGCCCTTGGCCGCGGCGAGCGCCGAGGCGATGGTGAAGGGCGCCCCGGCGGCGAGCACCGCCACCGCGACCAGGGCGCGCAGGAAGAGGCGCAGGAAGAAGAGGGCCACCACCCCGACCATGGGCACGGCGAAGAGGACCACCATGGCCGGGTGGAGCGCGGCGAAGCGGCCCCAGATGAGCTTCAGCTCCGCTGGCTCCCCCCTCGGCACCACGAGCTGCCCCGGATCCTCGAAGACGCTCCCGGTGACCAGGAGCCCGAGCACCCTGACCCCGTGGAGCACCGCGTCCAACAGGGTGGCGAGCACAAGGGGTAAAAGAGGGATCAGCGCGGGCGCCAGGAGGAACCCGAGGATCACCGGCGCCACCTGTGGCGGTGGCCTCTGGAAGATCCAGGCCAGGCCAGCGCCCGCAACGGCCAGGGCGAGGAGGACCGCCGCGGCCCAGGCGGTGTCTCGCCAGGTGAGCCTTCCAATCCCGCCAAGCCCGCCCTTTGCGCCCTTTGCGCCCTTCTCGCCCTTCTCGCCCTTCTCGCCCTTTCCGCCCTTCTCGCCCTTCTCGCCCTTTCCGCCCTTCTCGCCCTTCTCTCCCTTCTCGCCCTTTCCGCCCTTCTCACCCCTCTCCCCCTTCTCACCTGAGCCTTCGGCTTCGCCTCCAGCTTCGCCTCCAGCTTCACCTTCGCCGAACATCGAAAACCCCAGTCGCCTGCCGAGGTCGAGCCCCGAGCCGACCAGCCAGTCCCTTGCTCTTTGGGGCCAGGCCACAGGGGGCCGGGCCGCCCGGCAGAGCAAGAGCCCTACTGCCGCCACGCCGAAGAACACCACCACGAGCCGAAGGGGCCACTTCAGGGAGATCTCCTCCGGGGTCTGGAGCTGGTAGTGGACATGCGTCGAAACCAGGGCCTCGGGGAAGGAGCCGAAGTCCCTGAGCAGGATCGCCAGGGCGGCCACCGCCAGGGCGGCCGCCGCCAGGCGGCGGGGGCTTTCGTTCTCCTCCCGTCCGAGATCCACGAGGAGCACCCCGAGCGCGCCAGCCAGGGCGGGCAAGGCGAGGAAGCCTCCGTCGCCAAACCGCAGGATCCAGTAGGTCCCCACCAGGACGCCCGAGAGCAGCCAGCCCGCGAGCAGCAGCCGCCCATACTCGGCAACTCGGGCCGCCTCTCCTAGCCCTGCCCCTGCCCCTGTGTCTCCCGCCCCTGCCTGCCCTGCCCCTGCCTGCCCTGCCCCTGCCCTTGCCTCTCCCGCCTCTCCTGCCTCTCCAACCGGTCCCGCTCCCCCTTCCGCCGCCGCCACCGTCGCCGTCGCCGCCGCCGTCGCTGTCGCCGCCGCCGTCGCCGTCGCCGCCAACGCCTCTTGCCTGACCGCGCCCGAACGCCACCAGAGCAGCGCCACCAGGGCGAGGGGCAAAAGGGCGATCCAGGGGAAGGCCGAGTAGCCGAGCTGCTTGAGCATCACGTCGAACACGGCCAGGTCAGTGGGGTTCTCCTTCATCCCGTGGAAGTTCAGCACCTGGCTCGCCGCGAGGGGCGTCTCACCGAGGAAGGGGCAGTAGGCCGGCCCGGGCTGCCGCGCCAGGGCGGCCCAGGCTCCCAGGGCCAAGCCCACCACGAGCAGGGCGAGGACGCCGCCTCCCACCCAGAAGAGCCTCCGCAGGCCCGCGCTCTCGAGCTCGGGCTCACCAAGCTTCCGTTTCTTCTTCGCGTCCTCGAGCTCGGACCCGTGCTTGCCGTCCTTGGGCTCGGACCCGCCACTGCCCCCCCCCCCCCCCCCCCCCCCCCCGCCCCCCCCCCCCCCC
>JAVEWA010000296.1:0-8160 GCA_034004785.1 Polyangia bacterium
GTCAGGGGTGCGGCAGCGAAGAAGCGGTGGTCGGGTTGGGCATCTGGGAGCGAAGCGAAACAGGCGTGGGCGGTCGTATCCCCGAGGACCAGCGATGAGCCGCCTTCCACGATGTCGGTGTGGAAGGATGCCTCGCGCTTGATGATTGTCCCAGCGGCGATGTCAGCGCTGGAGGACGCCAGGACGAAGATGTCCCCGTCCTTGACCATGGTGACTAGCGCCGTGGTCGAGGCGAAGTAGTCGCTCAGTCGCAGGACTAGGGCATCGAGCCGGGCCTGCAGCTCCGGGTCCGTCCGGTCGAGCCGGGTCCACAGCTCCTCCCGGCGGAGACGCGCCTGCTGGCGAAGCGCCAAGTTATTTTGGCTGCAGTGGGCCAGCAGTTCGTGCCCAGGGGCCTTGGCGGCGATGAGGCTCTGAAGCACGGTCGCCAGCACTGAGAGCTCGACGGGCTTTTTCAGGAACACGGCGGCTCCGCGCGCCAGGGCTTCCTTCTCGAACAGGTCGAACCCCGAGTTGGCGATCACGGGGGGCAGCGGTGGAGGACACTCCATGGGCAGGCGCGCCAGAAATTCGAGGCCGTCGCAGTCGGGCATCATCATGTCGAGCATCACAGCGTCCGGCCTCAGCGCTCTGACCTTCTGCAGGCCAAGCTCTCCGTTGGAAGCGGATTCGTGGCGGTAGCCCTGCGAAGCCAGCATGGCTTCGTACGATTCGCGGAGGTCGGCGTCGTCGTCTACGACCAGGACTAGGGCTTTCGGATGGCTATCGAGATTCATCGGCGCTCGCCTTCTCGTGTCTCGCGAAATGACTAGGGAGTGGGCTCCACCACAGTGGCGCCGTCGAGGGTCACTGCGGTTTGCGCCAGCAGCCTGCCGTTGATCGATGCACCCGTCCCCAGGGTGACGGAGGTCTGGCTCAGCACCACGCCTTCGCAG
Source organism: Polyangia bacterium (assembly GCA_034004785.1). GTDB lineage: Bacteria > Myxococcota_A > Polyangia > HGW-17 > JAJRWW01 > JAVEWA01. The sequence continues at coordinate 936 of JAVEWA010000296.1, forward strand.
TGAGCAGTCGTGTCGAGCTCCACCAGGCCTGCTACCTGCCAGAAGACGTTGTTGGGCAGCGCCCCTCCGGTCAGGATGACGTTTGCCCCGCTGCTCTGGGTCAGGTTCCCGGCAATCTGGAAGATCCAGACGTCTGTCGCGCCGCCAGTGAGGGTGACGTCAGTGGCGATCAGCAGGCCGGTTCCCCACTCGTAAACCCCCGGGCCGAGGGTCATCCCGCCGATGCTGCCCGCGCCGAGCTCGGTGACGTCTGCTGCGCGCCCCGCGGCATTCGTGAAGGCAAGCTCCATGTCGCCCACCGCCGTGGTCAGGAAGGACGGGGTGGGCGCTCCAAAGTCGGACGCGTACACCTGCCCTGTCACCTGCGTGGAGGTCGCAAAGGAGTTTCCTGAATCCATGGTGAGCGAGAAGCCGGTGATGAAGGTCGCCGCGGCGGGGCTGAGGCCCAGGTCGCCTGTGATGGCGGAGGTTGGCACGGTGGAGATCCCGCTCTTGGCGAGGATGGCGAAGCCTGCGGCCGTTCCGAGATCCACCGGAAGCGTTGGCGCCACCACATCCCCGGTGCTGAAGGTCCAGACATGGCTGGTCGCTAGCGCCACCCCGGCGGCGCTTTGGGCGCCGGTGGTGATGGTCGCGCTGTATTGGGTCTGGGCCGCGAGGTGGAGAGCAGGTCTGAAGATAGCCGTGGCGCCCGAGCAGAACACCGTGCCCTGGACCGGGACCGTGCCCGCGGTCACCGTGAACGTAGTCGTGGTGAGGGTGGATGGTTCCATCGTCTCGCTGAAGGAGGCGCTGATGATCGTGTTGAGAGGGACTTCGGTGGCACTGGCAAGAGGTGTGTTCCCGGTGACCGTGGGAGTCGTCGGGTTTGCGGCATCTGAATTCACTGTGGCATCTGGATTAAATGCAGCATCTGAATTTGTTGCGGCATCTGAATTAATTGCAGCATCTGCCGTATTCCCGTTACCAGATCCACCGCAGGCGGTGGCCAGGACGAGCAGCGTGGGGAGGAGGGATCCTCGCATTCTTCTAACCAAATGTGATGTCATCATGAACGCATCTCCCTGGGCATCGTGCCAGGGCGATATTACCCAGGCGCATACCTCGCCGTCGGCGGCGCTGCCCAACTTTCAGTCAAGCACCTTCTGGGCCATTGGTATTATGAGTGTATAATCATATGGTTGTGTGAGATGGTGTCCTGCTGCACTGGTGTTGTCAATCAAGGTGAGATACTATGTGTTTCATTTTGAAGGAGGCCCGTGAGCCATGCGTGCAACAGATCTGGATTACAGAGAACTCCTGGAGTTGGATCCCGAGGGCGGAGTAATCCGGTTCGCCGGGCAGCGGGCGCTGCTCTTCGATGCCATGGCCATGGGGCTCTTGCGGAAGTACCTGGTGGAGAACTTCGGCTTGACGGCGACCCGGACGGTGCTGACCCAGTTCGGCTTTGCCCATGGCTGGCGCAAGGCCGAGGCGCTGAGGAAAGAGTTCAACTGGAATGACGACGAGGCGTTGCGGCAGGCTGGTATCCGAATCCACAGCCTCGAGGGTTTCTTCGGCGTGGACGCGGGCGACGGGGATCCGCTCTCCCCCAAGGGGGCCATGGTGCTCTCCTCCTACGAGGCCGAGCAGCACCTCCTGCATTTTGGGCGCTCCGAGTTCGCCACCTGCTGGACCATCTGCGGACTCATCAGTGGGTACTACAGCTACATCGAGGGCAAGGAGATCTATGTACTGGAGGACCGCTGCATGGGAAAGGGCAACGTCGCGTGCAACCTGCTGGGGCGCACGCGGGAGGAGTGGGGAGAGGAGCGCGCCGAGGAGCTGAGGTTCTTCGAGGCGGGGCGCCTGGCGGAGTGTCTGGATGTTTCGCTCCAGCGGGTTACCGACACCCTGAAGGCCGCCGAGCTCAAGATACACCAGCACCGGCGGGTGCTCGGCCGAGCAGTGCCTGACGCAGAGTTGCCTCAGGGGATCGTGGCCAAGAGCCCGGCCATGGCGCGGGTTCTGGACCTGGCGCGTCGGGTGGCCAAGGTTGACTCAACCGTCCTCATCACTGGCGAGAGCGGATCTGGCAAGGAGAGGATCGCGCGGCTCGTCCACGACGAGTCCACCCGCGCTGCTGGACCCTTCATCGCGATCAACTGCGGTGCCATCACCGAGACGCTCCTCGAGAGCGAGCTCTTCGGACACGCAAGGGGCGCCTTCACCGGCGCGACGCACGATCGGCCTGGCCTTTTCGAGGCTGCCAACCATGGGACGCTGCTCCTGGACGAGGTGGGCGAGGTCTCCACGGGCATGCAGGTGAAGCTCCTGCGCGTGCTCCAGGAGAGGGAGATCCGGAGAGTCGGCGAGAACAAGAGCCGGCGGGTGGACGTGCGAGTCCTGGCCGCCACCAACCGCGACCTCGCCCACGGGGTCGTGGAAAGCACCTTCCGGCAGGACCTGTACTACCGGCTCAAGGTGGTGGAGCTGCACGTGCCCTCGCTCAGGGAGCGCCGGGACGACATTCTCCCCCTCGCCCGGGTCTTGTTAGCTGAAGCGGCGATGCGGATGAAGCGCCAGATCGCGGCGTTGGCTCCCGCGGCCGCGGATCAGCTCCTGCGCCACGAGTGGCCGGGAAACGTGCGCGAGCTCGAGAACGCCATGGAGAGGGCCGTGGCCCTCGCGCGGGGGAAGCGGGTGGAGCTCGAGGATCTGCCCGAAGAGATCCGCCAGCTGATTCCCAGGCCCATGGTGACCCATGGCTCGGTGCGGCCCCTCGAGGAGATCGAGAAGGAGTACATCATCGCGGCGCTGGAGCTGAACGGCGGGAACCAGACCCGGACCGCCGGGCAGCTCAAGATCGGCTCGGCGACGCTGTACCGCAAGCTCAAGAGCTACGGGATGATCGGCGGCAAGCGTTCCAATGCAATGGACGATATGACCTCCTGATCTTGGCTTGAACCAGAAGGGTCTTTGGCAGGTTCACGGCCCGCAGTCTATTGGCCCGAAGGGCAGGGTCTGATCCGCGGCGAAGCCGAGCTCGAGCTGGCCAAGGTGCGAGGTGCCCAGGTAGAAGTGCGCCTCCTCGGTGGTGCCGCCCAGGTTGGCGGTGTTGCCCGGGCCCGTCTCGTAGCCAGCGGCCACCACCACCGCCGGCCCGCCGCCAGGCACCCTGAGGATCATGCGGGTTCCCTTGGGAGGCCTCGGGGACCAGAGCATGTTCACGTACCAGGCCTCGTCGATGACGGGCAGGGGCGAGCCAGTGGCGCTCTGGCCGAACTCGCAGCTCTCCTGGGGAGCCCAGGGCTGACTACGGGCCATGACCAGGTTGGAGGCGGCATAGGAGAGGGTGTAGTGGTCGTCTATGTTCTCCCACTGGGTGGCGGGCCAGGTGGTGGCGAAGGCGTCGTCCACCGTGACCAGGTGCGCCTCCAGGACCATGGCGCCCACCGTGGGCAGGGTGACCGGATCCCCGCTGAGCCGCTCCACCACGTCGGTGGTCATGGCGCAGCTCCCGGGCGCCGGCACGATGAAGCCGATGTCGAGCTGGTATGGCCCCGAGAGCTCCTCCAGGGAGCTCGTCACCCAGGTGTCGGCCACCAGGTAGTAGGTGCCCGCCGACAGGTGGGCGCCCACCTGGTAGTTGCCCCGGTCTATGCAGTCGCCCGGATCCAGGCTCCCGAGCAGGTGGAGATCTACGTCCACGTCCAGGACGTCGTCGGGCACCGCCGCGGACAGAAAACCGTCCTCTTGCAGGGTCAGGCGATAGATGACGTCCGGGCCGCTCTCGTCGACCGAGGGGGCGCAGCCGTAGGAGTCGAACTGTCGGGACTCGCTCGTGGAGGTGTCGCCCTCGTCGTGGTAGGGGAACTGATCCACGCAGATGAGCCCCTCTGGGCACTCCACGCCTGCGTCGCCCGGCGCGGCATCCGGCGCGGCGGCATCCGGAATGGCCGCGTCCGGAATGGCCGCGTCCTCTGCGGCCGCATCATCATCTTGCCCGGCGTCTGGCCGCTGCTGCTGCGTTGGTCCGCCGCAGCCGGCGCCACAGCCGAGGATGGCCAGCAGGACGAGCGTCACAACGAAACTGCCGCCCCCTGGCCTATGTCGCCCCATAAGGGTTATTCGCGGGGTCATGCGCTCCTCTTTCATCTTTCGGTGAGGGTCGTTGGGCCATGGTCCTTCGCTACGTCACGGGAGTCAACCAGTTGTTGGCGAGGTGTTGGGGAGGTGTTGGCGAGGTGTTGGGGAGGGCATCAGCTGACGGGCTCCAGTGTTTGAAGGGTCCCCTTTCCGAGGGTCTCCGGTCAAGCTCTGCGCCATTGCAACTGGACTTCAAAAGGAGTATCACCCCCCTCGGACTGCCAGAGAACTGGGGTCAGGGAGACATCGAACGGAGGAAGTGGCAGGGATGCTTGCAGCCCTAGTGCAAGTGAGGGTTGTCGTGTCTGTGTGTCTTGTCGGGTGCGAGTGTTCGAGGCCCGCAGAGGGTTTTCTACAATCCCGAGTGAAAGGCAACAAGAGGAAGGAGTGTCATCCATGACCAAGAAGATCCTGAGCCCGACTTTGCTCTCCATCGCCATCCTGGCCGGTTTCGGGTTGGCCTTGCCGCCCTCGGCCATTGCGGCGCCCTCCTCGCGTCACGCCGTGGTAAAGGGCGGCGTGGGCAACGTCGTGGTGGGCGACAGCCTGCCCTACGGCAACGACGGGGGCTGGAAGAGCGCGGTGCCCAGCGGGGGAACCCTCAAGGCCAGCGAGGCCTTTGGCCGCTGGAACGAGTTCATGGTCAGGTCTTTCTTCCGGGGGCCCCTGTCCCAGATCGGCTGGGAGGGGCACCAGTTCAACGCCGTGGCCTACCTCCTGGTCTTCATGCTCCCCAACGGCAAGGTGTACCAGCCCGAGAAGAGGCCCCCGGCCATCCTGTACTTCTTCGGCGAGCGAGGAAGATCCGACGCGGCCTACATGGCCAGGGACAGCCACGCTGGCTCCTGGCGGAATCGCGCCCGCTCCGAGTGGCCCGTGGGGTACTTCCAGATCGGCGGCAAGGAGCTGGACGTGAACAACCCCGGAACCTTCCAACTCAGCGACGGTCGCGAGGTCACCAAAGGCCAGTTCGTTCCCTGGAACAACGGTCAAGATCTCAAGAACGCCCTGCAGGCCGGCGGCGGCAAGCTGAAGCTGCGCATCTATGCCAAGGTGTTCAAGTTCAAGGGGAGCAAGACCGTTGGGGCCGAGAAGGTGGATCTGGGCCGGCATCGCAACGCCTGGTGGCACGATTACAAGTGGTCCATCAAGATGGCCAAGCAGTACGACCAAGGAACCCTGGTTGCCCAGGGAGAATGGACCATCGTTCCCTGAGATAGAGTCTGGTCTGGGGCTCCTACCCGCGAGGGTATCTTTCGCCCTCGGGCGCCTCTGCGCCTCTGCGCCTCTGCGCCTCTGCGTTCTGCGTCTCATTTCTATCGTTCGAGGGTATGGCGTGCTAGCCTGTCTGGGAGGAGATCCTCGATGAAGCCCGATGACCCTCACATGACTCTCCCCAAGCTCTGCGATCGTCGCAGCCCCGCTCTGCCGACCCATATCCGGCACTACCGGGTCCGTTCTATCCGTGTTTGGTGGGCTGCCTGCCTGGCTCTTGGTCTCTTCGGGGCCGCCGGCCTCCAGGCCTGCAGCGGGGGCACCGGGGTTGGAGGCCAGGATGGGCAGGTAGGCAAGGATGGGGGCGCGGACCCGGACGCGGACCTGTGCGGGGTAGGGGACGACGAGAAGCTGCTAGACCGGTCGGCCCGGGTGTATCACGGCACCACCGACCCCGAGATCTGCATGACCCCCTCCCAGCAGCTCTCGGTGGGAGCGCTCCTTTTCCAGGACTACAACTGGGAGAACGCCTGCACCGGAACCCTGGTGTCGGATAATGTCGTGCTCACCGCGGCCCACTGCGTCGAGGACTACCGGGGGAACCTGCTCTCCCCAAACGAGGTCCGCTTCGCGGTGGGGGCCAACTCCTCTTCGCCCGTGCACGTGTTCTTCGTGGCCGATCTGGCTGCCCATCCCGAGTACCAGGGCGAGGCCGACCACGACGTCGGGGTGCTGGTGCTCTCGGGCTCGGCGTCCTCCGCCGGGATCCAGGCGCTTCCCATCCCGGCCAACACCCGCTCCTTGAACACGGGCTTCCTCGGGGAGTGGGTCCAGAACGTGGGTTACGGCGCCACCCACGACGACGAAAACAACACCAGGCGATTCTGGACCACCGAGGAGGTAACCCAGGTGCAGTCGGGCGAGTTCACCGTCTATGGCCAGGGGGTCTCCTCGGTCTGCTACGGCGACTCTGGCGGCCCCTCCCTCTTCCTCTTCGGCGGATCGAGCCTGGCGGTGGTGGGCACCGTCTCCTGGGGGGATCCCTCCTGCATGGACTACGACCACTTCGCCCGGGTGGACGACAGCCTGGCCTTCATCGAGACCTACACGGGCACCCTGGATCCCTGCATGGGCATCGGCTCGGCCGGCCGCTGCGAGGGGAACGTGGCCCTTTGGTGCGAGGGGGGTGAGCTCCAGCAGCGCTGCTGCGGCGACGAGGGGCTTGGCTGCCAGGAGGGCCCGGGCGGGCTCTTCCGCTGCGCCGACTCCTGCCAGGGCCTGGACTTTCTGGGCGCCTGCGATGGCCAGGACGCCGTCTGGTGCGAGGGGGGCCAGGTGCGCCGCCGCCGCTGCATCCCCTGCGACCAGGTCTGCGGCTGGGCAGGGGATCTCCTGGGCTACTACTGCCTGGATCCATAAGCCTTTTCGGGCGGTCGTAGAGGGACCTGGCGGCCAGGATCCCCGACTTCCGATCCATTCCCACGACAACACCTGGTCGGAGACAACACCTGGTCGGACTCTTTGGGTCCTCGGCGCCAACCGGCGTCGGCCGAGCCCTCGGGGGCGCCTTGACAGGGCCGCGATCTAGCTGGTAATGGCTCCATGCAGAGGAGGAAATCCCGTGCTGCGACTGTGGAACCTTGCTAGGTGCAAGCTGGAGAAGCTGTCTGAGATGCTGCCCCATGCGCTGGCCAGTGCCTTGGACAGGTTCGGGATCCTCCGCCGCCTGCTCGGCTTGGACTCTGACCGGGCTCCCTGTGCCCGGCAGTGGGAGCCCCTGGGCTCGTCCGAGCCCTGGCCCAGTGCTCGGCAGGCTGCTCCATCCTGCGGATCCGCAGAGACAAAACATAATGATATCGGCAACAAACCGGCTGTTGCGGCA
>JAVEWA010000297.1:0-8139 GCA_034004785.1 Polyangia bacterium
GGCACCTGCGGAGCAAAATTCTCTCACGAACCGCCCAGGTCGAGGAAAGCTGCGGTTGGCGTGCCGGATACGCCTTGGATTTCAGGCCCGTAACTCCGCGAAGGTGCGAGGCGGCGAGGGGGCCAACCGCCGGTATCTGCTCTTGGTGACGGTACGTGGGCAACCGGGGCCCCCGAATCTACCGGGTGATCAGCCCAGCGTCGCGTAGGCTGCGTCGTGTGTCCCTGAGCACGTCTTCAAAGGGCGGCAGCGTCGCCATCTGCTGGCCGAGCCGGATGGACCAGAGCTTCTTGTAGCGCCCCTCCTTGGTAGCCAGCTCGTCGGACATGGCATCGCGCGTGCGACCTCGCGAGGCGAGCTTGATCTCGATTTCCGGGATGAGCGTGGCGAGGTCGACGAGACCCTCGTTGGTCAGGTACCAGAGGTCGAAAAGGTCCCGCGGCTCGTTGCGCGCCTTGTCGGTTAGGGCAACGAGCTTCTCCACGACGATCTCTTCAAGGGCATAGACGCGGACAAGAGCTTCCTCGAGCAGGTCGGCGTACTCCACGTAGCCACGGAGAATCGGACGTTCTTCGACGGGACGCACGAGGTGCTCGCGGATCGTGATGTCGACCTTCACTTCCTTCGGCGCTGCCGCTGGCAGCGGCCCCTCGTAGCCGAGATAGAGGGTGTGGCTGTTCTGGTGGCTCTTGCGATCGGCGCGCGCGAAGCGAAAGACGATTCCCGATGCACGCTGGACCTCCGCGTACACGGCGTCGAGTCCGGAGAGGATCGTGTCCAGCTCACAGGGCTCGGCCAGGGTGAAGTCGAGGTCTTCCGAGAAGCGGTAGTCGCCGAAGTAGCAGCGCTTGAGCGCCGTACCGCCCTTGAAGACCAGCGCCCCGCGCAGGGACGAGCGCGACAGTCCGACGAGAAACCACGCCAGGCAGTAGTCGCGCTCGAGGACGGCCTCGACGATGCGCCGGCCGCCGGCCCGGGCGAGCCGGTTCGAGAGGATGGACAGGTTGCGCTGGGGAATCATGGGTCAGGTCCTCACGATGGCGCGGAGCTCGTCAGGGTCGACGTTCACGCGCAGACGCCAACGGGCTTTGTAGGGGCCCTCGGCGGGCATGAGTGGATCGAGCAGCGCGTATGTCGACGTCAACCCCACTCGCAGCCGCTCGAGTTCGGCAGGCGCCTTCACCCCGAACGTCTCGAGCAAGAAGCCGAGCCTGCGCACGACGGCACCGACGCCCAGGCGCAGTGCGTAGTCGACGAGCTTGGTCACGGCGATCGCATCCCGGCGCATCCAGAAGCCCTTGGCTACTTCGGTGAGCCCGCCGCAGTGCTCGGACTGCTTGAGCCCGTCGATGACGGTCCGCTCAAGGTCGCTGACGCGCACGCGCTCGGTCTTCGTTGCCCACAGCTCGACGATGCCGAACGCGTCCGCCCGCTTGCAGCGCACGAAGCGGAACTCCGTGCCGAGCACCATGCGCGGCCTGATCGCCTTCGGCGACGTCACGAACACGGTGAGCTGCGGCTGGGTGACCATCTGGTGCAGATCCATCGCAGACGCGTGCGATACGAAGTACTCGGGCGTGTCGGCGAGCTCGCGCGCGACGACGTAGGGATTGCCGAGGTACTCTCGCTCGCGCCCGAGCTCGAACGGCACGAGGATGAACAAGCCGGGCTTCAGGCGTGTTGCGAGACCTCGGTTGACGAGCCCCACCATCAGGTTGCGCGCCGACTTCGGCACGAGCCCCGTGATCGTCTCGACGTCCGCATTTGTGAACAAAGCTCGGCCCCACTCGTGAAGCATCGTTACGAGGTGAGCTGCCTGCGGGCCAAGGGTCTTCGAGGACTCATGTTTGGCGTGCATCAAACACCTTCCTGAAGGGCACATTGCACCAAGGGTAGAATGAAAGCAACCCTAAAATGTTGTTGCGTACGCAGTACGCCCGTTGAAAAAGGGCGTATTGCACGCAAATAAGCATTGTTCTATTGGGCCGCCGATCGATGCCGGCAACACCACGGGATCGAGCCGTCCTGTGCCCTGTCCCCGTCCAGCCGCCATGATCCTGCCCGTGCGGGTCATGAGCGGCAACGGCTGCCACCTGTGGCTGGCCGTCCCGCCCATCTCCGTCGAGCAGGCGGGTTGCGACGAGCTGACCGAGCGGCTCAAGGCATTCGAGGCCAAGGTGCACGGCCTTGTCACCCCCGATACTCCCCTTCAAGCGGGATTCACCCGGCCAGGGGCTCTAGAAGAACCGGTGCTGAAGCAGGGTCAGGCCGAGCACGAAGATCCCGATCACTAGCGCGAGAAAGACGAGGATGGCCAGGCCTAGGAGTAGCCGCCTGGCCCGCCACCTGCCCCGAAAGACCCGCTCCTCGATCCACAGGAGGCGCTCCGAGACGGCCTCCGAGAGCCCGAGCCTCGTCGCCAGCTCCCGCCCGATGGCAAGGTGTGACGGGGTCAACGAGAGATCCCTCGCCAGCTCCCTGGCCGCGGCCTGGCTGTCCCCCCCGGGGTGGCCCAGGCTCCGCCCGAGGTAGCGAAGGAGGCTCGAAGGGACTCCCAGGGCCTGGTGCTGCCCGAGTAGCACCTCGAGGGCAGCCATCATGCGGCCCGGGCCGGCTCGATCCGGCCCGGGCGAGACGAGCTCGCCAAAGCGCGCCCCCAGAGCGAGCGCCCTCTCGGCCTGTCCGAGGTAGCCCTGCCTCAGGGCGAGGCCCGCGATGGCGTCCAAGGCCTCCAGCCAGAGCCCTGCCACCAGCTCACCCTCGGCAGGGTCTCCACCGGGCTCGCCGGTTCCCAAGCGCTCCCGAGCCTCCTCCGCCAGGGCGAGGGCCCGGCCGTGGCGCCAGAGCCGGAAGTGGGCCCAGGCGACCAGGGGCTCCCACGCGGGCGGGGGCAGCGCTGACAAGGGGGAGCCGTCTCCCTGCCTGGCGCGGCCGAGGAGCCGCCTCGCGCCGCGCCGGCCGGAGGCCTCCTCCAGATCGAAGGCCATGGCCGGGAGGCCCCCGTCGCTCGCCAAGGCGAGGGCCAGGGCCCGGCGGTGCGCCTCGCTGGGCCGACCCGAGGCTGCGAGGGCGAGCAGCTCGTCCCTCTCGCGCCGCCACTCGGCGCCTCTCCCGGCAAGGTCCAGGAGCTTCTCGAGGGAGGGAAAGGAAGGCATGGCCCATCATGGCCCCGGAGGGCGGGCAGGGCAATGGCCAGGCGTCATGTTGGCGTCATGTTGGCGTCATGTTGGCGTCGTGTCTGGCGTCGTGTCTGGCGTCATGTCTGGCGTAGTGACACCCAGCACCGAGGCCTCCGTGCTAAGGTGGAGCCCATGTCAGGCGACCTGGCCCCACGGACGGACGAAGCCTTCATGGAGCGCTGCCTGGAGCTCGCCTCCAGGGCGGCGGCCGCCGGCGAGGTGCCGGTCGGGGCCCTCGTGGTCCATGGCGGCCAGATCATAGGCGAAGGCTGGAACAGGCGGGAGGCGGAGCGGGATCCCACGGCCCACGCCGAGATCCTCGCCCTGAGGGAGGCTGGCGTACGAAGGGGCACCTGGCGCCTCGACGGCTCCACGCTCTACGTCACCCTGGAGCCCTGCCCCATGTGCGCGGGCGCCCTGGTGAACGCCCGCGTGGCCCGGTTGGTCTTCGGCTGCGCAGACCCCAAGGCCGGCGCCGTTCGGACCCTCTACCGCATCGGTGACGACCCGAGGCTGAACCACCGGGTCGAGATCCTCGCCGGGGTGGGGGCCGAGGGATCGGCAGAGCTGCTCGAGAGGTTCTTCGCGTCCCTCAGGAAGAAACAGGCCCCCTGAGCCAGGACCTCATCAGGCCGCGCGCATGGGGCGGTATCCGAAGAGGCGCAGCCGGCGAAGAAGGATGTCCAGGAAGAAGAGGAGCATGGCGAGGTAGAGCAGATAGTGCCACCGCTCCTCGTAGCGGAGCTCCACCTCCTTGCCCGGATCGAAGATCGCGCCGATGGAAGAGGCGGCGGCGCCGAGGGCCTTGCCTCCGCTCACCGCCGAGACGCGCCCGAGGAGCTGCAGGCCGGGGCAGGCCCCAGGGTCCCTGCGGCACTCCCGGCTGGTGGGCTGGAGATCGAGGTACTCCTTGGGATAGGACAGGGTCACCGCGCCGAAGGACTCGGCGATCTGCTGCTTGTAGGTCTTCACTGGCTGGCCGGGCTTCTCTCCCTTGGCGCGGAAGACGTTGCGGTGGGCCACCTGAAGCACGTAGGCCCCGTAGCGGTGCATGGTGAAGCTCGCCTCGTAGCGCCCGGCCGCGGTCTGCCTCAGGGCCACCTTGCGCTTGCGAGCGGGCGCCCACCAGTCGTACACCGTGAGCTCGGAGTCGAGGTCGTTCTGGAAGTTGTCCTTCTTGTCCACCGCGTCCACGGTGACGTGCACCTGGCCGGACTCCACGCGAGTGAACATGCGGTAGTGGTCGTAGGAGCGGACCCTCATGGTGTCCCTCAGGAGCTGGGCCCAGAGCCGCTTGAAGCCGTGCATCCACTGGGCGAGCCAAGAGTAGGCCCAGCGCCCCTTGATGTCCGAGGTGAAGGCCGCCGTCTGCCCGAGCCCCCAGCGCCAGCGGGCTAGGAGCGGCTCTCCGAAGGGGTTGGTGACGAGAAAGACGTCGGCGCCGTACTTGGCCTTGGTGGGGTTGTAGCCCCTCAGGAGCGGCGCCGCGGCGATGTCCACGCCCCTCAAGAACGCGGCGGTCTTTTGGGGCTGGGCCTTGATGGCGGCGTCCACGATGCCCGAGCGGGACGCGATGGAGGTCTCCTTGGTGAAGATCTTCGGGATGTTGTTCGGGTCGTTGGTGAAGTAGAAGCGGCCGCCACCGTTTCGCGCCATGGTCTCCAGCAGCGTGCGATCCACCTCGTTGCCTATTCCCACGACGGAGAGGGTCATGCGGGAAGAGCGCATCTCCTCCGCCACGGCCCAGATCCGCTCGCGGTTGGGCGACTGGCCGTCGGAGAGCACGATCACGTGCTTGATCCGGGCGTTGGAGGAGCGCAGCCAGTCGTAGGCCATCTGCGCCGCCGGGAAGATGTCCGTGCCGCCGTCGGCGGTGATGGTGGCGATGGCGTTCTGGATCCGGAGCCGGTTCGAGGCCCGAGTCATGGGCTGGACGGGGATGGCGTTGGAGTCGTGGGCTATGATGCCGATCTGATCGTTCGCGGTGAGCATCATCGCCGCGGCCTTGGCGGCCTCCTTGGCCATCTCTATGTTCTGCCCCGACATGGAGCCAGAGCGATCTATCACCAGCACCAGGGCCACGGAGGGGAGGTTGCGGCTCTTCTCCGTGTCCATGCGGACGGGCAGCATCCGCTCGATGCGCGTCCGGTAGTAGCCCCCGGAGCCAAAGCTGTCGTCCCCGCCCGACATGATGAAGCAGCCGCTGTGCCCCCGCACGTAGGAGTCAAGGGCCGCCATCTTCTGCAGGCCGACGAAGTCGGCCCGGACGTCGCTGAAGATCACGCAGTCGTACTTCTTGAGGCCCCAGACGCTGTCGGGCAGCCCGTAGCTCGAGCGGACGTCCACCTGGATGTCCTCCTGCTGCATCATGCGCACGAAGGGGGCCACCTGGGCGGCGCCGTGCCCCTCGAGCAGGAGCACCTTGGGCTTGTCCTTGACGGTCATGATGGCCACCGCCCGGTTGTTCTCCGAGATGTGATCCCTCACCCTGGGCGCCTGACCCGGCGCGGGGGCCTCCTTCGGGAGATCCATGGTCATGACGTAGGCCACGAGGCCCGGCTCGTGAACCTCCGCGGTGAAGACCACCGGGTTCATGCCTGGCTTGAGGGTCACGGTCTTCGTGCGCTCCCGCTCGTTCCAGTACATCTCGTTGGGCGAGGCGCCGTACTTCAGGTGGAAGGTGGCCTCGGTGGTGTGGGATGAGTAGACGTTCGCCTGGAGCTGGAAGGGCTTCCCCACGTCCACCTTGCCAGGGAGCGATATGTCGCGGATGAGCACCTCCTCCCTGGGCTCGGCAGCGAAGGGGCGGTGGTGGATCTTCACGCCGTAGTCCGCGGCCCGGTAGGCCTCCGCGAGGAGATCCCCCTTGGTCTGGATGCCGTCGGAGAAGATCACCATCCGGCGCACGTGACCCGATGGGAAGAGGCCGTAGGCGAGCTGCACCGCGGCCTGGAGATCCGAGGCGGCGCCCTGGCCGCCCCGGTGGCGCTCGATGGCGGGGAAGGGTCCCGTTTCAGGGATGTCCACCTTTCGCGGCCGCTGGGCGTAGGTGACCAGACGCACGAGGTTTTCCCCCCGGCGCTTGTTGACCTCCTCGATGTAGCGCTCGGCCTCCTTGATCTGATCCGGGGCCACCGAGTCCGAGACGTCCACGAGGAACACGGTGCACACCTTGCGGTGCTCGGTGACCGTGCGCGGCCTCGTCAGCGCCAGGGCGAGCACCGCGATCACCGCCGCTCTAAGGAGCAGCACGAGGAGCTCCTGGACCCAGCGCAGGTCCGTCAGGGAGAACCCCTGCAGTATGACAAGAAGCGGAGTGATGGCGATGAGCCAGAGCCACGCGGGCTCGGCCAGCTCCCAGCTCCCGCCCCGCCAATCGAAGCGCCAGGGGAGCGGATCGGCGAACCCCACATAGTGCGCCAAGGCGGCCACCACCGCGAAGGTGAGCGCCAAGGTGGCGAGGATGCGGATCTTCCAGATGGTGGACCGCTCCATCATACTGTCACCCTGCGGTTGTAGGTCAGCCACTCGGTGAGCAGGAGGATCACCACCGCCAGGAGGAAGCCGGACCATGGGGGCAGCTCCAGCGCGAAGGCCACCACGAGGGTGGCCACCGCGAGGAGCAGCAGGCCCAGAAACACCCAGAGCGCGGCGGCCCTGCCACCGTAGAGCCCGAAGCCGAGGAGCAGGAGGCCCACTCCGAGCAGGAGCACCGTGAAGATGACCGTGCGCGCCGACATGCGGCTGCGGGCCGTGTCCGCCTTGAGCTCGGGCGGCGACAGGGTGCGGATGTGAGGCCCGTAGCCGAGGGCGATGGCCTTGCGCGGCGTGATGTCCGACTCCTGCGGGTTCGCGAGGTTGCCCGCGATCTGGAACCGCAGGCCCCGCTCGGTGGTGATGGTGTGGAACCCGATGTGGCGACCGTAGAAGGACACCTGGCCATCCTTCACCGGCACGGTGAAGGTGCGCTTCGACGGGTCGGTGACCTGCACGGAGAGCCCAGTCGCCTCGACTGGCAACGTCCAGGTCTCCCCTGTGCGATAGGTGTGGATGAGCCTGGTGTTCTCTCCTGAGAACCAGGCGATGGTGTTCAGCAGGAACACGGGGAAGCCCACCCTGAGGACCCAGTTGGTCTGGCGCGAGGAGAATCCAACCACCACCAGGCGCCGGCCCCCCGATCTGCGGGCCAGGGCATAGACGTCGCCGCGCTCGTCGAGCCGGATGAGGGGGTGATCTCCCCGCTCGGCCTCGAACACGCTCGACTCGAGGGTCCTCATGTCCTTCACCCTGATGAAGTCCATGATGGGATGACGCCGGTCCTTGTCGGACTGAGGCCACCAGATCTCCGGATCCTTGACGCGGCGGAGGATCTTGACGGGGGAGGCGTCCCCTCGGGGATCGAAGAGGAGGAAGTTGCCCGTGGGAGGAAGCTCCCCTGGCGTGAAGTCGTCGAAGATCACCGCGTCGTAGCGCTTGGCCACCTCGGCGGTGTACGCCGCAGGCATGATCCGGGTGTAGGAGATGTTCTCCTCGTCGAGGAGGAGCACTCCCTCCAGGTAGAGGTTCCCTGGCGACACCAGGAGCAGCTTGGACTTCTCCCGCTTGGGCAGGAGGGCGTAGGCCACGTCGTCCAGGGGGAAGTCGTCCAGGGCGCCGGTTCCCGCGGCGGTCACCAGGCGGCCAGTCATCTGCTCCCCTGCGGCCGGCAGCCCTTTCTTGATGTACTGCGCCGTCTCTCCCGGGCCTATCTCGAGGGGCACGGTCTCGGGGAGGACCGAGCCCGTCGAAACCAGCAGATGCACACGCGCCGCGCTCTTCTGATAGTTCTTCACCTGCACGAAGAGCTGGTGGCTGAAGCGGTCCGCGGGGTTCCTCCTGGCGTTGAAGGCGACGATGCCGATGTTCTTGCTCGACTTGCCCACGAGGATGGCGTGGGCGGCGATCTTGCCCATGGCGATGG
>JAVEWA010000298.1:0-8121 GCA_034004785.1 Polyangia bacterium
GGAGCCAACAAGCAGGCCCAGCACAACCACGCGGTCTCCCTGTACCGCTCGGGCAAGCAGGCCGAGGCCCTCGCCATCTGGCAGGCCGCGGGGATGCCGGCGCCGGCCCTGTGCAACGTCGGGACCCATCACGACAACGCCGGGAACCCGAAGCTCGCCTACGAGTTCTACTCTCGCTGCAAGACCGGGGGCGGCGCCTCTCCCGACATCGGCCAACGGATCGAAACCATCAAGCGGATCTTCGGCTACTAGGAGAAAGGAGGACGACCATGCGCAACCTGAGCAAAATTTCCGCCGCTGCCCTCCTCTTCTTCGCCTGGGGAGCCACCTCGTCGGCCCAGCCCGCCCCGATCCCGGGCGCGCCGGCCTCGCTGGAGATAGGGATCTTCGCGCCCAACTCGGGCTTCACCGGGGGGACGGCTTTCAGCTACATCACAGGGCTCGCCCGGCACCTGCAGACCGTCACCGGGATCCCCACTACGGGCAAGGTCTGGCGCAGCGCCGACGCCTTCCGAAGCGCCGCCGGGACCATGCACTTCGCGGTGCTGGATCCGATCTACCTCTGCCGCAACCGGGGCTATGCCGTCCTGGCCACTGGCCAGCTTGGCGGTGGGGCGCGAGCTCCCTGGGGCCTCTACGCAGCCGCCGGCATCAACAACCTGGGTGACCTGAAGGGCAAGCGGCTCGCCCTCGCCGCCTCTGGCGCTGGGGACGCATCCTTCGCGGAGGGCATGCTGGGGGGACGGCTCAAGCTGGAGGGCTTCGTGGGATCGTTCGTAATGCGGAGCGATCTCGCCTCCGCCATCAACGCCGTAAAGGGTGGCGCGGCTGACGCGGTGCTGGCCCCGGTGGCTCTCGCGACGGGGCTGCGCCTGGTCTTCTCGGTTCCCAGCGTGCCAAACGCGGGCTTCGTGGTGGTGAAACGCGGGCTGCCTCAGGCGCTAATTTCCAGGGTCTCCAGCGCAGTGACCGGCTACGGCGCAGCCGGGGTCGGCGGCTGGGGCGGGGCGGCCGCCTACTCCTGCCCCTCGGGGAGGGTGCAGTTCCCCATGGCGGTCCTGCCTCTACGCTTCGTGCCGCCAGCACAGTCTGGGATGATCCGGAAGCTCCAGCCCGGAAAGGGCTATCAGCCCGCCCCGCTCTTGAGCCAGTTCCAGATGCGCTGAGTCATACCCCGGAGCGATCCCTCCTGGATCAGAGCCTAGACTGCCCCCTGGCCCCCGGAGCGCCACCGCCGCCTGGCGCCTTTACCCTGGCTCTCCTGCCCGCCGCTTGACCTCTAGAGCCTTTTTGCCCCTTGCCGCGCTGGCCATGAGCCCTCGCGGGCCTCCTCTTCCGAGCGCAGCGCCCGTTTGCCAGGCGTCTCTCTTTTCGAGAGCAGCGCACCGGAACGCAATGGCCTGCCTCGTGGAACTTCTGCCCTCGTGGGCAGAGCCCAGGCACGGCCACGCAGATCCCCAGGGGGTTTCGAAAGTGACCAGGGCCGCAAGGGGCGCCAGGGAGGGGGGGCAGCTTCGGCCCGGTCCGCTGAGCGGTCACGGGGCCCGGACGCGGGAGGCAACGCCGGCCAGGACCCTCCCTGAAGCCAGGCGGACAGGCTCGGCGCTCGCAGAGTAGGCTCCCGGTGCGGACGTGACCTGGGGGGCAGGAATCCGGAACACAGGCGCCTGCATAGGTCCGGTGGTGGTGCCTCGGACAGCCCGTCGCGGGCCGGCACTTCTGCCACCTGTCCCTGGCCCAGTGCTTGGGGCACTCCTTGTGCACACAGGTCACCGCTCCGGGAGGCATATGGAATCCAATGGGACAGCTCCTCGTCTTCACACAGGATCCGTCGGGCCGGGCATGAAAACCCGCAGGGCATTCCACGCGGCTGCAGCGGGCCTGCCCAGGCTTGAGGATCGTCCCCTTTGGGCAGGGGTAGCAGCGAAAGTCCGAGGCCCTGTAGTAGCCCTTCTGGCAGCGCGCCGGCGCGCAGTACTGACCGCCCGGGGCAGGCTCCTCCCCGGCAGGGCAGGCCTGGCATCTGCCAGAAGAACCTCTGACCTTGCCAGGTGGACAGTGCGATGGCAGACAGGGCCCCTGCTCGGATAGGGCTCGCTGCCCCTCGGGGCAGGCCTTGCACTCGCCGGAAGCAGCGCGCAGCCAGCCTTGTGGGCACTGCTTGGGGACGCAGGGCCCCTTGCCATCCAACCTGTGGTAGCCGTCCTGACATGCGCTGCAGACCCCGTCCGCCTGGAGGTGCTGGCCTGGCGGACATAGCCTGGGCGCACATCGCCCGTCCGGGAGACGGGACTGGCCTGGCGGGCAGATCCGGGCGGAGCCATCTTTCGGCCGCTCAGCCGCCATCATGGGATCCGCTCTCAGGGATCCAACCGCGAGCAGCCCCACGACGCTCCAGACGATAGACCATAACAACAAGTGGATTCTCTTCATTTCCCCACTCCGGATCCATGAGCCCTCCATGCTGAAGGAGCTGCTCTTCCTCCTTTTTATCAGGCCCTCGCGAAGGGGTGAAATTTTCGACGGATCCCAGGGCGCCGATCCCGCACGGAGGGATCCCAAAACCCGTTCTGCCCTACCCCCGTTCTGCCCTACCCAGGTTCCGAGAAGCGAGAAGCCTGGTCACTCACCGTTTGGGAGGAGCCGATAGCCCTGCCCCCAGACCGTGCGGATGTAGATCGGCCTGGCTGGATCCGGCTCCAGCTTGGCCCGCAATGCCCGGATGTGGTGCTTGCAGAGCGCAGCCGATTCCTTGGCCGAGAGCGGTGAGCCCGACAGGAGCCGGGCCAAGGCCTTGTGGGGCACGACCTCACCTTCGTGCAGGTAGAGGTGGTTGAGCACGGCGTACTCGGTCGCGGTCAGCGACACGGGCGGCCCCTCCCCCACGCGCGCCTCGCAGCGCAGCGGGCTGATCTCCACAGCGCCCCCGGCAAGCGCGATCCCTGCCCTGGGGATCGGTCCAGAGCCCCCCGGGCCAGCGAAGCCCCCCGGGCCAGCGAAGCTCCCCGGGCCAGCGAAGCTCCCCGGGCCAGCGGAGTCCCCCGAGTCATCCGAGCCCGCCTTGCGCCTGGGCACCGAAGCATACTCCCCGCTCCTGAGGGTGCTCGCGCGATGAAGCACGCGGCTCACCGTGTCGAGCAGGGTCTGCCTCTCGAAGGGCTTGCGCAGGTAGGCCTGGGCGTACTCGACTGCCGCCACCGCCTTGTCCTCGTCGGAGTAGCCCGTAATGATGATGACGGGCAGCTCGGGCCACTTCCAGCCCACTGCCTCGAGCAAGGAGAGCCCCCCGAGACCAGGCAAGTGCCAGTCCAGCAGGGCGAGCTGGTAGGCCTGCTGCTCCAGACGAGCCAGGGCGCTCTCTCCGTCTGGAACCGCGTCCACCTCGTAGCCGCTCTTTAATAGGATGAGGCCACAGAGCTCCCTCAGATCGGGATCGTCGTCAACCAGGAGTATCCTGAAGTTAGCTGTCATCAGGCTCGAGTTGCCGTGATCTTCGCCTCGCCTGGAGACCGTAGCTCACTGCGCAAGGGTCCCCCGAGAGTAAGAAGACAATCGCGCAGTGGCAAGAGGAAAGCCCACCTCGGCAAGGGACCGGACAACCAATCGGACTCGGCGCGCTCTTGACCATTACTCAAGGCCCACCTCGGCAAGGGACCGGGCAGCGTCCATGACGCTGCCGGCTCGAGACCAGCTCGAGCTTGGGCAGCTTCGGGAAGGATAGGATTCCCCCCCCCCAGACATTCGCCCCTGTATACATCGTGTGTGGATACCAGGGCGTCCCGGCCCATTGATCCAGGACACATTAGCAAGCTGGAGGTCGAAAAGTGTTCCTTTTTCACGACAAATGCATTTTCTTGTCGCGAAAAACTGACACTCACCTAACAAATCTCCTCGGGCTCATTGCCCGAAGAGGAGGGCGGCGAGCTCGGGGTGGTATCTATGCAGATCCCGATGTGGATCGGGGAGCCGGTAGTAGCTCTGGGGATAGATCACGTCCTTGGGCACCCGTCTGAGGTAGTAGTCGGGAGCCCTCACGATTGGGGGCACGGTCCAGGTGGAGCGATCCTCGGGGTTGTAGTACACCGACGCGACCTTGATCCGGTCGAGGCTCAGGTTCCGGCGAAGCTCGGCCTTGAGCTTGAGGATCACGTCGTTGACCATGCGCCCGGACCTGAAGATCGTGTCGATGATGAGGATGTTGTGGTGGTCGCAGATGTTCTCGGCCAGGTACTGCACCCCGATGACGTTGCTGCGATAGCTGAGGTGGGTCCTCGTGGTGTTGATGCTGATGTGGTCTGGGGAGGGCCGGTCGGCGTGATTCAGACGGTTCAGGTACTTGATCACCTCGTGCACCGGAAGCCCTGCTGAGACGCCTCCTGGCCACATGGCGATGAGGAAGTCCGGGTAGAAGGACTCGTCCCTTGCGATCTTCACGCCCAGCCGGAGCGAGTCGTAGAGGAGATCTCGCGCCGTGAGGTAGATGAAAGGCCCCTCGGAGCCGCGGTCCTCCTCTGGCGAAGGATCTTCGTTCAGGATCTGCCAGATCTTCGGATCCTTCTCCTGGATCCGGGCCGCGCCGTGGTCCGCTGGATCGTACAGGTCGGCCAGCTCGTGCGGGTAGTCGATCCAGGTGTCCGAGGCCACCTCGCGCAGGCACACCACGGGGAGGCCCTTGTAAACGTGGCGTTCCGGCTTCGAATGGACCGTGGCGACCATTATCTTCTCCGGAGCGTTCCTCCTGGCCCGCTCGCGAAGGGTCTCGACGATCTGGCCAATGGTGCGCCCGGACTCGTAGACGTCGTCCAGGATGAGGAGCTCGTCTTCGCGGCAGATCACCTTCACCACATGCTCGAGCCCCTTCAGGATCACCCCCTCCTGCCTTCCGATGCCCTTGTAGGACTCCGTGGCCACTGTGGTGTGGTTCATGTACACGCCCTGGCCGCGGAAGTAAGCGTCCACTCCGAGCCCCACTGGGGTGCCGCCGCGCCAGATGGAGATGGCGTGCTTGGGCCTGAAGCCCGTCTCGTACACCTTGCGGCCGAGCGCCATGGTGTCGAGCAGGAACTGATCGGGATCAATGTGGGCGATCTTGACCATGTGGGCCCTCCGTCTGGCTTCACATACTACACCAGACCCGGAGGACGCGGAGAAAGGACGAATGGCCCCGGAGGAGGCGCGAACAGGCCAAGGGTTTGAGCCGTCCCCGGCCCTCCCCAGATACCCATGGGAAACGACTACGACGCCGGCGAGCCGGCCGACAAAGGGCGCGGACCCCTTGTTAGAGGGTGGTCTCTCTCTCCTCGCAGCGGATCCCGAGAGGCTCGAGCTCGGCGAGCACCGGCTCGTACAGCTCGGGCTGCACCGGGATCTGCACACCTCGCAGCGCGATCTTTCCCTCGAGGAGCAGCCGGGTCGCCACCGCGCAGGGAAGACTGACCGTGCGCGCCATGGCCGAATCTCCATCCGGTACGCCGAAGTCAACCATTGTGGACTGGATTCGCTTCTTGATCCCGCCGGGAAGCTCGGCCTCGAACTCGTGGTGAAGCGCGATCATGTCGCGCTCCCCCGGACCAAGGGTGAGCTTCTCCTGAAGCCTCGCGCCGACCAGCTCCATGAGGGAGCCCACCTGTGGCACAGGAAGCTCCGAGAAGAAGCCCGCCCAGGCGAGGCGCTCGAGCGGGTCTGCCTCTGGGGTGAGATCGAAACGGGCCGCGATGTCGGCCCTGACGGTGGACGGCTTGGCGCCTGGCACGAGGCTCGCGAGCACCTCGGCGTGGGTTCGTCCGCTCAGATCCTCTCGCGGAGTCTGGTCGAGCAGGCCTAGGTCCACCACCAGCTTCAGCGTCGCGCACCAGCCAGGGTAACGTAGGGTGCCACGGAACATTGTCCGGGCCGACTCCAGCCCGTACAGCTCGACATAGCCCATCGAGTCGCGGTTGGGGTAGCCCTCGAAGTCGGGAGCGCCTGGCACCTTCATGGGCCAGTGGTGGGCGAAGAGCTCGGGGCCGGGGATCTCCAGAAGGCGGCCATCCTCCAGATAGCGCGCCGGGTTCAGCCCGGCCCGCAGCACCGCCATGGGGCTCCAGGAGAACTTGTAGCCCCATGGGTTCGTGTTGGAGTCCGGCGCCGGGAGGCCGCCGCAGTAGGAGCGGAAGCTCGTCACCGTCCCGCCCTGGGCGCGCACGCCGTTTATGACCTTCATGGCGGACATGTGGTCGATGCCTGGGTCCAGGCCGATCTCGTTGAGGAAGAGTAGCCCCTTCTGCCTCGCCCGCTCGTCGAGGTCGCGCATCGCGGGGCTGACGTAGGAGGTGGTGACGAGGTTGGTGCCCGCGGCGAGGCAGGCCTCGGCCACCACCGGGTGCATGGGGGCCGGCAGCAGGCTGATGACCACGTCGGACTCGGATGCCAGCCGGTTCAATGCCTCGCGATCATCGATGGTGAAGGCGACTGCCCGTCCGTTAGGGTGCCCTTCGACCAAACTAGCGGCCTTCTTCACGGTGCGGCTCGCTACCAGCACCTCGCAACCGTGCTCCAGCATGTAACTTACGCCAGGACGGGTCACCATGCCCGCTCCGAGCAGCAGCACCTTCTTGCCAGACTTGGTGGTGGTCATGTGTCTCTCCTCGATGGAAGCGTTGGTTGCGCAGGGCCTCGCCCCGTGGAATACAGAGCTGGACCTATAGCGCCGTGGCGATGTACTCGTAGTCGGGGGTCAGCTCACCGTTGTATGCGATCACTGCCCGGCGCAGGGGCGCAGGCAGCTCCAGCCGCTCGAAGGGAACGCCGCGATCCGCGGTCACCAGAGGAACGATGAAGGGACGGAGCTGCTCCGAGAAGAAGAGGGATGACTCGGTCGAAAACTCGGCGGGCAGGTTGTCCACTGCCATGATCACCGGGCCTCGGCCCTCCACGCCCATGGAGATCGCTCCATCCTCTGGGCTCGCCACGTAGGCAGGCTCGTCTGGCATCGTGGCCTTGGCGGTGCACTCGATGGCGCCGTTCAGATCGCAGCTCACGTCGCCGATCACCCGCAGCTTCGGAGCTTCCCCTCCAGCCCATAGATCGCCTAGGTCTGTGAAGGTGACGAGCCTCGGATAGCGCTCCTCCCACAGGATCGCGTTCACGAGGACGTGCAGATGAGGCAGATACCGCCTGAAGACTCCCCTGAACTCCTCGGGATGGGCAAAGTAACGAGACAGCTCGAAGGCTCCCCCGGCGAGGGGCTCGACCATGTGCTCTTCGCGAAAGACCACCTTCACCATCGGGCTCGAATCCGGAATACGGCCCCCGAGCAGGTCTTCGGGTGAGCACTCGGCGCAGGGCAGGAGCGAGAGGACCTCCTGCGCCCCGACTGAGACGTTTCCATAGCCCGCTATTCCAACGACTATGGGATGCAGCCCGCCTGGCAAGGCCCCGGCGGCCAGCTTCGGGCCCACTTTTTCGAAGGCGGCCCTCGTGCTGGCGAGATCTCCGTATTCATGGGCCATGCCCACCATCGAAAACGCGGTCTCGATCCCCTCCCAACCCAGCCGCCTGCCGAGCAGGTGCAGGCTGTCTATCATGCCTGCCTGGCCAGCCTGCCGGCTGAAGAACACCAGGCGCCTGCCCTGCGCGTCCGTGATCCGCTCGTAGTCCACGAGGGTGCAGCCGAGCTCCAGCATGCGCCGGAGCATCGGCATGTTGTAGGCCTGCCGCTTGATGGTGTGTGAGAAGAACGCGTAGGCGCGCCCAGGCAGGAACAGGTGGATGGGGATCTCCTTGACGGCGAACAGGAAGTCCGCCTCGCCAAGGGCCTCCTCCACCCGCGCCCCCGCCCTCCGGAACTCGTCGTCCGTAAACACCCGCTCGGGATAGGGCTGCACGATGGCCTTCAAGCGGCCCGTGGCCAGATGCTCTGCCAGATGCCCTGGGATGATCGGGACCCTCCGCTCCCAGCGGTTCTTGTCTTCTCTTCGAATGCCCATTACAGGGGTCATGGGTCCAGCCTCCAGGGATCAAAGATGCCGTGCTCCTCGGCGAGCAGCTCCACTGAAAAGGGACCAAACTAGTCCCAAATCCTGCCTGCAAACCCAGAACACGGGCCTATATATCTGAGCGGCGGCGGGTTGCAAGGGGTTG
>JAVEWA010000299.1:0-8095 GCA_034004785.1 Polyangia bacterium
GCCGATGAGCAGCAGCATCACGACGATGGTCAGCCATTTGAAGGAGGTCGCCACCAGCCCAACCCTGCCCGAGTAGGAGCGCGCCGCGCCGTCGTAGCCCATGATCGCGCTCATGCTGGTCCAGACTGGCTTTCCGTCCGGACCGAAGGGCCGCACGAGCGCCGGCCCGAAGAAGAAGGGGCTCTTTGCGGAGTGACAGTCCCGGCATCCGGCCGCGCCGAGCGCCGCCTTTGCCGGGGCCACGTCGTGGGAGTACTTGTGGGTGGAGCCGAAGGGCGAGGCCTCCCACTCCTGCTTCGAGATGTTGCGGTGCTCGCTGCCCGAGCGATAGACGCGCTCGTTCGATACCCACACGAGGCGCCGCCTCGCCATGGGGAAGACGATCTTCTTCACGTGCTTGGCTGTGGCGGCGAGGAGAGCGTCGATCTCCTCGGGGCGGTTCACCTCGATCATGCCGTCGGCGTCGTCGTCCGTGATCTGCGCGAGCTCGGGGTACTCCGTCTTGGGGCTCTTCAGGTGGGCAGCCCACATGGCATAGAAGTCCTTCATGATGAGCTGCCCGATGGCCGCCTGGCCCTCCTCCTCGTAGCCCACGAAGGCGCTGTGCACCCTGTTGACCGGGTAGATCTTGCCCTTGTACCTGGTCAGCTCGGGCCTGTAGCGGTCGGTCGGCTGATCCGAAGGCGTCGAGAGCGTGTTCTCGCCGTAGTGGTTCCAGTACTCGCGGCGAGCGTCGTAGAAGGTCCAGATGTGCTTGCCCGGAGGCGTGATGTGCGGCCCCGGGTTGTAAACATCCGAGGCCTGCACCGCCGCGGCCCGCACGTAGCGCCAGGGGATGTGGCAGGTCTGGCACGCTATCCGGTGAAGGTGCAGGGGCGGGAGACCTGCGTGCTTGGCGATCGGGGCCCCGTGGGTGCCGTCGGAGTGGCAGGACTCACAGCTCCTCACCGTGTTGTCCAGGTCGTTCCGAGCGAACCCGCCAGGGTCGTCCCCCTTGCCGAACTGGTGCGCCTCCTTGCCGCGGATCCGTGGGTCGGAGGCTCGGGAACCCGCGGTGTGGCAGTCCAAGCAGCGCATCCCCTTGGCGATGTGTACGTCTGTCCTCGGCGAGTAGGCCGCGCCGCGCTTCTTCCAGTCGGACTTGGAGTGGCACCTGAGACAGGTCGAGTTCCGCACCTGGCGCACGGTGTGCTGGGTCACCGTGCCGTCCGGGTTGAACTTCTTCGGGTTGTAGGTCACCGCCGGAGGCTTTCCATCCACCACGGAGCCCTGGACCTGGGCGAGCCGGGAGCCAACCGTGGCCGCCCAGCGGAAGTTCAGCTTCTTGAGGTGGGCGTTTCTGCCGGCATAGTCGTAGTCCGGCTTGTGACAGAGCAGGCAGTCCGCCTCGACCACGCCAGTCTCGGACCAGCGAGCCTTGTAGTAGTCGCCGTCCAGGCCATTGTCGCCCCCTGGGGTCAGCTTGGAGGATGGATCCGCCATCCAGCGGTCGTAGCGCTTGCCCTCCCGGTCCTCTTCCAGGGGCCCGCCTCCGGGGTGACAGACCCCGCAGCTCGACACGAAGCCGAAGGAGGTCATGTCTATCTCTTTTGCGCTCTTGTTCTTCTTACCCGCCAACTGCGAGTACAGGGGCGCGGGGCTTCACCAGCGCCCTCCATACTGCCCGGGCGAGGTCACCCAGGCGTAGCGCTGCTTGTGCTCCGCGGGGACCGCTTCCCCCTTGCCCTGGGTGAAGTGGTAGCCCTCGGTGATGGTCTTGTAGTCGTGGCAGCCCTCCTGGCCGCAGGTCTGCCTCGGGCTGTAGGGCTTGTCGGCGTTGATCCCCGCCACTGGATCGATGATCTGCCCCTGCTCGTCCCTGAGCTTGTAGGGAGGGCAGACCCCGAGCGCCCGACGCGGGGCTGCCGACCTGGCTGCCGACCTGGCTGCCTTCGCCGCCGCTGGGGGCGGCTGCACCTCGGGGGAGCAGCCCGGGCCCACTGCCGCGCCGAGGAGCAGGCAGGCGGGCATGGCCAAGCTGGCCGCGCAAGCCATCGCTCCTTGGGCTGTCCCGGTCGCAGCTCTCATCATTTCGCCCCTCCTCCCCTCACTTCAAGGCCTCTGCGATCTTGTCGGGCATGACCTCGCCTTCGAGCATGGCCACGAGCTTGCCCTCGGGGTTGTAGAAGTAGAGCGCGGGCAGGGCCATGAACTTCCGCACGGTCCTGAGAGCTCGGACCCTCTCCCGGTCCACGTCCATCTCGACGCGTTCCACCTTGACGCCGGCGTGCTTCTTCAGGGCGAACTGCAGGGCGTCCCAGGTCTGGTCCACCACCCGCTTGGTGCAGGCGCAGGCGTTCTGCTGGCCCACGAAGACGATCTTCTCCACCTTCTCGCCGGCCTGCTTCTTCAGGGCGCCCGCGGGCGTCCCGGAGCGGCGGCAGCCACTGCCCGCCGCCAGGGCAACCCCAGCCGCGAGAGCCAGGGCGATGGAGAGCGAGAGACGAGTCGTTCTTTCCATATGAATCTCCTACTTCAGGGCGAGGAAGGCGAAGTAGCCCCCCACGCCGATTATCAGTACGCCCGCTATCTGCCGCAGGCGCTCTGTTACCTTGGTGACCCGTTGGGACTCGATGAGCTTTCGGGCGAGCCCCATGGACACGCCCGCCACCAGCACGAGGACGCTGTGGCCCAGGCCGTACACGAACAGGAGCAGCCCGCCGTAGGCGATGGATGAGTCGGACCCCGCGAGGTAGGTGAGCACCACGATCAGGATGGGCCCGGCGCAGGGCAAGGACACGAACCCGAAGAGCAGGCCGAGGAGCAGGGCGCCGAGCACGCCCTGGAGCTTGGGTTGGGACTTGATCGGGGATGGGATCTGGAAAGGCAGGAGCCCCATCAGGTGGAGCCCCATCAAGATGCACACCCCGGCGACGATCCAGTTCCACACCGGCGACGAGCCGCCGTACATGCTCCCCGACAGGGCCGCCATGACCCCGAGGACCGTGAAGGTCGCGCAGAGCCCCACCACGAAGACCGACGAGTAGCCAAGGGCGCGCAAGGGCCCCATCCCCTCCTCGCGCCGCCCGCTCACGAAGCTGATCATGAGGGGGATCATGGCGAGGACGCAGGGGTTGGTGGCCGTAAGGACCCCACCCAGGAACACGGCCACCACCGCCATCCAGGGGTTGGCCTGGATGGTCTGGCCCAGGTCAGCGAGAAAGGACTCGAACATGCTCTAACCTATGCGTGCGCTTGGGCCCTGCCCAGCCGCCAGCTTCCAGTTGACTGCTACCTGTGCGCCGCCGCTCGGATCCACTCGAGGAGCTGTTTCTCGCGCGGCACGGCGCCCGTGCTCTTCAGCTCCCCGTCGATCATGAGCCCAGGGGTCATCATCACCCCGTGGTCCATGATCTCCTCGAGCTTCTCCACCTTCACGACCTCGGCTTCCACGCCCTCGGCTTCCAAGAGCCTCTTGGTGACCTCGTAGAGCTTCTGGCACTTCGCGCATCCCGTTCCGAGCACCTTTATCTGCATGACGGTCCTCCAATCATATCGTCAAAAAATGGCCCCGTAGCCAAAGCCCGCCAGGGCCGACAGGATCACCACGAGCCCGATGAAGGCCAAGGTCTTCTTGGTGCCGAGCACGCTCCGTATCACCAGCATGTTCGGGAGCGACAGGGCCGGGCCCGCCAGGAGCAGGGCCAGGGCCGGCCCCTTGCCCATGCCCGACTTCAGGAGCCCCTCCAGGATGGGCACCTCGGTGAGGGTGGCGAAGTACATGAGAGCGCCGGCCACGGCGGCAAATAAGTTCGCCCAGATGGAGTTGCCCCCCACCGACTCGGCCACCCAGTGGTTCGGGATGAGCCCACGATCCGAGCCATCAGGTCCCCCGAGGAGCAGGCCCGCCACTGCCACGCCCGCCAGCAACAGCGGCAGGATCTGCTTGGCGTAGCCCCAGCTCTCCTCGGTCCAGGAGGCCAGCTCGTCCCTTTCGAACCAGCGCCAAAGGAAGTAGGCCAGGGCCGCCCCGAAGAGCCCCGTCACCACCCACTTGGCCGAGAAGATGGCCGACCAGACCCCGGCGTCCCCTGCGGCGGGCTTGCCCCAGTTGGCGAAGACCAGGATCCCCACCATGGCCAGGAAGTAGAGGCCGTTCTGAAGGAGCGTCCGCTCGCCATCCTCGGGCGGCAGGAGCATGGGGGCGTCCTTGGCGCGCTCCTCCTCCTCCTGGCGGAAGAGGAGGTGCATGAGGAGCCCGATGAGCACGGCGAAGAGCACCGCGCCCACCGCGCGGGCGATGCCCAGCTCCGCGCCCAGCACCCTGGCCGTGAGGATGATGGCCAGCACGTTGATGGCGGGGCCCGAGTACAAAAAGGCAGTGGCGGGCCCGAGGCCCGCGCCCCGCTTGTGGATGCTCGCGAAGAGAGGCAGCACCGTGCAGGAGCAGACCGCCAGGATGGTGCCCGACACCGCGGCCACGGGGTAGGACAAGATCTTGGGAGCCCGGGGCCCCAGGTAGCGCATCACCGCGCCCTGGCTGACGAAGACGCTGATGGCGCCCGCGATGAAGAAGGCCGGCACGAGACAAAGCAGCACATGCTCCCTGGCGTACCAGCGCACCAGGCCGAGGCTCTCCTCAACGGCCCCCATGAAGCGCTCGCTCCCCACGGGCAGGAAGAAAGCGCCCAGGAACACCGCCAGGATGATGAGGAGCTTGTGCCACTCCTTCATGCTTGCTCTCCCTCACACACGCGAATCTGGAGCCAGAAATGCGCTCGCTCCTTCACTTGGCGATATGGCCATATCGCAAGGGCAGCCGCAAAAAAAACCTCCGCAACGAGCGCCTCTCCGCCCTCGACCCAGAGCGACGCTCTCGCAGGTAGAGACATGCCCGTCACAGCTTCACCTCCAGCACCTTGCTGGCGCAGGAGAAGAAGTCCAAGACGCAGCGGGTGACCAGGCGGTAGTACACGAAGCTGCCCTCCCGCCGGTCCTCGACAATTCCGTGGCTCCTCAGGATCGCCAGGTGCTTTGAAACGGTGGATTGATCCGAGCCGATTAGCTCCACGAGCTCGCCCACTGTGCACTCTCCCTGACCGAGGCGATCCACCAGCATCAGGCGAGTCTCGCTGGCCAGGGCCTTGAGAACCCGGGCCTGACGTCTATAGACCTCTCGCTGCTTCACTTGGTTCAGCCTTGCTCCGGTCGAGCTGCGATTCAGAGTGCTATATTCGCAGTTGACCATATTGTCAACAAGGCTCTTCGCAACGAGGGCTCCGCGCTGCCCGAGGCTCGCGGCCTTCTGATTTCCGCACCCTGTACCCCCTGCGCCGTCCCCTGCACGGGCAAGATCCAGCAGAGGCAGAGCCCTCAAAAAGCGGGCTCACTCCGGATCGAAGCAGGCCAGGGGCAGGTCCTTCTGCCAGGGCAGGTCGCCGCGTCCATCCAGGAAGTTGGCGTAGCGGGCCGCGGCAAAGAGCAGGTCCGAGGCGCGGTTCACGAAGCGGATGACCAGGGGATCCACGGCCTCCTTTGCCCCGAGGGCCACCAGGCACCGCTCGGCCCTCCTGCAGACGGTGCGGGCGACGTGCAACATGCCCGCCGCCCGGCATCCCCCTGGCAGCACGAAGACCCGGATGGGGCCGCTGGCGTGGTCGTAGAAGTCGATGGCCTCCTCCAGGCAAGCCACGTCCTCCTCCCGAACGAGCGTGGGCTGGATCCCCGCCCCGGGCGGGGTGGCCACGTTGGAGGAGCAGTTGTACAGCCGGTGCTGAAGGAAGGTGAGGCCCTCAGTGAGCCTGGGATCCTCCAGGAACGCCAGGGCCGCCCCCACCCAGGAGTTGGCCTCGTCTATGGTGCCGTAGGCCTCCACCCGCAGGGCGTCCTTTGGGACCCTCGAGCCGTCCAGGAGGGAGGTCTCGCCTCTGTCCCCGCCGCGAGTGTAGATGCTGGACTTGTGGGTCTCGGTCATGGGAAAATCCTCGAGGTGTCTCCTTCCCAAGGGGGAGGTGGAAGCACTATAGCGCCCCCCTGCCCCGGGGACGAGGCCCTTTGGCTTGGTCCAGACGCGCCTCAAGCGAGCCCCTGGCGAGCCCCAGGGCGAGCCAGGCCCTTGACGCGGAGACGAAGCGCTGGTAAAGACGCGACTCTCTGACGGGAACAGACAAAAGAGGCGACAAGATGGCCAACACAAAGAAGCTCGACATGGCCGGCAGGAAGAAGAAGAAACGGGAGCAGCGCCAGGCCCTCAAGAAGCTCTACCAGGGGCTCACGCGAAAGCAGCGCACCGAGCTCAAGAAGGAGCCGCAGGGTCTCAAGGCCTTCATCGTCAAGCAGGCCAAGGCCGCCGAGTAACCCCGCTCCGGCTCCCCTCTCCAGCTCTCCATGCTGCTCTCCTAGGGAGCGTCCTGCTCCTTGTGGCTCTTTCTCCTCGTCAGCTCCCATGTGACCGGGAAGGCCCCCGGCTTCGTGAGGACTAGCCGCTCCCCAAGCCTGGAATAGCTTCGCACCTCGCGCAGGAGCCCGATCCGGGTGTGGAGCTTGCCGTCCCGCAGCCTCCAGACCCCTTCGTCCTTGGCTGGCTTGGTGCGCTGGAGCCCGTGCACCACCAGGCTGCCGCCTGGCTCGAACACCAGCCTGAGCTGATAGGTCTTGGGCAGCGGAACCTGTTTCCCTTCCACCAGCACCCGCTCAACCACCCAGTCTCCCTCCAGGTCTGGCGCGGGGGTGGCTGGACCGTCCTCTGGTATGGGCCCCCTGGGGCCCTGCCGGGCCAGCCTGGGCCCTGGGCCCGGATCCCGCAGGGGGAGCTCCCGGGGCCCGGCCACCGGTCTCCCCGCCTCTGCCCCTCGGGGCGGCAAGGGCGCCGCCGCCGTCCGGCCCATTGAAACCTCCCGACCCTCCACTTTCGCACCGCGCTCGGTCTTTGCTCGACCGCAGCCCTGAGCGCCGAGAAAGACTAGCGCGAGGGCAAAGAGCGGGGCAACGCCAGGGAGCCTACGTGCGCCTGGCGAGAAGGGCTGGGATTGATAACGGGGCATTGGCATTGACTAGGGGCAGCGGGGGAAGGGCTTGGCAGGCTTGCCCGCGGCCCTGCTGAAGCGTTGGTAGCTGATCCAGTTCCGCCGGGCCGCGCCGCAATCCTTGAGGCGCAGGAAGATGTTGGCGATGAGACGGGCGCTCCAGGCGCGCTGGCCGAGGGAGGAGTAGCCGCAGCCGAGCACGGCCTGGTAGTGGGCCACTGCTCGCTGCCAGGCGCCGGGCTCCTTGCTCTGCTCTGCCCGCTTGGCCTCGGCGAAGAGAGCCTCGGCGTCCTTTGGGCTCTTGCATCCGGCCACCAGCTCTTTTATCCGCTCTGGCGGCCAGGCCTTGCCGCCGGTCGCAGGGAGCTCGCCGCCGGCGGGGTCGCCGCCGCCGGGCCGCTCCATCGTGGCGGGCCCAGGCTCGCCGCCGCCGGGCCGCTCCATCGTCGAGGACGCTCCCGCCCCGTCGCGGGGCCTTTCCCGAGACATCGACCCTTCCTCCCCATTGCGCTGCCCGGCTGCGCCGCGGGCGCGCCCCATCCCTTCATCACCAGGGCCCTCTTCCATGGACCGCGCCGGGCCCTCGGCCAGGGCGCCCTGCCCGGTCTCGCCACCGGAGGTCTTCTTGCCGTCCGAGCCGTCCCGGCCAAGGACCACGGCGAGACCCACGATGGCAATAATGACCGGCAAGGCAATCAGAGGCCCGAGCCACAGCCAGGCCGACCTCCTCTGCGATGGAGCCCGAGTCTGGATGCCGCTCGATGGCCGGCCACCGGGTTGGACCCGTGACTGGGACGCCGCTTGATTGCCGGGCACGCCGGTGGCGGTCGCGGTCGCGGTCGCGGTCGCGCTCGCGCTCGCGTCGCCCGCTGGCTGGACCATGGATACGCCGCCCTGGGGCCCGGCCGCGCCCGCTCCGCTAGTGCCCTGGACCGCGGCCCCTGGACCGGTATTCCAGGATGCGGCCACGGTGGGAGCGCAGCCAGGGTCCGTCTGCAACGTGCCTGGGAGCCTGGAGGCCGTGACCTGCTGCCCCGCGAATCGAGGCTCGGAGCCCTGCCCCTGGGGGCCCCATGGCCCATTGGGAGTCC
>JAVEWA010000300.1:0-8093 GCA_034004785.1 Polyangia bacterium
CGGGAGGTGGGCCGACGATCTTGTCCGTCGGCTCGGACTCCCCGGTGAGGCGGGACTCGTTCACCTGGAGCGTCACTGCCTCGAGGAGCCCGCCGTCCGCCGGGACCTCTTCCCCCATCTCCACGAGCACTATGTCCCCTACGACCAGGTCCCGGCGCGGCACCTGGGTGATCAGACCCGCCCGGACGACCTGGACGGGCACGTCGTCGCTCGTCTTGTTGAGGATGTCGAACTCACGGGCGGCCCTGTACTCGTTCAGGAAGGCCAGGAAGGTGGCCAGGAGGATCGCGCACACAATCCCGATGCCTTCGATGTAGCTGCCGTCCACGGCGCCCACAGCGATGGCAATGGCGGCCGCCACCATCAGGATCCTGATGATGGGATCGTCGAACTTGCCGAGCAGCTCGCGCCACCAGGGGGTTCTGGGCGGCGGGGTCAAGACGTTGGCGCCGTGCTCGGCGCGGCTCTTCTCCACCTGCGCCGCGGTGAGCCCCTGGAAGAGCATGACGTTTCCCGATGTGACGCGGCGCTGCTTCATGTGGCCTCCGGCGTGTCTTCTTTTGGTGCCGCCCCGAGGGCTGTCGCCTCCCCGTGGTGCTTTCCAGGCGGGGCCTCGTGTCCTGCCGAGAGCGTATGAGTAGCAGCGCAAGTGGAGGATGCAAGTAGGGCAGGGGTCTCGCGCAGAAGAGCTCCGTAAACTCTGCGCCGGATTGTCTCGTAAGTACGCATGGTTGGCTGAGCAGGACGTGTAAGCCGCCAGGCATTGCGTCTTGACGCTTTTCGTAAATGGGCGATGCTCCCCATGTCCTCGACCAGGGCCCGAGCCCCAAGGAGCGCCAGGAGATGACGAAGCACCCCCTGTTCCCCTACCCGAGCCCCGAGGTGCGGGAGGAACGCCTGGATCAGGCGGCTGGCGCCGTGGGGGCAGAGGTTCGCGTGATAGGCGAGAGCGTGGAGGGGCGCCCGATCAGGGCGGCGAGGATCCCGCGCAAGGCCACAAAGGCCGAGGAACCCTCGCATCCGGGCGAGTGCCCCCGGCTGCTCGTGTGCGGAAACATTCACGGCCTGGAGTGGATCTCGTCACTTGCATCCCTGGGCTTTGTCGCGGCCATGGAGAGGCCCCGGCCCGCGCTCCGGGCCCTCATGGAGCGGGCCGAGATCTGGGTGGTGCCATGCGTGAACCCTGACGGCTACGCCAGGGTGTGGGAGCGGGAGGGCGAAGGCAAGCTGCACGAGCTGCGCTCCAACGCCCGGGGCGTGGACCTGAACCGCAACTACCCTCTCCCCGCGCCGCAGCCCTGGTACGCAATCAAGACAGGCGGATGGATGACCGGCTCCACCGACCCCACAAGCCCCTTCTTTCGCGGCGCCGGGCCCCTGTCCGAGCCCGAGACGCGCGCCATGGCGACCCTCTTCGAGGAGGTGCCCTTCGCCGCCAGCGTGAGCCTGCACTCCACCATGGGCGCGCTCCTGTCGGCCCATGTCGAGCGCAAGGATCACCTGTCGGGATATGGACGGCTCTGCCGGGCCTTTGGCGAGGCCCAGAAGGTGAGCCGCTACCGCTGGGTGGCGAGCCGCCGCCTGGACTGGTTCACCGGGGAGCAGGAGGACCACCAGCATCACAGATACGGGACATGGGCCATCTGCGTGGAGATGTTCCCCATCATGGAGAGCCTGCGTCAGCACCTGCGGGCCCCGAGCCTCTTCTGGCGCTTCAACCCCAGGGAGCCCCGGAAGTGGCTCGAGAACGACATCCCGGGCATGGTGGCCTACTTCCACGCCGCCCTGGACGAGGGCCCGCCCGCTCCCTGAGGCTCTCGACATCCGGCCTCTCGAGGGCTAGAGCCCGTCCACCCACGCGGCGATCCTGCGCAGGTCCTGATCCAGGGTGCCGCAGGACCGGTCAGTGGGCCAGCTCGAGGCAGTGCGGGGGGGCATGGGGTCGCCCCAGATCCCGGGCAGCGCGAGGAGCTTCCAGAGGAGGTAGCTGGCAGCGTGCCGTCCCGGGGACACCAGGCGAACTCCTGGCTGGTACAGGCTCTCCCGTCCGAGGAGCGTCTCGCGGGCCGCGGCCTCGGTGGAGAGATCCAGGCCCGAGGGAGGCTGGTAGCCCGAGTGGCAGGAGGCGCAGCGGGGAGCGAAGACCTCTGCGACGAGAAGGCCGAGCTCCGGGGCCGGGGCCGCGGGCGCGGTGGAGGTGGCGTCTCCGGTGACGAACAGGAGCTCCACAGGCTCGCTCTGGGCGCCGCCCGCGACGGAGCGCAGGTCCCGAGCAATAGCCCGGTATAGAAGTGACGGGCGCAGGGTGTCCTGGGGCAGGAGATCTGCCGAGCAGTCCAGGAGATCGACGCGCCTCGAGCAGCGAATCACCGACGAGCCCGTGGTGAGGGCCAGGGTCTGGGTCCCCAGGGAGTCGGGGTGGACCCTGCCGTCGAAGAAGAACCGGATGGTCTGGTTTCGGGACACCCTCTCCTCGCCGCTCCTTGGCGAGGTGGCCAGCGGGACTAGGGGAGGAGGGTGCTGGTCGCCGAAGGAGTCCCGGTCCGAGGGGAACAGGCATCCTGCGAAGAAGAGGCCTGGGGCAATGATGGCGATTGCGCCGCGCATGGAGCCTATCCTCGCCAGAGGACGCCCGTGAGGCAAGCGATGCCTCCCGCGGCCTTGGCCAGCTCGTGCATCGGCGTCGTCTGGCAGGTGACGCCGGCTGCCTCCAGGAAGGCCTGGGTTCGCGGATTGCCCGCTGGCATGAGGACTCTTCCCGGCGCGAGGGTGACGAAGTTGAGGGCCAAGCCCTCCTCGAGCTCGGTCTCGTCGGGGGCTCGAAGCACGTCGTAGTCGCGCTCCTCGAGGAGCGCCACTACCTCCTCGGGCAGGCGCCGTGGCCAGATGACTGCCCTGCCCTCGTCCACGAAGCGGAGCTGGCCCATGAGGTGCATGGTGCCTGGCAGGGCGTCCACCAGGATGGGCTCCACCTCCATCTCCCGTAGGAGGGCGGCCACCTGGGCCGCGCCCTCTGAGTTGGTGCGGAGCCCGCGGGAGACGAGCACCGTGTCCGGATCCAGCCAAATGGCGTCGGCACCCTCGAAGCAGCCGCTGCCCCTGATGGTCTTCAGGACCGGGATGCCGAGAGCGGCGAGGCGGCGGGCGACCCAGCGCTCCTCCCCTGCCCGCACCGGCGAGGCGGTCCGCCCCACCACGGCCCCTTCCGGGGTCATGAAGAACAGGTCTGCGCAGAACATGAGGTTCGGGGGAGGCTCGCGCTCCGGCTCCACGTAGTGGACCTTTACCCCGGCCAGCTTGTAGGTCGAGGCCACGCCGTCGTGCTGCACACCCGCCTGGACCGCGTCCAGGGGCTCCAGCATGAGCGCGTCGTCTGGCGCCGCCGACTGTCTGAGCTCGGCTCCAGGCCTGTGCATGAGCACTGCCTTCAGCGGAGCCCACTCGCAGCCCACCCCGCAGCGGGCCCAGTGGGCGCCCAGGTCCCCGAGCAGCCCTCCCTCGCGCGAACGCCAGCCTGGACCGCCAAAGGCGGCGGCTCTGGAACGATCCTTGGACATGCACCCCTCGGTAGCACGAAGCGGGGCGCTCGTCCCGTGGTTTTCGCCACGCCCGGAGATCATCGAATACGTTGCGCCGGGGGCGGGCATTGCCTAGACTGCGCCGTCGTGGTTGGGCGTATCGAGGGCGTCCGGAGGCCTTCAAAAGGCAGCTTACGAGAGGTAACCATGAAACTTTGCGTGATCGGTACCGGATACGTGGGCCTCGTGGCCGGCGCGGGCTTCGCCGAGTTCGGCAACAACGTGGTGTGCTGCGACATCGACGCCCAGAAGATCGAGCGGCTCGACCGGGGTGAGATTCCCATCTACGAGCCGGGGTTGAAGCCCCTCGTCGAGCGCAACGCCGCCAAGGGGAGGCTTCGGTTCACTACCGATATCCAGGGCGCGGTGGGGGACGTGGAGGTGGTCATCATGGCGGTGGGCACTCCGATGGGCGAGGACGGCCGGGCCGATCTCCAGGCCCTCTTCGCCGCTGGCGAGACGGTGGCGCGCGGCCTCCGGCGCTTCGCCGTGATCGTGGACAAGTCAACCGTCCCTGTGGGCACCGCGGAGCGGCTCGAGGCCCACATGAGGACATTCACCGACGTGGACTTCACCGTGGCGTCCAACCCCGAGTTCCTCAAGGAGGGAGACGCGGTCAACGACTTCATGAAGCCGGACCGGGTGATCATCGGCGCCTCCAACCTCCAGGCCCTGGAGATGCTCAGACACCTCTACGCGCCCTTCGTCCGCACCTGGGACCGCATCATGACCATGGACAGGCGGAGCGCGGAGCTGACCAAGTACGCGGCCAACGCGTACCTGGCCACTCGGATCTCCTTCATGAACGACATTGCCGCCCTGTGCGAGCGGCTCGGCGCCGACGTGGACATGGTTCGCCGGGGCATGGGGTCGGACGAGCGCATCGGCAGGAGGTTCCTGTTCCCCGGCATCGGATACGGCGGGAGCTGCTTCCCAAAGGACGTGTCCGCCCTTCTGCGCCAGGCCGAGGACGCCCAGATGGAGCTCGCCCTGGTCTCTGCCGCCGATCGGGTGAACCTGCGCCAGAAGAGCCTCCTCCTCCACAAGGCCCGGGCCCACTTCGGGGAGCTGAAGGGGCGCAGGATGGCCGTCTGGGGCCTGGCCTTCAAGCCCCAGACCGATGACGTGCGCGAGGCCCCGGCTCTCGTGGTGGTGCGAGGCCTCCTGGAGGCCGGCGCCGAGGTGGTGGCCTTCGATCCCGAGGCGAACGCAACCTTCGCCGAGGCGCTCGGAGATCCGAGGGTCAGGTACGTGACCGACGCTTATGAGGCCCTCTCGGGGGCCGATGCGCTGTTTCTGTGCACAGAGTGGCAGGAGCTGAGGAGGCCGGACTTCGGGCGGATGAAGGACGCGCTCGGGCAGCCGGTGATCTTCGACGGGCGCAACATCTACGACCCGGCTCGTCTCCGGGCCCTGGGCTTCACCTACTACGGCGTGGGCCGGCTGTCGGGCGAGGGGCCAGCTACCCTCTGACGCGCCAGCTCAGGGTCTGGGAGGGCGCCAGCAGTCATCCTCAGGGGGCTTTCGTCTCCAGGTAGGCGACGTACCTCTCGATCCCCTCCTCGATGGGAACCCTCGGGTCGTAGCCGACCGCCCGGCGCAGCTTCTCGACGCTGGCGCAGGTGATGGGCACGTCCCCTGGCTGGTCCGGGAGGTGCCGTAGGACGGCCTTCCTGCCCAGGGCTCCCTCGAGAAGCTCCACCAGGCGGACCAAGGACGTGGTGCGCGTGCCGCCGATGTTGAAGATCTCGTAGCCATCGGCGCAGTGCTCCAGGGTGGCGATGGTGCCCGACACTATGTCATCCACGTAGGTATAGTCCCTCGCCGAGCTTCCGTCGCCGAAGAGCGTGATGGGCTCGCCGCTGGCGATCCTTCGAGCGAAGAGCGCGATGGCCATCTCCGGGCGTTGCCTCGGCCCATAGACCGTGAAGTAGCGGAGCATCCGGATGGGCATGCCGTAGAGGTGGTGGTAGTTGTAGGCCAGTATCTCGGTGCAGCGCTTCGTGGCTGCGTAGGGGGAGGCGGGCTCGTCGCAGGGGTCAGTCTCCTCGAAGGGCACGCGGCTCCTCACCCCATAGACCGAGGAGGAGGAGGCCAGCACGAGCCGCATCCCATGGACCGCCCGGGCCGCCTCCAGCAGGGTCATGGTGCCCAGAACGTTGACCCGCTCGTAGTCCATGGGTCTCTCGATGGATGGCCTCACCCCAGCCAGGGCTGCCAGGTGGATCACGGCTTGGCAGGGCGGATCTTCCAGAAGACGCCTCACCAGGCCTCGGTCGAGGAGATCCCCCTCGAAGAAGGTGAAGGCCTCGTGGTCCCTGGCCCCGGTCAGGTTCCTTTCCTTGAGGCGCCTGTCATAGAAGGGGTCGAAGTTGTCCAGACCTACGACCTCATGCCCGCCCGCGAGGAGACGATCCACCACCCAGGAGCCGATGAACCCGGCGGCGCCGGTGACTAGGATGCGCATGCGAAGGGCTTACCGCCATAGCGCCGCGGGATCAAGGGAGGGCGCGGCGCCCAGCCGCGGGAGCGGTCACTCCCGGGTGCAAGCCCTCGAGCGGCAGTCGGACTCGCAGGCGGAGAAGGCGGCGCAGTCGAGGAAGGAGCACTGGTTGCACCCGGGGGGCTGGCAGTCGCGGCAGGCCTCTCGGCCGAGGACAGAGCGGCAGGCCCCGAAGCAGCAGTCGTGGACGCAGCCGAGGAAGCCGCTCTCGTCGGCGCAGCTCGTGCCGAGGGCGGGGTTGCCGAGGAGCCCGTCCTGGCACTCGCCCTGATCGGCCCAGCCCCAGCCGCCACAGCCGAGGACGCGCTCGCAGATGGGCACGATGGCCTTTTCCGTGTGCCACCAGGAGGGCTCGTCGCAGCCCCCGGCGCAGAGGAGCAGGAGGGAGCACAGGGCCAGGCCCTCCATGGCAAGGCGACGCCGTGGGAACCGAAGCATCTCGGCCGGGCTACGGGTGGCAGGGGACAAGACCAAGACCTCCTCGCACCATGGAGGTTACACCGGGCCTCCATCCGGGGGAACCTCCCAGATCGAATCTGTTGGATGGGGGCAGCTCTTACGGATGTGGCACGGGACCTCGGGTGCCTCGCCCCCCGCCGCTCCATGGCGCTGCCCCCTTGGGGGCAGCGGGCGGGAACCGGTCACCCGACGGACTCTCCCATCGCCTTGAACTATATTGAGTTTCTAGGTGCGATGGGCTATAGAAAGGCCCTCATCCTCTAGGAGCGTGGATATGCAGAATAGCGAGCAGATAGTCCAGGTCGCCAATGAGCTCGAGAGCCAGGCCCGGTTCCTCGGGGAGCAGATCCTGGTTTACGAGACCACGGACCTCGGCCAGCAGCGCCTCAAGGAGGTCCTGTCGGCCGTGGAGAAGGCCGCGGCCCTCCTGAAGGAGTTCCGCCCGGAGCAGCTCGCGGGAAAAGAGGCGGCCAAGGAGGCTCTCCCCGCGAAGGACGAGCCAGTGGAACGGCCCGAGGACGCCGACGACCTTGGCGGCTGGCTGCTCTTCATGCTCCAGAACCCCAAGGACGCCGAGGCCGCCGGCCATGTGGAGCGCCTCGGCAAGGTGGCCGAAGAGGAGGGCCATTGGGAGCAGGCGGTGGACGTCTATCTCGCGAGGGTGGAGCTCGCCGAGACCCAGAAGGAGAGGATCGCGGCCTTGCGCGAGGTGGCGCGGATCTACGAGCAGGAGATCGGGGATCTCGGCAAAGCCTTCACCGCCATCTTGGCGGCAATGGCGGAGGAGCCCTCCAATCCCGAGCTCAACACGGCGATGGATCGCCTCGCCGAGGCGACGGAGCAGTGGGGCGAGCTGGTGGCTGCCCTGAACACCATCGTGCCCACGGTGCAGGACAAGGAGCTCGCCGCTTCGCTGTGGCTCAAGCTGGGCCGCGTTTACAACGAACGTCTGGACCGGCCCGACTACGCGGTCTCCTCCCTCTGGCACGGGCTCGAGAAGAACCCGCGGCTTGCGGAGGCATGGGACGACCTCGCCACCATCTACAAGCAGAAGGAGCAGTGGGTGGACCTCGCCAGCGTGCTGATCAAGCGGCTGGACGCCACCGATGACAGGCAGGACAGGGTCTTTTTCCTGCTCGAGCTCGGTGAGCTCTACGAGACCCGGCTCGGCAACGCCAACGAGGCCAGGATCCGCTACGAGGAGGTGCTGAGGATCGACCCTAGCCACCAGGACGCCATGGTGGCCATGGAAGGCGTGCTGCGACGGCTGGAGCTCTGGGAGCCGCTGGTCGCCCTCCTCATCAAGAAAGCAGAGCTGTCGGAGAACCAGGCCATGGTGCGCAAGGCGCGCAGGGAGGCGGCCGATCTCCTGGTTCGAGAGCTGGAGGACGCCCGGGCGGCAGCCGTCCAGTACGAGAGGCTCCTCGAGGAATCCACCGACGATCTAGAGCTCCTGGACATCCTCTACCACCTCTACGAGGAGACGGGCCAGATGAAGCCCTTCTTGCGCGTGGCAGGGCTCAGGGCCGACAAGGTGGAGGATCAGGACCTGA
>JAVEWA010000301.1:0-8093 GCA_034004785.1 Polyangia bacterium
GCGTCTGCCCCTCGGTGCCAGGGAGGCCATCCTCGGACGGGGCTGCTCGCTCGCGGACCTGGATGGCGACGGCCGCCTGGACGTGGCCATCGCCGCGATCCGCTCCCCTGAGGCCTGGAAGTCGGCCCGGCCCGGCTTCCCGCTGCCCGGCGGGCCCATGCTGAGCTCGAGAGAGGCCATGGCGCTCCGCTCCAGGCTCTCGAGCGCCGTCCGTGGGAGCTTCTGGCTCAGGAACCAGGGTCGGGGCCGGTTCATCTCCCGGCCCCTGGCCTCGACGGCCTCGCTGGGATGGGACCTGGCCGTCGCCGCAGAAGATCTGGACGGTGACGGCAGGGCCGAGCTGGCCCTGGGCGGCGGATTCCACTGGCCAGGGGGCGCAAAGGGCCGCGCCTATGGCGCGCACAAAGGAGCGCGCCGGCAGAAGCCGAGTGGCTCGCTCTCTTCTCAGGACGAATTCTTCTTCACCTCGGTGCTCCCGCGCCAGCTCACCTCCAGACGCACGCCAGGCGTGGATCCGCTGAAGGGGTCCCTCGGCGCCACCCGAGGCGCCACCCTGCTCCTCGACCTGGGTTCGGAGCCCCTCGACGTTGGCTTGGCCGCGGGCCTCGATCTCCCGCCCGGGGTGCGAGCCCTGGCCTGGGCGGACCTGGACCGGGACGGCCGACCCGAGCTGCTGGTTCGCATGCTGGACGGTCGGCTCCTAATGTACGGGCTCGCGCGGCCCCTTGGCCGGGGAAAGGTCCTCACCCTGCGGCTCGTCTCGAGGCAGGGTGCCACTAGTGGAGCCACCGTTCGGGCTCAGGGCCTTGAGAGAAAGGCCGTGACTGCCCTGGACGGCGGAGCCACGGACCGGCCCTTTGCGGAGGCGCGCCTGGGCCTGGGCCCGGTCCCGAGGGCGGACCGGGTGGAGCTCGGCTGGCCCGACGGAACCCCCGAGGAGTGGCAGGATCTGGACTCGGGCGGCGCCTACACCCTCTGTCGCGGCCACAGGACCCCTCTTCGAGGGCTGTCGGCCCGCGCGGCGCCGAAGCCTTGCGGCCTGGCCCCCCCTCCAAGCAAGTCAGGCGCCTCGGGCGAGACCCCCACGGGTCAGCTCGCCCGGGAGCCCGAGCCCGCGCCGGGCGCCGGTAGGGAGGGCGCCCCCACCCTGGCCGGACTGCCCCTCGGACGCCTTCCCGAGATCCTGGTGATCCGGGCGGCCCCATACCGCGCCGCGGCTCCGCGCCCCCTGCGAGCCTACCTCGGCAAGGCTGGCACGATCATCTACTTCCCGCCCTCTTCCTGCCCGAGCTGCCCCGCCTACCTGGGCGCCCTCGGCAAGGCAGCCCCGGCCTGGAGTGGTCGGGGCATCTCCGTCCTCGTGCTCGGCGCTCAATCGGCTGCCCTTGCGAGCGCTGCCCCCAAGGGGCTGGTCTTGCTCTCCCTGGCGGGCTCGCCCCCTGCCAAGGCTCCGCTCCTCGGGCTCCTAATTGTCCTGGACGCCTCGGGCCGGCCCCGCACGATCTACCTGGGCTCCCAGCCTGACGTGGCCCTTCTGGACGCCCGGCTCGGGAGCTGAGGCTCTCAGCCTGACGTGGCCCTCGTGGACGCCCGGCTCGGGAGCTGAGCCCGGCCAGGGGTGGCCCCGCTGCTCCTACTTCTCCCTCGGCCCGTCGGCTTCGAAGGTGTACACGCGGCGGTTCTTTCCCCACGGTGTGAGGATGCCCTCGAGTCCCTGGCCTCCGCTCGGCCGGTGGTTCTCCTTGGTCCAACCCTGCACCTTGTCCACCGCGACCTCCAGCTCGTGCTTCTTTCCCTTTGGCACGAGCTTGTAGCTGTTCGTCATGACCATGTCCTGGCCCCGGCGCACGGCCACCTCCATCGCCAGGAGGAGCTCGGGCTTGCCCGAATCGGCAAAGCGCAGGATCAGCATTATGTCGCGCGACAGGCCCTGAGTGCCCTCCTGCCTGATGACCAGGAGTATGCTCTTGTTGGTGCCTCCATCCAGGTTGACCGTGCGAAAGCGGAGCATGTCGGACTGGCTCTTGGCCATCTCGACAGGGAAGGCGTAGTAGGCGCCGCCCTTCATCACGTCCTCCCCGATGAAGGCGATCCAGGTGCCCGCGATCACCAGCTGCTCAAGGGCCTCACCGGTGATGAAGTTGCCCACCTCGTAATAGAGAACGTTCCGCTGGGTGAGCCCCTTGTCCTTCAGGAACTGGGCGTAGAGCTTCTTGGCCGTGTCGTACTCTATCTTGCCCAGGGTCTCCGGGGTCTCGCCGCCGGTCACGAGAACGGTGTCGGGCTTGTTGAAAGTGGTGCTGTCGAAGTCCGTCACCCTGAGGGTGGTGTGCAAGACTGGAGAGCCGACACCGTAGCCGGGCACGCCTCCACCCTGGATCCAGAGCTCGGCGGCCCAGCCGTGCTTGAGCCGTATCACCGTGCTCTTCAACCGGGCTGGCGCATGTGGAGGCCGGGACCAGCGCACTTGGCCCGCGCGGACCGCGGCCGAGGGCGGGTAGATCTGGAGCTCGCGAAGCTTTCCCCGCTCGTCCTTGAACAGGAGCTCGGCCCGATCCTCGGACCGGCCCGCCCTCGGAGTGCGGACGACCTGGTCGTCGTCCACCTCCAGGAGGAGATAGGTGCCCTTGCCGTCGTGGGCGCACCTGAGCTTCACCAGGAGATCGGGCGGTCCCTGCCAGCGGCTCTTGTCGCCGTCCTTGGCGTAGCCCCCACCGAGCTCCAGCGGCTCGACCTCCTTCCAATCCCCCCTGAGGCCATCCACGGAGATGGTGCCGTCGGGCACCCGCTCGCAGGGGATGGGAGTGCCGGGCTGGGCAGAGGCCGAGCCGGAGAGACCTGTCGCGGCGAAAAGGAGCCCGAAGGTGAAAAGGGCCGTATTTACTCGCATGGAACCTCCTCTGGATCCGCCCTGGCCTCTTCGAGATCCTAGGCTGGCCTCACTGGGCGGACGGCGCGAAATTATTGCCCACGCCCTGCGGCTTGTCTAGCTCCGCCGGGGTATGCTAAGAACGCGCACGATTTGGGGGACTGGCCAGGAGAGACGCAATGCTAGAGACCCTCACCAAGGGATTCCGGACCGCGCGTCAGCGCCTCACCGGAGAGGCCGAGCTAACGGAAGCCGACATAGACGAGGCGCTCAAGGAAGTGCGCCTTTCCCTGCTCGAGGCCGATGTCGAGTTCCGCGTGGTCAAGCATTTCCTGGGCAAGGTCAAGGAGAACTTGCTCGGCGAGAAGGTAAGGCTTCAGGCAAAGGGCAAGGCCAAGAAGGCCAAGATCACCGTCGGCGACTACTTCGTGAAGGCCAGCCTCGACGAGCTCACCTCCCTCATGGGGGAGGAGGACAGCTCCCTCAACTTCTCCAAAAAAGGCCCCACCGGGATAATGATGGCGGGTCTGCAGGGCTCGGGCAAGACCACCACCGTGGGCAAGCTGGCCAGCTACCTCGTGCGCCGGCACGGCCGCAAGCCCCTGCTCGTCGCCGCGGACGTCTATCGGCCCGCCGCCATCGAGCAGCTCAAGGTGCTCGGCCAGCGGATCGACGTGCCGGTGTACTACGATGACTCGGGAGATCCTCCCGGCATAGCGGAGCGGGCCTTCAAGGAGGCCATGACCCGGGGGCGGGAC
The DNA here is from genome assembly GCA_034004785.1 of Polyangia bacterium. Lineage (GTDB taxonomy): Bacteria > Myxococcota_A > Polyangia > HGW-17 > JAJRWW01 > JAVEWA01. The sequence goes on from JAVEWA010000301.1 coordinate 3,628, forward strand.
ACGGTGATCATCGACACCGCGGGCCGCCTGGCGATAGACGAGCCCCTCATGCAGGAGCTCGAAGAGATCAAGAGGCGCGTCCGGCCTTCGAACACCCTCCTCGTGGTGGACGCCATGATGGGCCAGGACGCGGTGCGCACCGCCAAGACCTTCAACGAGCGCATCGAGCTCTCGGGGGTGATCCTCACCAAGCTGGACGGAGACACCCGCGGCGGCGCGGCCCTCTCGGTCCGCCACGTCACTGGCAAGCCGATCAAGTTCCTCGGGATGGGGGAGGACCTGGATCGCCTGGAGGAGTTCAGGCCCGAGGGGCTGGCCTCCCGCATCCTCGGGATGGGCGATGTCGTCGGCCTCATGAAGGACTTCGAGGAGGTGGTGGACGAGGAGAAGGCCGAGGAGGACGCGGCCCGCATGCTCAAGGGCCGCTTCAACATGGCGGACTTCCTCGAGCAGATCCGCACCATCCAGAAGATGGGGTCCCTGAAGGACCTGGTGGAGAAGCTGCCCTTCTTCAAGGACGGCCTGCCCGATGGCGTACAGATCGACGACCGTGAGCTCACGAAGATAGAGTCCATCATCAGCTCCATGACCCGGGCAGAAAGGGAGCGCCCCGAGCTCTTCGTCGTGACGAGCTTCGAGGAGATCAAGGACCACAAGGGCCGCAAGAAGGGCCGCAAGGCCATGAGCGACTACGACCTCGACAGGGTGCGGCGCGTGGCTCGCGGCTCGGGACGCAAGGAGTCGGACGTAAAGGACCTGCTCTACAAGTTCGCGACCATGCGCGGCATGATGATGGAGCTGGGCCAGTCCCAAGGCCTCCTCGGCAAGATCCCTGGCCTCAAGCAGTGGAACCGCATGCGCAAGCTGGCGGGCATGAACATGGACCAGATCATGGACGGCATGAAGGACCTCATGCCGGCAGGGCCCGGCTTGCCGCCCGGGGGCCTGCCTGGCGCCGCTGGCTTCAGGCCCCCCGCGCGCTCGGTGGATCGGTCCAAGCTCAAGAAGAAGAGGAAGGAAGCCCGCAAGGCCCGCAAGGCCAACAAGCGGAAGAAGTAGGCGAGCGCCTCCCCTTCTCGGTCCGATGTTGGCGGAATCGGCTCCCCGCATCGGCTTGACTCCCAGCGCAGGAAGGCCCTATAGTGGTCCTACCACTTGGTAGGACCAAAACCACATGACCATCGCCCGCCTGCCCAGGCTCGCCGCAGGGGTGCCCCCGAGACGCAGGGCCGACAGCCGCGCCATTCCGGCATCCGTGCTGGACGAGGTCTGCCAGAGCCTCCTCGCCTCCATCCTGGATGGGACCCTTGCCCCAGGAGCCCGACTGTCATCGGAGCGGGATCTGAGCGCGGCTCTCGGGGTGAGCCGCGTGGCCGTGAGGGAGGCCTTGCGCCGCCTGCAGGAGTGGCGCGTGGTGGAGTGCCGCCCGAGCTCGGGCACCACCGTGCTTCCCCGTAGCTGCTGGACGGGGATGGCCCTTGGCGCCTGCCTTTCTCATGCGCTCGGCGCAGGGGACCTGGAGAGCGTGAGCCTGCTGGTCCAGGACTCTCTCGAGCTCAGGAGGAGCCTCCTCCTCGAGATGATCGAGCGGGCGGCGCCGCGCCTCGCTGGCCAGAACCTGGACCGCTCCCGGGCGCTGGCCCAGCGGGCCTGGACCCACAGGGGAGATGTGGAGACGTTCCTCTCCGAGGACCGGGAGCTCATCCCTGGCCTCCTGCAAGAAGCAGCTCTCTGGGCCTCGCTCTGGGCCCTCAACTCCCTGGCCGAGACCTACTTGAAGGCAATGTCGGTGCTTGGGAGCCGCTTCACCGTGCCGACGAGCTACCTACCGGCCATGAGCACCATGATCGCAGCGCTGGAGACAGGGGACGGCGCCGAGGCGCGCCGCGCCCTGGATCGCTATCTGGATGACCTGGATCGATGCATCGCCGGAAGCCTGACCGCGGTGCAGGAGCGCCGGCAGCGGCGCTAGGGAAACCACGAGGGAGGGACTGATGAGAACTATCAATGCCCGCGCACACGAAGTTGAGCGAAGAGCTGCGCTATGGGAGATGGGCGCTGCGGTGCTCCTGCCGCTAACCTCTCTCATGGCCCTGCTTGGCCCTGGGGGCTGCGCGTCGTCCTCCTCGAGGGGGGAATGTCTGGGCCCCTCCGACTGCCCCTCGAACCAGGACTGCGTCCTCCGGCAATGCGTGCCGAGAGACGGCGGGAGCCCTGATTCCACCATCCCCGGGGACTCCACCACTCCGCCCGCCGACAGCTCCTCGGGAGCGGACGCGGAGATCCCCTGCCTGGAGGCCTCCTTCGAGCCCACGGAAACCCAGGAGATCCTGGACCAGATCCCCTCGAACGCCCGCTATGTGCACATCAAGGCCTGGGGCGCGGGCGCGAACGGCGAGTTCAACGCTCCACCCTTCACCACCTGCGGCTACGACGACAGCGGGCTCGGCGGCTACTCCGAGGCCCTCTTCGAGGTGCACCCCGGAGACTCCTACCTCGTCGTGGTGGGCAAGCGGGGCCGGGCCGGGGTTTCCACCGACGAGGAGGTGATCCGCTTCGGGTTCGGCCACCAGGGAGGCGGCGGGCTCTCGGGAGTTTTTAGAGGCTCCACTCTCATCAGCGCCACTGATCAGGCGCGGGCGATGGTCATCGCGGGCGGCGGAGGCGGCGCAGACGTGGGTCCATCAGGTGATCCCTGCCGGCCTGGCGGCACGGGCAACCACCCCGACTCGGGAGGCATGAGCACCATGATGGGAGGAGAGGGCCTGGACGACGGAGTCAACGGCGGAGGCGGCGGTTACTATGGGGGCTCGGGCGGCCCGGTGGGAACGGCGGGCAAGGGGGGCAAGGGCCACGTTGCGGACGACGCCATCCCGGACTATACGAAGGTCCTGTACTCGGAGCGCGGCTCTGGCCTCCCGCCCAACACTGATGACGAGGACTACGACGGAGTGGCGGGCAAGGGAGAGCAGAGCGGTCGGGTGGTGATCAAGTTCATCTGCGCTCTGCCCCCGGTTTTGTAGCCCATCTTCCTCCCGATATCTTCTAGCAAGGCCCCGGAGCATGCAGCCGGGAGGCGAAGGGATCCCACTACGGCCCCGGAGCATGCAGCCGGGAGGCGAAGGGATCCCACTACGGCCTCAGAGCATGCAGCCGGGGGGATCTGGGTTCCAGCAACAGTACCCACCCGCGCAGTGTCCGCTGCAGCAATTCGAGTTGCCCCCGCAGGGATCGCCGGGCAGGATGCTGCCGCCCCCTTCGCAGCAGCCGCCATCCACGCAGTTGCCCGAGGCGCACTGGGCGCCGCTCGTGCAGAGGTCGCCGTATTCGCCGAGAGTGCAGGCCTCGCAGTAGTCCGGTATCCCAGGCGGCGCCACGGTGCAGCCACAGGCGCATTCTTCGGTGGCAGCCGTGATCCCACCAGAGCAGGTGTAGAGGGTCCCGCTCACGCCGCCAGGGAACTGGCTGGTGGCGCCGCAGTAGTCTCCCCCGTAGCCAGCGCAGGGATCCGTTGGCGTGGAGGTGGGACAGTCCGAGGGGCAGCTAACCGAGGTCTCGCCCGGCCCACAGGTCCCGTCCCCGCAGCTCGCGCAGTCGCTGTCGGCGACGCCGGTGCAGCCCGCGGGGCAGCAGCCGTCTCCGCTCTGGCACTGGGTGATCGGGGGGTTGGTGCAGTATGCGGAGCAGGTGGCGGAGCTGCCGCTCAGCAGGTCCTTGGTGCAGGGGTCCCCGTCGTAGCAGCCCGTCGGGCAGGAAGAAGGAGGATCGCAGGTCTCCCCCGGATCCACCGTGCCATCCCCGCAGCTCGCCGAGCAGTCGCTGTCCGTCGCGCTCGTGCAGCCCACCGGGCAGCAGCCGTCTCCTCCCTGGCAGGTGGACTGGAGCGGGTGCTCGCACCTCGAGGTGCAGGAGTCCGGATCCCCCATGAGGACGTCCTGGGTGCAGGGGTCCCCGTCGTCGCACGAGGTGGGACAGGACGAGGGAGGATCGCAGGTCTCTCCCGCGTCCACCTGGCCGTTGCCGCAGTTCCCAGGGCACTCTCCGCAGTCCTCGGTGCAGGTGATGCAGTCCTCCGTGGCGGAGTTGCACTCCCCGTCACCGCAAAGGACGACCTCGCTCGGGAAGCAGCCCGTCCAGAAGGTGTGGGTCGCCAGCACCTTGGTGTCCTCGGCGGCGATCCTCGTGAGGAAGAGGTCCACCTCGGCGCCGTACTTGGCTGCCGCACCTACCTTGGCGTCCACGCAGACCTGGCCAGTCTGAGTCTTGAGGCTCAGATCTGCCTTCAGGAACACCTCGGGGTCCACGAAGGGCCCGGCCAGGTTGAAGACCAGGAAGGAGAACCCTGGCGCGAGACCCACCTTGGCGCTTCCGAGGCCCACCGAGACGCTGGGCTCGTTGAAGGTATAGACGGGAGTGAGGCTGCCCCAGACCCGGGTCCCTTCATCCTTGATGTAGGAAATGCCCGC
>JAVEWA010000302.1:0-8055 GCA_034004785.1 Polyangia bacterium
CATGGGAGGCGCTGCCATGGGCGGCGAGGCCATGGGCGGCGAGGCAATGGGCGGCGAGGCCATGGGCGGAGATGACAGCCTTGGACCGGCAGCGGGCGGAGAGGCCATGGGATGAGCTGCGCCAAAGGGAGCCGCACCCGGTCCGGGCCTCGCGGCGGGCGCGGCCGCACCAGGGGCAGGACCAGCCGCAGCGCCCGGAGGTCGGGGTCCGGGGCCTGGCATCGGGGGCTTCATTGGCGCCATGCCCGAACCCATGAAGAGGGTCTTGTTGCTGGCGGGCATTCCTCCCGTGGCAGCGGCCGTGGGCCCGCCGCAGCTCACGCAGAAGCGATCCTCGGGTTTGTTTCTCGTACCGCACTTCGGACAGATGTTGTCAGCCATTGCACATACCAGTTTATCAGCCCTCCCCGGCACCCGGTGGGAGAGGAGTGCGTGGTCCTAGGAGAAGCCAGTCCAAGCTACCACAGCGCAAGGAACAGGAGAACCAGAAGGCTGCCAGATTTCAACGAACGGCCTTGCCCGAGCCAGGGGCCCGGACACACCGGAATCCAAGGTCGTCCGCCCTGTGGCTCGGGTCGAGGAGACTCCGGGCTGAAACCCGCCCCGCCCATTCGGGCAGACGGAAGGATCCTCCGCGCACAGGGCGCTGATTCGAATCCCGAGGCGGCGCAGCCCCGCCTCGGGCGGCCGTAACCGATGGGGAGCCCGGAGTGCCGTTGTACTCAACCCATTCCCTAACGTTTCCAGCCATATCCAAGACACCTTCGGGCGATGCGTCACAGGGGTTCGAGCCTACCGGCGCAGCGCCTATTGGGTGAGGGCCCCCATTTGCCAGGCCATGTCTTGCGCAATCTGGCAGGGCGTGCAAGCCCCAGGGCCATGTCCGCGCTGGTACCTGATGCCCTCGCCCTGCCCTTTCCCATTCACGGTCATCAGGGAGGCGGCCGCGGACGAACCGACAGTAGCTCGCTGCCTCGGCGTGGGTGACGCCGACCGCTGGCAGGCGCGGATCCGAGGGGACCGTCGAGCCGGCAGGCAGCGGCTGGCAGACCCTCGCCTTCACGCAGGCGCCGTAGGCGGAGAAGCTCACCTCGGTGCGATCCATCTCGAAGGCCCCGAGTGAGTCGGGGCGCGGGTCTAGCTCGCCATCGAAGCCGATGACGCAGGGGGATGGCGTTCCCCTGCGCGCCTGGCAGAGCGCCCTGGCGAGCTCCCGCTCCTGCTTGGCGCTGCCGAGCTGGAATGCCCCGGCAGGCACCAAGACCAAGGCTGAGAGCCTCCCCGTAAGCCCAGGCCAGGAAGACGCTCGAGCCACGGCCGGCAAGCGGGGCGAGGCAAATCCGCCCTTCGCGAGGCACTCTTCCAGTAGTGCCGTGATGACCTGGCGGAGCCCCGGGGCCGAGATGAGCCCGAGAGCCATGCGCAGGTGGAATGTCGCCGGTCCCCAGCGTTTGGCCCGCCTGTGCCCCTCGGCGAGACGGAGATGGTCTGCGACGGCCAACGGACGCGCTAGTCGCTCGGGAGCAGCGATCCCAGCGGATGCCTCTCGGGGAGCGCCCGGCTGCCCAGGCCGCCCGCAACCAGCAGATCCAAGGGAGCACCAGGCGAGACAGACGGCGCAGGCTGCAAGCCTTGCCATCAAGGCACTTCGAAGCGCAGGAGCTGGTCGCCGAGCCGCAGGTAGTCCCCCGCAGTCAGGATCCGCTCCCCGCGCACCTGGAGATAGGTGCCGTTGGAGCTGTTCAGGTCCACCAGCCATGCCTTGCCACCCTCGTTCCGCACGGCTGCGTGCATTCGAGACATGAAGTCGTCATCGGAGAAGATGATGTCACCGGACTCCCGACCGAGCACGACCTCCGCGCGGTAAAGGTGGTACGTATCGCGGGTTATCCCCGCGGTGGTCAGCTGGCGGAGTCGCGCCCAGGGGAGCTTTGGAGGCGTACCGAAAACGAGCACGCCATGCTCCATGGCCGGGGCCGGATCCCGCTCGTGGTCGGGGACGAGGTCGAAACGCAACAGCTCCATCCCGACGAGGAGCTTGGCGCCCGGGAAGAGCTCCTCTCTCTGCCGAATCCTGACGAAAACTCCGTTCAGGCTGTCGAGATCTACGAGCCAGAAGCTGCCCTGTCTGCGCTCCAGGCGCACATGTCTCTCGCTCAGGTAGCCATCGTCCTCGAAAAGGAGGGTGCCCGTCCTCCTCCCTATGTCGAATCGTTCGCCAGTCACAGGGAACACCACGCCATCCGAGCCGTCGCGGTTCACCGAGACGAGCCGAGCCAACGCCCTCGGGCCAGGCGCCGGGACTGGGCCTGGGGTGGGCGCGGGCAGCGGGGTAGGCGCCACACGGTCTCTGCCGATGGTGCCCGCGGCCTGATCCGGCCAGCCAGCAGGAGTCTCCTGATTCGCAGGCCCTCGATGCCCTGGGGCTGTGCTCAGCCCGAGCACCTCGGGCGCGGGCAGGCCTGGCGCCAACATGACCGGCGCGCCGAGGCGGTCAGGCGTCAGTCTGCGCGGAGGCCTCCCTCCTGCCGCGGCAGGGGTAGCCGTTGGGACCGGCAGGCCGGACGGGGGCGTGGGCGGCGAGCCCTGAGTAGCCTGCTCCCGAATTCTCACCCCGCAGTGCTGGCAGAAGTTGAACTCGGGCGGGTTGGGCTCGCCACATCGCGAGCAAAGCTGCTGCCTCGAGGCGCCCGAGACGGATGCCTCCGGCGAGTGCCCCTTGGCCAGACGAGCCCCGCAATCGGTGCAGAAGGCCATCTCGGGCGGGTTGGCCGCCCCGCAGGTCACGCAACGCTGCTCGGAGCTTGGCCTGGGACTCTCCGTCGCCGCCCCAAGGGCACCGGAGGGTTTCATATCCAACCGACCCTGGGGCGACGAGCCCGACGGGCTCGGTGTCCCCACGAGGACTGCGGGACCCGCGTCGGTGCTGAAGCGGCTACCACAGTCCTGGCAAAACACCGCCCCTTCCGGGTTCATCCTGCCACAATGACCACACTGGGGCATCTGTTTCGGCGGTCTCCCTGTCAAATGTCCCGGGAGCCGGGAGTGCTCGGTCAAGGGCCCAGCGCCCCGAAGTCCGCGTGGAAACGGCACGAAAACCGTTGCCAGGCGCAAGAGGTTAGGATAATAGAAGCCGGGCTCGCCAAGTCAATGAAAATACCCGACATGTCGTCTGACCCCAGAACACGCGCCTCAATTCGAGTAACCCCTGCCCTCATTGGAGCCATGCTCTGCGCATGCTCGCCCTTCGTGCACCGCGCCGAGTTCACCGAGAATTCGGACACAGTGCGCCCGGGAGACCTGCTCGGGCCCTTCACCGGCAGGGTGCTGGACGCGGGAACAGGGAAGCCAATCCCGAGCGCGCTGGTTTACGCCTCCTGGGAGTTCGTCCGGGGCATCGGCTTCGTCGTGCCTGGCGGAGCTGAAACCTGGGTGGGCCGCACGAGCGCCGATGGCCGCTACACCATTCCAGCTCTCACCCGCCTGCCAGGCGGGTTTACCCGGGCCGTGGCGAGGTTTCGCCTCGTGATCTACAAGCGAGGCTATGTTGCCTACCGCTCCGACCGTATCTTCCCTGGCGACCTTGGGCGCCATGACTTCCACCAGATCGACAACAAGGCCCAAATGGAGCGGTGGAGCCCGGAACTCTCCCACGAGGAGCACCTCGCCTTCGTCGGAGGCAGTGGGCTCTTGACGCGAGAGGCGGCCTGGGAGGTCCAGTCGTCTCTTGCCCAGCTCGCTGGTGCTTCGGGTGGAACCACTCCCGTGGCCACCGCGTCGCGAGAGCAGCTCCTGGACGCCTCGAGCCTCCTGGACGAGGACGACCTCGAAGAGATCACGGGCTCAGCCGGACCGTTCCAAGCCGACCGGCTGCCCGACCTCCCCCGCAGCCCGCGGTACGACAGCTTGCACTTCCGCGCGGAGGGCAAGAGCCAGCGTTTCGACTCGGCCTATCGGGTTTGGAAGCTGGGGAGAGATGCCGAGAAGCACTACGTCAAGCTGCTCGCGGCCTACCCGCAGACCAAGCCAGACGACCGCCTCGGAGAACGGTCTTTCCAGTCACAGAGCGAGCACGTTCTTGCCCGGGTCTGGCTCGCGCGCAGCCCGGGGGTCGTGGTCTCCCTGACCTGCGGCCGGGATCTGTGCAAGGATTTCGAAGTGCTTGAGAAGCTCGCCCAGGTGATTCACCGCCGCCTCGAGCAGCTCGACAAGCCTTTACCAGCAGCCCCTGGCACACCTTTGTCCCCTGGGGTGAACCCCTTCCAGCCAGTGTCCCCGCGGGACCCGGTGCTCCAATGATCGCGCAGCCTGCAAACCATCGCGTTTTCCCGGCAGCCCTTGGCGCGTTGGCAGCGGTCCTTCTCGGCGGCGGGCCAAGTGCCCAGGCCTTCGAGCCTGCCTCCACTCACGCGGGAATGACACATCGCGCCGCGCAGCACCTCCAGCTCTTGCATCGCTGGCTCGTGCGGGTCCATGGTCTGCCGCTCGGCAGCTACGAACCGCTCCGGCTGGACACGAGCCTCGTCCCGACGGTCCTGCGCGAGCCGCTCATCCGGCACCTTGGCGAGCTGGATCCTGTGCACGGATATCGCCCGGACGCCGACGGCAGGAACCGCGCGGCCTCGTGGCTCCTCGCCGGCGCCGTGCTCGAGGGCATGCCATTCTCCCGCTCGCGACACCATTTCCTCGACCCCCGGACGGGCCGCGGCCTCCGGAACGCCTCGGGCAAGGCTGGCACGGCCCTCCGTCTGCGCTTCCTGGACTTCTCCGAGGGGCAAGGCGATCTTGGGGGAATCTTCACGGGCGCAAACTTCGATCTGACGGGCATGAGCGTCCTCAGGTGGGCCAGGCATCCAGACAACGCGTTCAACCTCGAGCGCCACCTCGCCCACAGGGTTGCCTCCTTCACCGCGCCCACCCTGGCAGCACGCCGGCACAACCTCGCGATGTCGCTCATATCCCTCGGAGCGCTCCTCCATCTCGTGCAGGAGATGGCGGTGCCCGCCATGGTGCGCAACGACTTCGTGGCTTCCTACCTGGAGCAGCGCAGCAACATCGCCTTGGACCGGGCGAGCGCCTTCGAGATTCTCGTCAGGCGCCGTTACGGCCGCAACGGCATCCCGCGGGTGTCCCCGGGGGATGCCCTACCGCCCTTTGGCAGGTTCGACGACCACTTCACCAACTCCGCCCGATCGGGCCTGGCGGATCGAACACAGGCGAGCTTCTTCTCACTGGGCTCACTCCCGAGACCCCTGCGCCTGCGAGACAACGACACGGAGCAGAGCGCCACGCATGCCATGAGCCGCTCCCTTCCCTACCCGTCGCCAGCCCTTGGTCGTCTGCACCTTATGCGCTCCGCCAGGACAGGTGAAGCTTTCTACCACGGCTCTTCCACCAACCCCTACCTCATCGCCTACCGCGTCTCGCGCCAAGGCATCGTGCAGGTCACGCTGGACGACCGCTGCCACGAGGCCGCGGCCGAGCGCCTGGTGCCAGAAGCCGTGCGCTACAGCGCGGCGCTCCTCGGCTTCTTGTTGCGCGGGGAGCTGATAACCAAGCTCAGCGCAGATGGCAGGAACCTCCACGTCACCCACTCCGGCCCTGCCCTACGAAGCGGTACCCTGTCCCTGCTGGGTGAAGACTCCGCCGGGCGCCGGACCCTCCTCAAGGCCGCCACGATAGGAGCGCCGATGAGCAGGCCTTCGGACCTGCTGGCGAGCTTCGATCTTTCGAATCTGCCGAGCTCCGTGAAGACCATCGTCGTCGTCTTGCAGGGAACGGACATTTCCAAGGAGCCGCTGGTGCTCGGTGCCAGCCTGCCACGAAGGGCGTCTGACAAGCCATGAGCCGACCGCCAGGCGACTGGCCGCCCGGTCCCAGGTAGCCGACAATCGGCTTCGACCGAATGGTGGTGAGGGCGGGAGCTCCCTGCGGAGGTTTCGCGTCGTCTTGTGGCCGACCGGCGTCCTCGCTATAGTAGGCCCCGAATCATGCGTCGCGACCGCACAATCGCAGGCGTCGGCAGACCCACCCTGGAGCTCATCGGCACGGCGCACAGGCTGCCGCCCCCAGGGCACTCCGCCGAGCTGCTTCAGTTCTCGGTCCAAGGCGGTGGCGCAGTGGCCACGGCCCTGGTGGCCCTCCTGGAGTGGGGCTACCAGTGCCGCCTGGCAGGCCGCGTTTCGAACGACGCGATGGGACGCCTGATACGAGAGGGCTTCGAATTCGATGGGTTCGACGCCTCCGGTCTGGTGGTCGTCCCGGGACAGGTGTCTCCCTTCAGCATCATCACCTTGCAGGAAGCGACCGAGATGGAGCGCACGGTGCTCCAGACTGCGGGGACTCTGACTCCCCTTTTCGCCGGGGAGCTCCGCCGTGGTTTTTCCGAGGGCTGCGACGCGCTCCTGGTCGATGGTTCCGAGCCCGAGGCCCAGATCGCGGCCGCGGACGAGGCCAGGCGACACGACATCCCGGTTCTCTACGACGCCAGCGAGGAGGGTCCGCGATCCCGAGACCTCCTCGCTCTCTCGAACCTCCTCGTCGCTTCCGAGCGATTCGCCGCTGAGGTATGCCCGTGTTCGGAGCTGAGGCAGAGCCTGCATTGCCTGAGGGACCTGGGGCCCCGCCTGGTCATTGTCACAATGGGCAAGGATGGCTCGCTTGGCCTCGGGGAGGGCGACCTCGTGCAGCAACCCATCTTCGGCGAGATCCAGCCGAGGGAACGGGGCGGCGCAGGCCATGTCTTCTTCGCCGGAGTTGCACATGGGTTCGTGCAAGGCTGGGATCTGGCTCGGCTCATCCGGTTTGCGACGGCCGCGGCCGGCCTCTCCTGTAGAGAGATTGGAGCGCGAGGTGGAATCCCTACCCTCGCTGAGACCTTGGCCCTCTCGGGGCTCACGAGAGACCTTTGAGGCCTCGTCAAGGAGGGCGCGAGACCTCGGGGTCGGCTCTTGTTTCGTAACGGAATCCCCAGGATCCTGCTCGTGTTCGCCCTGGGTGCCTCGGCGACGGTGACAGTGCAGCTATTGGCTGGGCTGTTTCGACCAGACGAGGAGCTGGATCCGGCGCTGCTCATCCTGACGGCGCTTGGCACGCTCGGGGCCATGATCTTGGACATCTCCCGCTCTGGACGCCGAGTGCTCGATGACTTCAGACGAGGACGTTTCGAGGAGGCTCTTCGTGGGACCAGGTTCCTCTCTGCCCTGACCTGGCAGCCCGCCTCCAAGGCCGCGCTGAGATTGAACATGGCGGCTTGCCACCTCGCGGCTGGACGATACGACGCAGGCGAGGAGGCGCTCGCGTCACTGGATCGAAGCGTCCTCCCTTCGACTCTCCAGGCGGTGTGGGACAACAACAAGGCATACGCAATCCTGGCCACGGGTGGAGACGCCGCGGCGGCCCTTGCGCTGAGCGACCGGGCGGCGGCCGAGAACTCCTCGAACCCGGCGTTCCGCTCGACGCGTGGCATCGCACACCTCGCCCTGGGGAACGTCGAGGACGCCATCGCCGAGCTCCAAGCCGCGGTGGACGCTGGTTCGAGGCTCCAAGGTCCCTCTGCCATGTCCGAGAACTACTTTCACCTCGCCAGAGCCTGGGAGGCCCGTGGTGAGCACGCCTACGCCAGGGACCATTTCCTGAAGAGCGTGAACGTCTGCCCGGACTGCCGCTTCGCCCGCAAGAGCGCCGAGCGCCTCGTGACCGAAGGGCGGCGCTGAGCATCTCGGAAGACGTGACATCGCGCCCCCGCTATGCTGTAATGCCGGCCGATTCTAGGAAGGAAAGAACCATGACGAACCATCAGGACGATCTGCCCTACGCGGCAAAACGCTCGCCAGTGGCCTGGGTAACGGACCTCGTGAAGGATACGATAATCAAGACCGTGAAGGACCTCGACGAGGTGACCAAGACCATCACCGAGACCGTTCTGAACCGGTTGAAGTCAGTTACCTTCAACGCCCTGGAGACGCTCCAGGTGTTGTGGGTGGCTTCGTGTGGCGTGGCGCGCACCGCAATCCGTATGGCCGATGAGTCTGGAACGGATGTGCTGACCGCCGG
>JAVEWA010000303.1:0-8046 GCA_034004785.1 Polyangia bacterium
CCTGATAGCCTCGGGCATGATGGCCGGCGCCGCCATCTTCGGGATCCTAACGGCAGTCTCCAGGCTTCCGGCCGTGGGGGCAGTGATCCGCTACATCTCCGTCGGCGTGGACTTCTCCCTCAAGGAGGTGCACGGCCAGGATGTGCTCAAGCACAAGGCCCAGGTCTGGTACGCCGGCTCGACTGGGCGCACCATCGGCTTCGTGATGCTGATAGCCCTGGCGGTGGCCTGTTTCCTGCTGGCCCGCCTGGGCGCCAAGTGGATGCTCGCCGAGTCGCGCAGAGCCGCGGCCGATTCAGGTGAAGGCCCTGGCGACGCCCCGAAGGACGAGAAGGCGAAGGATCCGAAGGACGAGGGTTGAGGGCCGGCGCTGCGGGCAGTCCGGGCTCCGGATCGTGCTAGGTTGTGGGAGATGCTCCCGGAGATGCTCCCTCCCTCGAGGACCCATCTGTTTCGCCTCTTTTCTCTAGGTTGCCTGCTGCCGCTGCTCGCCCAGACTGGCTGCCGGCGCGCCGCGATTGCGCCGGATCCAGGCCAGGAGGCCAACCCCCAAGCCGCCCGCCGCGCAGCCCATTCGCTGGCTGGACCAGGTGAGTCGGCAGGGACCAAGTCCTCTCTTCTCGGTGCGCCGGCCGACGCCGGGCTCCCACGGCGCCCCTCTCCGCCGCCGCCGGTCCTGCCAGCAGGCCTCGTCTCCCTTCAGGTGGCGGGGCATCGCCCCGCTATCTTCGTGTCTCCCTCGCGGCGGGACGCTCCTCCATGGCCCGTCGTGCTGATCCTGCACGGCAACTTCGACCGCCCCGAGTGGGAGTGCGAGTGGTGGGCGAGGGGGGCCTCTCCCTGGGGCTGGCTGCTCTGCCCCAGGGGCATCCCGCGGACAGACGTGTCGAGATCCCACGATCGCTGGACCTACTCCGGCGCCCAAGCGGCCATCCGCGAGGCGCACGAAGCCCTGGACGCCATGTCCGCGCGCTTCCCCAAGCTCATCCGGGAGGATGGAGCGCTCTACGTGGGCTTCTCCCTCGGCGCGATTATCGGGGCGCCCGTCATGCTCGGCTGCCGGCTCGGGTTCACCGCCGCAGCCTTCGTCGAGGGGGGTGACTCCATCGAGCTGTCGCAGATGCGCGCCCTCGGGAGACGAGGCCTCGCGCGAGTGGCGTACCTCTGCGGCCAGCACACTGGCTGCTCGTCGAGAGTGAGGGGCGCCCGCGGCGCTCTCGGGCGCTGGGAGAGGGCGGGCGTGAAGGCGCGAGCCTGGGTGATGGCAGGGGCGGGCCATGGCTACAGTAACGACTTCGACCCTCTCGGCAAGGAGGTGGTCGAGTGGCTCGGGGCAAAGTGAGCTCGAGCGTCCTCGGCTCTCGAGATCGATTGGCCCTCGCGTTGGCCAGGAGCCTCAGGTGATGGCAGGCGGCATGGTGCGGCGCCCGGGGCGAGGCAAACCTACTTGCGGCAGTTCTCGAGGTGGGCCTTGGCCTGATCGGCCAGAGTGCCCTTTGGCTCGGCCTGGAGATAGGAGCGATAGAGGGGCTTGGCCTTCGGGCAGCGGCCTGCCTGGCGGTGGGCCTCGGCGAGCCAGAAGTCGGCAGAAGGGAGCTTGGCGCCACCCAGGGTCTTGGCTCGGGTGATGGTCCTCACGGCGTCGGCGAGCTTTCGCTGATCCAGCTGCGCGCGCCCCATCATCAGGAGCAGGGCTGGCTGGTCCGGCTTCTGGGTGAGGGCTGCGGCGTAGGCCTTCTCGGCGTCGGCGTACCGCTTGAGCAGGCCGTAGATCAGACCGGCTGCCATCTGCACCCGCAGGTTGTCGGGCTTCAGGTTGCGGGCCTTGGTGAGGGCTTTCTCCGCCTCGGCGCCTTGGTTCGTCTTTGCGTGGGCGAGGGCCAGGTTGATGAGGGTGTAGAGATCTCCGGGCCGCCGCTCGTCGGCCTCCTGGTACGCCTTCGCCGCCGCGGCGTGCTGGCCTAGCTTGCGGAGCACGTCCGCATGGGCCAGGTGGATGTCTGCCCTGGTCGGGCCGTAGCTGGCAGCCTTCTCCAGGGCCCTGGCCGCGGCCTGGAGGTCCTTGGCCTCCTCGTGGGCCACGCCCAGGTTGAGCCAGGCGTCGGGAGAGCGTGGCTGGAACTTGAGGGCCTGCTCGAGGGCCTTGACCGCCCGGGCGGGCTGGCTCGTGACTATGAGCACGCTGCCGAGGTTGAGCCAGAGCTCGAAGAAGGACGGCTTGAGCTTCGAGGCCGCGATGTAGGCCTCGACCGCCTCCTGGTTCCGCTTCAGGTTGTACAGGCACACGGCGCGGTAGAATGCCGGCCTGGAGTCGCTCGGATTGCGCTTGATGGCCTCTTCGAACCACTTGAGGGCCGCGTCCCAGGCACCGGCCCTGATGTGCTGCTTGCCCTCCGTGAGATCCGGCTCGGCCACCTCCCGAGGAGGTACGAAGGGTCGCTCGTCGATTGGCCTGGGCGCCGTGCGGCGCGGCTCGTCCTTGGGGGGCCCGCAGGACACCGCGAGAGCGCAGAGCAGAAGGGCGAAGATGCTGCGGGAGTGGCGCATGGATCTCTCCTTTGGGGTGAGGAGATAATACCCTACTTTGTCCCTGGCTGCGCACGAGCGACAGTTCGGGCGTACTCGAGCACTCCCTGCGCTATCCCCCGGCCGAGGAGCTCGAGATATGCCGGGTCCTTGAGGGCAGCCTCGCCCTCGGGATTCGTCAGGAAGGAGATCTCCGTCAGGATCCCTGGCATGCGCGCGGTGAGGAGCACGTAGAAGATCGCGGGACGGACGCCCCTGTCAGGGAGCCCCGGGCGCCGGCGCCGGGCGTGCCCGAGGAGCTGGGCTTGGACCGCCCGGGCCAGCCGGCCCGACCGTACGGTCGTGGCGCGGGTGGTGAGGTCGGCGAGCATCAGGCGGTAGTGGGACACGGGGCGGCCCTCGGCGGCGCGGTTCTCCCTGTCCGCCAGCCTGGCGGCGTACTTGTCGCTCGCCACGTCGAGGAAGTAGGTCTCGACGCCGGCGTGCTTGCCCGTGGGCTCGGCGTTGGCGTGGATGGAGACGAAGAGATCCGCGCCAACCGTGAGGGCGAGGGCGGAGCGCTCCTCCAGGGAGAGGCCTTGATCTCCATCCCGAGTTAGGACGACCTTCAGCCCGGCCTTGCGAAGGCCCTCGGCAGCGTGCCTGGCCACCGCCAAGGTGACGTCCTTCTCCTTCGTCCCTTCCCGGCCCACGGCGCCGTTCTCCGGGCCTCCATGGCCCGGATCCAGGGCGACGACCCGGATGGCCGGGCGCTCGGCGCGAGCATCTGCCTTGCCGCCGTCCACGCGCCACAGGTCGATGACCACGCGGTAGGGGTGCTGGAGTGGATAGATGTCGAACCGGACCGGCTCCGCCAGATCGGCCACCAGGCGGGCTCCCGAGGGGGGGCGGCTGGCCAGCCTGAGCCCGCGCACCAGGTGTCCTTCCACTGCCTGGGCCCGCTCGACCTGATCGCCGAGGACCGTGGCAGGAAAGTCCAGGTAGATCCGTGCGGGCCTGGCTTCGTCCTTGCCGAGGAGGCCGTGAAGGTACCTGACGGGCTCGTCGAAGACCGCCACTAGGCGAGTGAAGGAGGGCGTGCTCCAGCGCATGACGCTCGTGAGCCGGGCTGGCCGCTCGGGAGAAGCGCGAAAGGACAGGCCGAGGCTGTCTGGATCCACTGCATGGCCCCGGAGGGGGCTCTCCTCCGGCGCGGGCCCAGGCGGTCTCCTGGGTGGGGCAGGGTCCGGCCGCAGGGGGCCGAGCAGCGCGAGGGCCTGCCGTGCGCGCGTTGCCTGAGGGCTCCCCGGGTGCCTCTCGGCCAGCCGCTCGAGAAGCGTGAAGGCCTCCCGGCGGAGATCGAAGGAGAGGGCAAGATCCGCACGCCTCCAGAGGGCCTCTGCGCTCACAGGCGCCTTCGGGTCATCCAGGTCGGCCCAGGCGACGAGCGCAGCCTCGACGTCTTCGGGGGCCCCCGTGGCGCGGGCCGCGGCGTCATGGAGCTCCGCGCGCGCAGTGAGTGCCTTGGTCCCCTCCTCGCTCCGCCCGCAGCGCTCGGCCGCCGTCCTCAGGCTCCTCGCCAGGGCATCCAGGCTCGAGCGCGAGAGGGAGCGTATGCCGCCAGCGAGGAGCCGATCCCGCTCGCCTAGAGCTGCATCCAGCACGCTCTTGCAGGCGCCCGAGGGGACCGCCGGCGGCGGCTCGGCGCAGGTGGTGAGGCATCCTAGCGCGATCACCAGGGCGACTGTCGGCGGATGGGACATTGGGCTATCCGGCAGAGCGGCAGGGCGCAGGGCCTTCAACGTTGCAGTCGGTCTATGCGGTCCTGCACCGCCTTGCGCTCATTGACGCTCAGGCGATGCTCGGCCTTCTTCAGGTAGGTGAGGAACAGCTTGATGGCCTCCTGCTTGTCCCCCTTGGCCTGGTGGAGCACCCCGAGGTCGAAGTATGCCGACGCGGCGTTCGGGTCGATGCGGATGGTCTTCTGATACAGCTCCATCGCGCGCTCCCGCTTGCCGTCCCGGCGATAGGCCACCGCGGCGTTGAAGAGGTTGGAGGAGGAGTTCGGCGCGAGCCGCAGCGCCTGATCGTGGGCCGCCAGGGCCTCGCGGTGCCGGTTCGCCTGTGAGAGGCACACCCCCAGCATGGACCAGCTCTCGGCGTTCTTCGGCTCGGCCTGCGTGGCTCGGCGAAAGGCATCGGCTGCCTCTGGGAAGCGCTTGAGGGATTTGAGGATGGTCCCCATGTCACGGTGGAGGGCTGGGTCCTTCTCGCCGAGGTCGACGGCCTTCTTCATGGCCTTTATCGCCTCCTCCGGACGTTTCAGGCGGTGCTCGGTGATGCCCAGCATGTACCAGGCGTTGGCGTTCCTCGGCTGGGCCTTGACCACCGCGCGGTATGCGGCCGCGGCCTCGGGCAGGCGCTTCAGACGGCGCAGGGTATGCGCCAGACCTAGCCTGGCCGCGGCGTAGTCG
The DNA here is from genome assembly GCA_034004785.1 of Polyangia bacterium. Taxonomy (GTDB): domain Bacteria; phylum Myxococcota_A; class Polyangia; order HGW-17; family JAJRWW01; genus JAVEWA01. The sequence goes on from JAVEWA010000303.1 coordinate 4,980, forward strand.
GGGCGCTCCTTCAGGGCCATGTGGAAGGCCTCGATGGCGGGCTCGAGCTTGCCTGCCCGCCTGAGCTGCATGCCTCGCATGTAGTGGTCGTGGGCCGGGTCTGCGAGCGCGCCTGGTTCCCATACGAACGCCGCCAGCAGAAGCCCCAGCATGGAGATCCTTCTCATCTTTCAGTTCCTCCTTGGATTCCGTGGCGCCACCAGGCCTCGTCGCCGACCGCAGGACCTATGACGCCGAGGATTCCTGGGCCTCGTCTCCCTTGCCCTTCATTGGGGAGAGCCCGAAGCTCTCCTTGACCATGCGCTCGACCTGCTCACCGACCTCCGGGTGCTCGGTCAAAAACAGCTTGGCGTTCTCCCTGCCCTGTCCCACGCGCTCACCCTGGAAGGAGTACCAGGCTCCGCTCTTGTCCACGATCTTGTGCTCCACCGCGAGGTCGAGCAGATCTCCCATCCGGCTGATGCCTTCTCCGTAGAGGATGTCGAACTCGACCTGCCGGAAGGGCGGTGCCATCTTGTTCTTCACGATCTTGCAGCGCGTACGGTTGCCCACCACGTCCTCGCCCTGCTTGACGGCGCCGATGCGCCTGATGTCGATTCTAACGCTCGTGTAGAACTTGAGGGCGTTACCGCCGGTCGTGGTCTCCGGGTTACCGAACATGACGCCGATCTTCATCCGGATCTGGTTGATGAAGATGACCAGCGTCTTGGATTTGGCGATGGTCCCAGTGAGCTTTCGCAGGGCCTGGCTCATGAGGCGGGCCTGCAGCCCGACGTGGGTATCTCCCATCTCGCCATCCAGCTCGGCCTTCGGGGTCAGGGCCGCCACCGAGTCCACGACGATCACGTCAACGGCGTTGGAGCGCACCAGCAGGTCGGCGATCTCCAGGGCCTGCTCGCCGTAGTCGGGCTGGGACACCAGGAGGTCGTCGATGTTGACCCCCAGCTTGCGGGCGTAGCCGACGTCGAGGGCGTGCTCGGCGTCAATGAAGGCGGCGACGCCGCCGAGGCGCTGGGCCTGGGCAGCCACCGAGAGAGCCAGCGTCGTCTTGCCCGAGGACTCCGGGCCGTAGATCTCGACCACGCGGCCGCGAGGGAGGCCGCCTATGCCCAAGGCCATGTCGAGCGACAGGGCCCCGGTGGGGATGGCCTCTACCTCGGGCATCAGGTTCTCACCGTCGCCCAGGCGCATGATGGAGCCCTTCCCAAACTGCTTCTCTATGCTCGCCAGGGCCAGATCCAGGGCTCGGGCCTTCTCCTTCTCGGCGGCGTCCGACTTGTCCTGCTTTTGGGTGGCTTTTGAGCTCATGGGCAAAACTCCTGGGCGCGAGCGCGCTAGTTTGGGTAGAGGTGAGCCCCGGGTCAGATTGGGGCTCCCAGGGCTATGCGGGCGTGGGCCAGGTACTCGGCGCCAGCGCGCTGAAGCCGGCTTTCGTATACTACCAGCTCATCCACCGAGCTGGTCAGGCAGTCCACCTCGCCGTGGGCCGCGATCCACTCGGCCACGCCGTCGCTTCCACGCTGGACCCTTCCCAGGGTCAGGTGAGGACGGAAAACGCGTGTATCTCGAGCAAAACCGAGGTGTTCAGAAGCATCCTCCAGGCGGCGGAAGAGCTCGGCCAAGGTCTCGGCGCCCTCGCCGAGGCCCACCCAGAGCACCCTGGGCTTCTCCACCCCAGGGAACACTCCCAGCCCTCGGGCCGAGAGCCCGAAGGGCTTGACCATGGCGGCGGCTCGGCGCGCGGCGTCCTTGACGGCCTCCAGTTGGTCAATTCCAAGGTTGCCGTAGAACTTCAAGGTGACGTGCATGTTGGGAGGGGGCACCCAGCGAATATGGAGGTCTGGGGCCCTGCTCTGGCGGAGCTGCTGCTGCAGCTCTCCGACCTTCCTGATGGAGGGCACGCTGAGGTTCACTGCGGTGAAGATTCGGAGGTGCGTCATAGGCTCCAGGATGGCCCAAAGGGGGCTCCGAGGCACTCTAAGGTGGGCCCGGGTGCCAGGCAAAGGCTGATAATATGTTCAGGGTGTTTGGCAGTCAAGGGGCTTTGTTCGGGGGCCCTCGACTCGTCTGGGCCTCAAGGGGATTTAATGGGCTCTCAAGGGTCGCGGTCATTGACTTCCCAAGGCCTGGGGCCCTATAACCGGGGCTATTGTTTGCGGAGAGTTGGCGGCCCGATGAAAATTCGCTACGCAGCCAAGACCGATGTGGGAATGAAGCGGACCCACAACGAAGACTACTTCTCCATCATTGAAGACGAGCAGCTCTTCATGGTCGCCGACGGGATGGGCGGCCACGCCTCTGGAGAGGTCGCCAGCAAGATGTCCGCCGAGACCATCAGCGAGTTCTTTCAGCGGACCAAGGACGAGGAGGCGACCTGGCCCTACAAGATGGAGCGGCATCTCAACTACATCGAGAACCGGCTGGTATGCTCCATCAAGCTGGCGAACTATAGGATTTTTCACGCTGCCGCCTCGGATATCCGCTACAAGGGCATGGGAACCACGATAGTCTCGGCCCTCGTCGCCGGGGACAAGGTCCACATCGCCCATGTCGGGGATTCTCGCCTTTATCGGACCAGGACAGACGGGATCAAGCAGCTCACTCGCGACCACTCCCTCCTCGAGGACTACAAGGACGCCAAGCCCGACATGACCGAGGAGGAGGAGCGGAACTTCCCGCACAAGAACGTCATCACCCGCGCCCTAGGCATGAGGGAGAGCGTGGAGGTGGACATCCACCAGTTCCCCATAGAGGACGGTGATGTGTTCCTGCTCTGCTCCGACGGCCTCTCGGGCATGGTGCCGGATCCGCTGCTGCGCGAGACAGTGACCAAGAACGTCAACGATCTGGAGCGCTGCGTCGCGGAGCTGGTGGACCACGCCAACCGGGCTGGCGGCGTGGACAACATCACCTGTCTGCTCCTGTCCTGCCACGTCTGATCGTCTGATCGGGGCTATTCCTCTGCCCACGCCTCGAGCGTGCTGGCGGCGTGGACGACATCACCTGTCTCCTGCTGTCCTGCCACGTCTGATCGGGGCTATTCCCCTGCCCACGCCTTGAGCCTGAT
>JAVEWA010000304.1:0-8029 GCA_034004785.1 Polyangia bacterium
GCCTGCACGTCCACCTGCACCCTGAACACCACCGGCTGCTCTGGCCGGTGCGGTGACGGGACGTTCCAGGCCGGCTACGAGCAGTGCGAGGGGGGAGAGCTCGGGGGGGTGACTTGCCAGACCCTGGGCTTCTACTCGGGCACGCCGACCTGCACCCCGAGCTGCACCATAAGCACCACGGGCTGCTCCGGCTACTGCGGGGATGGGACCCGGAACGGGGAGGAGCAGTGCGAGGGGACGGACCTGGGGGGCACCACCTGCCAGGCCCTCGGCTACTACGAAGGGACGCCGAGCTGCACCTCGAGCTGCACGGTCAGCCCCGTGGGGTGCACTGGCAACTGCGGCGACGGGACATTCCAGCCCAGCTTCGAGCAGTGCGAGGGCAGCGAGCTAGGTGGCAAAGACTGCACGAACTACGGCTTCTACGGGGGAACCCTCGCCTGCAACACATCGTGCCAGGTGAACACGGCGGGCTGCGAGGGCAGTTGCGGGGACGGCTCGGTGCAGGGGGCGGCCGGCGAGGACTGCGACGGGTCTAATCTGGGCATGGCGACCTGCGAGACCCTCGGCTACTACAGGGGTACGCTCTCGTGCTCGCCTTATTGCAGGTTCGTGACCACAGGCTGCTCGGGCCTCTGCGGTGACCTGATTCGCGATGAAGGCCACGAGGAGTGCGACGGGAACGAGCTGGGAGGCCTCACCTGCGCGCTCCTTGGCTATCACGAGGGCACCCTCGGCTGCCTGTCCAACTGCACCTTGAACCGGGGAGGCTGCCTCGGGATGTGCGGAGACGGCGTGAAGAACCCGCCCTACGAGGGCTGCGACGGCTCGGACTTCGGCGGCCTGGACTGCACGGACTTCACGCCACCTTTGCCTGGAGTGGGCTACTTCTACTCGGGAGCCCTCGCCTGCACTGACTGCGCGATCGACACCAGCGGCTGCTCGCAGTACTGCGGCGATGGGATGCGGAACGGCACCGAGCAGTGCGACGCCAATGACTTCGGTGGCGCCAACTGCCAGTCCTACAAGTTCTACAGTGGAAACCTCAGCTGCAACGCCGACTGTACCGCCATCAGCATCGCTGCCTGCGCTGAAGAATGCGGGGACGGCATCCGGAACGGTCCCGAGGTGTGCGACGGCAACGACCTGGGCGCCCTGACCTGCCAGAGCTTCGGCTACCACGGCGGAGAGCTGATCTGTGACGAGGGCTGCGGCGGCGTCAGCACGGCGGCATGCGAAGGCTACTGTGGCGACGGGATCTTGAACGGACCGGAGCAGTGCGACGGCTTCGCCTCGAACCCGAGCTACTGCCGAGACTATGACCCGGCCTACCATGCCGGCCACCTGGTCTGCAATGCCTACTGCCAGCTCGAGGACGAGATCTGCATGGGGTGGCATCGCGAAACCCTGCCAATCCCGAGCACTTGGCGGATCCGTGACGTCTGGGCCACCGCCCGGGACGACATCTGGGCTGTCGCGAGCGATGAATCGAGCATCTATAACATCCTCCACTTCGACGGAGCCCACTGGGCCATAGCGGACAGCGGAACCGGGGCCTACTACAGCGGCATCTGGGCTTCGGGGCCGGACAACGCCTTCGCCGTTGGAACGGGTGGCAAGATAAGGCGCTGGAACGGCACCTCCTGGTCGAACCACACCTCGGGCACCGTCCAGAACCTGCTCGACGTATGGGGCTATGGGAGCACGGTCTTCGCGGTGGGCAACAGCGGCGCGGCCCTCAGGTACAACGGGACGAGCTGGAGCGCGACCACGGGGATCCCGGCCGTGTATGTCCGAGGAGTCCACGGAACCAGCGAGACCAACGTCTTCGCGGCCACGTCGGGTGGGGCGTACCAGTTCAACGGGACCAGTTGGTCCAGCATCGGCTCTCCGCCAGCATCGGGCAACCTCTCGGGGGTCTGGGCCACTGGCGGAGCCGCATGGTTCGTGGGATTGAACTTCGGCAACGTCGGCTACTGGAGCGGCACTTCATGGGTCGATCGCAGCGCCCCCACAAGTTACGAGCTGCGCGGCATATGGGCCCGCTCCAGCTCGGACTTGTTCGTGGTGGGGAGGTACGGGGTCGCCTTCCACTGGAACGGGAGCGGCTGGAAAGAAGAGACGATGCTCACCCCCTTCGATCTCCATTCGATCCACGCCGTGCCAGGAGGAGACTTCGTGGCAGTGGGCCAGAACAACACCGTCCGCCGCCTGACTGGACAGAGCTGGGTAGAGCACGACACGGGTTCCACCGGCTATGTCTTCCTGGACGTCTGGGGTGGCAGGGCCACCAACCACATCCTCTCCCTCTGGCAGACCTGGATAGTGGGCACCGGAGGCGAGATCTGGCGCGGGGGCCAGAACAGCTGGACCCAGATGACCTCGGGCACCACGAACGAGCTCTGGGGCATCTGGGGAGTATCGGCCGCCAGCTTCGTCCTGGCCGTGGGCCAGGGCGGAACCATCCTGCTCTACAACGGCAGCTCCTGGGGGCCCATGACCTCGGGCACCACGGCCTGGCTCTACGACGTGCACGGCAGCTCCACCACCCACGCCTTCGCCGTGGGGACGAGCGGCACGATCCGGCGTTGGAACGGCTCGAGCTGGAGCGGCATGACCTCTGGGACCACCGCGATGCTAAACGGCGTGCACGTGCTCTCCGAAACCGAGGCCTACGCAGTGGGGGGCTCTGGCACGGGAGTGGTGCTGCGGTACAATGGCACCTCCTGGTCGCAGTTCGCGACCCTGCCCACGTACCTCTCCTCGGTCTGGGCCTCCTCCTCGAGCGACCTCTGGGTTGCGGGCGAGGACCAGGTGTACCGGTACGACGGCGCCAACTGGACGAGCATTCCCAGCCCGGCATGGCCTGGCGAGTACATCACCTCCATCAAGGGACGCGGGCCCACGGACATCTACGCCGTGGGAGGCATGAACGTCATCATGCACTGGAACGGCTTCGCATGGGCGCCCATGACCAGCGGCACCCAGGCCTATTACGAGGAGCCGAGAGCCCTGTTTATAAACCCGAACTCCTACTCCACGGAGGTCTATGCAGTGGGCAACCAGGTAACGGTGCAGCGCCTGAACTGGATCCCGCCCACCCGGTGGGGAGGGACCTGTGATCCTCCCTTGACGCTCTACTGCGACGAGACCGCCCACGGCACCACCGCCGGCGGGACCAACCGCATCACGTCGTACTCGGGCGGCACCTGCGTCGGGACCTACAGCGAGCTGGGCAAGGAGGCCTACTACCGCTTCGACAGCCCGATCATGGGGTGGGCCACCGCCCGGCTGACGCCCACGCAGAACAACCTGGACCTCGTCGTGATAGGAGGCGTCGAGGACAACGGCGCCTGCGACCCGGCCTCCTGCGTGGCGGGGAGCAACATGACCGGGCTCTCTCCGGACGAGGTGACCTTCCCGGTCAAGGTGGGCCAGACCTTCTACCTGGTGGTGGACTCGCCCACCGACGTGCCCTCGGGGTTCTCCATCGAGATCAGCTGCGACAAGAACCCCTAGGGCACCGGCACCGGAGCCAAGGGAACGCGACAGTCCCACCAGGCCACCCGCTCGTCCGCCTCCCCGACGAGATCGACGAGCCAGCGCCGGATGTAACCAGTGTCAAGGGCCGGTCCCTGGAACGCGACGAGCCGCTCCACGTCGAGGAGGTCCTTGCCTCGGAAGAAGAGCAGCTTGAACACGGCCAGGTCCTCGGCCGACAGCACTCGGATGGGGCGTCCCCGCAGCGTCCCTTCCCGGGTCCGTCCCGCGGCCTCGTGGCAGATCGGGATCGAAGGCACGAACACGTCCACGCGCATCCCCGAGACAGTCACGCGGAAGTCCCCCCGGTCCTCGGCCGAGCGCCGGGACGCCTCGCGATCGACCCGCGCGCCGCCGGCCTCGAGGGCGTCGAGCACCGGGTCCAGGTCCTCCGCCGGGACGAACACGTTGAGGTCGACATCGTTCGTCGCCCGGGGCGGCGCATGGAGCCCGTAGGCGATGGCCCCGCCGACGGCGTAGGGGATGGCTGCGGCCTCCAGGGCGTCGGCCAGCCGGCGGGCGACCTCTGGCGCGGATGGGACGTCAGCCATGGGCCGCACGCCGCCTGAGCGCCTCTAGCAGCGCCTCCGTCTCCGGAGACAGCGGGTCCTGCCAGTCGAGGACTCGCTGGGGATCGGGCTGCGACGCCGTGAGCTCGGCGGCCATCCGACAGAGCTCCTCGAGGATCCGGGCGCGCTCGGCCAAGGTGGTGCCCCGCGCGGCTTCCACGTCCTCCAGGATGTCGTCGGCGTCGGAGCGGCCGCGAAACGCGAGTGGCAGCGTTCGAGAAGGGGCCATGATCGGAGCGTAAAGTATGTCCTGGGGACCGTCAACGGGCGGTCGAGGATCGGTCCTTGCCCATCAACCAGCCCTGGATTGTGACCGTAGGCCGTCGGTCCGACAGCGGAGCCACAGGGGCAGTACTCGAGCGAAGACCGGGCGAAGCTTCGGCCTCGCCCTAGAGCAGCGGCTCCACCAGGGTGGAGAAGAGCTGCGCACCGAGGTTCCTCCGCACATAGGCAGGATCGACCCGCGGCACGATGGCCCTGGTGCGCACCGAGGCGTACCAGTGCACCACCACAGTGTCCGGGCCGAGGGCGCCCTCGAGGTCCACCTCCCGACGCAGCCTGAACCAGTGCTCGGAGATCTCGGGGCCGAGGGGATAGAACAGGGAGGGCGGGTGGACCACCAGTGGGCCGGCGCTCCCGGCGCCCCCGACGCCCACGTCGCCCACGTCGCCCACGTCGCCCACGTCGCCCCCGTCGCCCACGTCGCCCACGTCGCCCACGTCTAGAGCCCGCTCCCCTGCCCCGCCCCTCCAGCGCGCGACCGTCTGGCCGAGCAGGTGGGTCCCGAGCACGTAGCGCCGGCGCTGGCGCGAAGCAGGCATCTCCACCATGCCCCGAAGGAGGTCCGCTAGAAACGGGTGGCCAGGCGCGCCGCCCAGCACCGCGTTGTTCACCCGGCGCCAGAAGAGCGGCGACACGCGGGGAAAGAGCCGGTAGCCCTCGGGGAGCCGCCTGAGGCCGTCCCGCAGCGCAAGCAGGGCGACGGCGCGCGCCCAGCGGCCGGGGTGCGCCGACCGGAAGAGCTCCTCGGGCAGGCACAGGTGCTCCTCGCCGCAGAAGACCCCTGCCCCGAGGAGAGGCGCGAAGGAGCCGAGGGTCACCGTGTCCGTGTCCAGGTACACCCCGCCCTCGCCCCATAGCAGGGCCGCCCTCACCAGGTTCGCCCTGGCCGCTGGCTTTCCAAGGCGCCGGTAGAGGTCGGCCAGGGCGCCGCCCCGGGCGCCCCAGGCGCCGCCCCGGGCGCCCCAGGCGCCGCCCCGGGCGCCCAGGCCCTCCAGCAGCGCCTCTGGCCTCAGCGGGCGCGCCTCGACCCCTGGAGTGCCGAGCGCCACGCTCCACCCCGGGGTACCCTCCAGCGGATCTGCGTGGTGCAGCACCACCCGGTCAAAGCCGCCCCGGAGCGCCGCGGACCTCAAGGAGAGCCCGTAGATCCAGGGCAGCTCGTGCCCGAACCACAGGAAATGCGCCACCGCGGGGATCGGCGTGGGCACGGCGCCGGGAGCTCCGGGGCCGGCGGTTCGCTCCATCGTCATGCCCGGCAGTTTACCCCCAATGGAGCCCATGCCAACAGCGTTGCGGGCACCAAAGCAGGCACCAATGCCTTGCCCGGTGGTTTCTCCTGTGGTATCGGTCCCATTCGCGGCGAATCGGGCGCGAAGAGCCGGGTACGGCGGGCCGGGCGCGGTGAAGCCGCAAGGGCAGCGGAGAAGGCTGTAGCGAGGCGCGCGTGATACAGACCCACACCATCGAGAAGAAAGCCACCGGAGACCTGGACATCATCGACCTGACCGGAGAGATCGAGAAGCTCGTCAAGGAGTCGGGGGTGAAGCAGGGCCACCTGGTGGCCTTCGTGCCGGGCAGCACCGCGGCGCTCACCACCATCGAGTTCGAAGGCGGGGTGGTGAACGACCTCCGCAAGGCCATCGAGCGGCTCGTCCCGAGGACCATCACCTACGACCACGACGCCCGCTGGGGCGACGGGAACGGATACTCCCACGTCCGCGCCGCCATCATGGGGCCGAGCCTCTACGTTCCGATCCTGCACGGCCAACTCACCCTCGGGACCTGGCAGCAGGTTGTCCTCTGCGACTTCGACAACCGCCCTCGCACCCGCAAGATCATCGTCCAGATCGTCGGTGAGTAGTTGAGCAGCAAGCCCCACTCCCCCGCCGAGCTCGAGACCGGATCCCAGAGCACCCGGGCCCAGAGCGCAGGGTCCCGGCGCGAAAGTGCGGGAGAGCGCATGGAAAAGCGCATGGAAGAGCGCATGGACCTGGAGGACAACGGGGTCGCCAAGGCCGTGTTCGGCGAGAGCGGCTCCCACCTGACCCTCCTGGAGAAGAGGCTCGGCATCGAGGCCCACGCCAGAAGCGGACAGGTGCTCCTGCGCGGCGAGGCCGGGGCGGTGGCCATCGGGCGCCTCACCCTGTCTGGCCTCGCGCAGCTCGCCAGGCGAAAGGTCCCCATCGGCCCAGAGGAGGTCGTGAGGGTCCTCGAGGTAATTCGCCAGGACCCGTCCGCTTCCCTGCCCGACATCTTCTGCGACACGGTGCTGGTCTCGGGCCGCGCCCGCGCCATCACCCCGAAGGGCCTCGCCCAGAAGCGCTACGTGGACGCCCTGCGCCAGCACGACATCGTCTTCGCCGTTGGGCCGGCGGGCACGGGCAAGACCTACCTGGCCGTGGCCATGGCGGTGCTGGCCTACCAGGAGCAGCGCGTGCGGCGCATTGTCCTCACGCGGCCCGCGGTGGAGGCCGGGGAGCGCCTCGGCTTCTTGCCGGGCACCATGGAGGACAAGGTAAACCCCTACCTCAGGCCGCTCTACGACGCCCTCAACGATCTCCTGTCCTTCGACAAGGTGGCCCAGCTCATGGAGCGGGGGCACATCGAGATAGCGCCATTGGCCTTCATGCGCGGCCGGACTCTCAACGACAGCTTCGTGATCCTCGACGAGGCCCAGAACACCACCAGCGAGCAGATGAAGATGTTCCTCACGCGCCTCGGCTACGACTCCCAGGCGGTGATCACCGGAGACATCACCCAGGTGGATCTGCCCTCCGGCTGCTCGAGCGGCCTGGTGGAGGCAGAGCGGATCCTGTCCGGGGTGGAGGGCCTCGCCTTCTGCCACTTCACCGAGGTGGACGTGGTGCGCCACCCGCTGGTGCAGGAGATCATCCGGGCCTGGGAGCTGAAGGGCAGACCCAACGGATCGAGGACCAGGGGCGCGGCAGGCGCGCAGGATCCCAGGGCAGACGGCCCGGGCCAGCCCCGCTCCGGAGTGTCCGCCAGCGCGTCTGCCGGAGTGTCCGCCGACGCGTCCGGCGGGACCGAAGCCGAAGCCGGAGCCAACGCAGAGCCGCCTGGGGCCGGGAGCGGCGGTCAGGCAGGGGTAGAGCGATGAGCCCAAGGGGAGTCAAGCAGCCGACCAGACCCGTCACCGCCTCGGTGAAGACCGCGGGGAACCTGGTGTCCCTCCGCCTGACGCCCTCGGCCCGCAGGATCGCGCCCCGCGGCCTCGGGCCCCGGCTGCGCCGCCGCGCCCTGAGGATGCTCGCCGCGGTGGGGGTCAAAAACGCCGACCTCTCGGTGCTGCTCACCGCCGACGCCGAGATCGCCGAGCTGAACCTCGCCTGGCGCCGCCGGCGGGGCCCCACCGACGTACTCTCGTTTCCACAGGTGGCCAGCCCTGAGGAGCTCCGGGCCTGGCTCCTGCCGAGGAGGTCGCCCCCAAGGGGGGCTGGCGAGCCGGAGCGCTCCCTTGGTGACATAGCGATCTCGCTGGAGACGGTCCAGGGCCGCTCGCCCGATCCCCGCGCCTTCGAGGCCGACCTGGTGGATCTCCTGGCCCACGGGCTCCTCCACCTGCTCGGTCACGACCACGGCGCTGCCGCCGCCAGGAAGGCGATGCTCGAGCTCCAGGC
>JAVEWA010000008.1:0-38324 GCA_034004785.1 Polyangia bacterium
GAGCCCACCGGGGAGGACCCCGGGACAACCTGAACTAACCACGCGAGGCCAGAGCCGAGCGTCAAGGCGCGGCCCGGCCCCGCCCTCCTCGAGGGAGACGAACCCATGGCAGAGCTGGATCCCCTCTTCTACCCCAAGAGCATCGCGGTGATCGGCGCGTCAAACCGCCCCCTCACCATTGGCCACCGGATCGTGGAGAACCTCCTCGGGAACGGCTTCACGGGCAAGGTCTATCCCGTGAACCCCAAGGCCGTCCCCGTCTGCGAGCAAAAGGCCTACCCCTCGATAAAAGAGGTTCCCGGGCCAGTGGACCTCGCCCATGTCATCGTGAAGAACAGCATGGTGCCAGAGGTGCTCGAGGACTGCGCCGACAAAGGCGTCAAGGTCTGCATCATCAACACCTCGGGGTTCAAGGAGATGGGCGGCGAGGGGGTCAAGGCGGAAGAGGAGCTCGTGGCCCTGGCGAGGCGACGCGGCCTGCGGCTTTTCGGCCCCAACTGCCAGGGGGTCATGAACACCGACTCCAGGGTCAAGCTCTACTCCAACTTCACCTTCGCGCGCATGACGCCAGGGCACATCTCCATGGTCTGCCAGGGTGGCGGCGTCGCCGAGGTGATCAACAACTACTTCGGCATGCACGGCCTCGGCCAGCGCATGTACGCCTCCAACGGCAACGCCTGCGACATCTCCATCCCCGAGATCCTGGAGTACTACGGCGACGACGAGGGCACCCGGGTCATCGTGCTCCACGTTGAGAGCTTCCCGAACCCGCGCGAGTTCCTCGAGCGCGTAGCGCCGGTGGCGGCCAAGAAGCCCATCCTGGCCCTGAAGAGCGGCATCACCGAGGAGGGCGCCAGAGCGGTCTCCTCACACACTGGCGGCATGATGGCGGGAGACACCGCGACGGACGTGCTCTTCGACAAGTGCGGGATCCTGCGCTTCACGAGCCTCGCGGAGCTCTGCGAGACCGCCGAGGCCTTCGCCTGCCAGCCCGTGCCAAGGGGCAACAGGGTCGGCATGGTCACCAACGCCGGCTCACCCGCCATCATCGTCACCGACGAGGCGGTGCAGGCGGGCCTCAAGGTGCCAGACCTCGCCCCGTCCTCGAAGGCCATGCTGGCAGACAAGCTCCAGGCCATCGCCTCCATCGCCAATCCTATAGACATGATGGCTACCGCCGCCGGCCCGGAGTTCGACGCGTCCCTGCAGGCCCTGGTGGAAGACCCTGGCCTCGACTCCATCGTGATCTGCTTCATGACTCCCTTCTTCGTGGACACGAGCGGCATCGCTGAATCGGTGGCTAAGTGGGCCGCCAAGAGCGACAAGACCTTCATCGCCGTGGCCATGACCGACCCCGAGGGCAAGGCCGAGTGGCGAGACACCATCGCGAGGGTGCGCGCCGCGGGCCTGCCCGTGTACTACTTCCCCTCCTCGGCGGCGCGGGTGCTCTTCCACATGGACCGCTACCGGCGCCTCAGGGACCGGCCTCGCGAGGCGCTTCCCACCTTCGCCGTGGATCGCGAGGCCGCGCGCAGGGCCCTCGCCGCTGGCGCCTCCTGGGTGGGCGGCTTCCTCCCACCCGAGCACGTCAGCGCCCTCCTCGGGGCCTACGGCCTGCCCCTTGCGAGGGAGGCCAGAGCCACCACCTGGGATGAGGTCCTCGCCGCTGCCAAGGAGGTGGGCTACCCCGTGGCCCTGAAGGCCGAGGCGCCCGACCTGGTGCACAAGACCGAGCACGGCGGAGTGGCCCTGGACCTGGGCGACGAGACGGCCCTCAAGTCCGCCCACGACGGGATCAAAGCCCGCATGAAGGACCGCGAGGGCCTGCGCTTCCTGGTTCAGGCAATGGTTAAGGGGGGCGTGGAGGTGATCCTGGGCGGCGCCGCGGCGCCCGGCCTCGGCTCCACGGTGATGTTCGGCCTGGGCGGGGTGCTGGTGGAGCTCTGGAAGGACGTGGTGTTCAAGCTCGCGCCCCTGTCCCGCCCCGAGGCAGAGGCCATGCTGGACGGGATCCACGGCAAGCCGCTCCTCGAGGGCTTCCGCGGCCAGCCCCCCGCCGACAGGGAGCGACTCGTGGACCTGCTCCTCCGGGTGTCCAGGCTGCTCGCTGATCACCCTGAGATCGCGGAGCTGGACCTGAACCCGATCCGCGTGAGCCCGGTGGGCGGCGTGACCGCCGTGGTGGACGCCCGGGTGCGAGTGGCACACAAGGCCTGACGGCCCTCAGTGGAGACGAAGAGCTCCTAGCTTGGCCCGAGAGGAGACCCAAACATGGCTCACTGGCTGAACCTGGGCGAGATGCTCAAGCTGAACGCCCACAAGTACCCGAGCACCATCTGCCTCATGGACGCCCAGCGGCGCTTCACCTTCCCCGAGACCAACCGGAGGGTCAACCGGCTCGCGAGCGCCCTTTTGGGCCTCGGCCTCGGAAAGGGCGACCGGATCTCGGCCCTCATGGAGAACTGCATCGAGTTCGTGGAGCTCTACCTCGCCGCGGCCAAGGTGGGCCTCTTGGTGAACCCCATCAACTTCCGCCTCGCGGGCCCGGAGATCCGCTACATCGTGGATCACGCCGAGTCGAAGGCCTTCGTGGTACACGACGAGTTCTGCCCCACCATCGAGGCTGTGCGCCCTGCCCTCCCCCGCATCGAGGCAGGACGCTACGTAGTGGTGGGCGAGCCCACAGAGGGCTACCTCGCATACGAAGAGCTCCTTGCGATGGGCGACGAGTCGGAGCCCCAGGCAGAGGTGCGCCCGGAGGACCCCTGGATCCTGCTCTACACCTCGGGCACCACGGGCACGCCCAAGGGCGTGGTCCGCTCCCACGAGTCCTACGTGGCCTTCTACCTGATCAACGCCATAGACTTCGGCTTCAGGCCGCGAGATGTGGTCCTGAACATCATGCCCCTCTGCCACGTGAACACGACCTTCTTCACCTTCGCCCACACCTACGTGGGCGGGAGCACCTACGTCCACCCGGCCCGGGGCTTCGACGCCCGAGAGGTCCTCCGCGTGATAGGCGAGTGCCGCGCGAGCTTCATCTCCCTCATCCCCACTCACTACGCCCTAATGCTCGCCCTGCCTGTCGAGGAGCGTGCCCGCTACGACGTCTCCTCGGTGAGAAAGCTCCTCTGCTCCTCGGCCCCCGCCCGGGTGGAGCACAAGGTGGCGGTCATGGACTGGTTCAAGGGCGTGGAGCTCTACGAGGGCTACGGATCCACCGAGGCGGGCATAGTCACCACCCTCTTCCCCGAGGAGCAGCTAACCAAGCCCGGCTCCATCGGCAAGGAGAGCGTTGGCACCGACTTCGTGAAGATCCTGGGCCCGGACAAGCAGCCCGTGCCCCGGGGGCAGATCGGCGAGCTATACAGCCGAGGCCCCATGCTCTTCGACTGCTACTTCAAGGACCCGGCCCGCACCGCCGAGGCCATGGCGGGCGAGTGGTTCAGCGCAGGCGACATGGCCTATCAGGACGAGGACGGCTACTTCTTCCTGGTGGACCGAAAGAACAACATGATAATCACCGGCGGCGAGAACGTCTTCCCATCAGAGGTGGAGCAGGTCCTTTGCGCCCACGAGGGCGTCTTCGACGCCGCGGTGATAGGCCTGCCCGATCCAAAGTGGGGCGAGGCCATCCACGCCGTGGTGATCCCCAGGGATCCAACCTCCCCGCCCACGGCGGACGCCCTGAAGGCCCTCTGCCGCGAGCGCATCGCCTCCTACAAGGTGCCCAAGACCTTCGCCTTCATCCCGCCCGACGAGATGCCCCGCACCGCCACCGGCAAGATCCTCCACAGGATCCTGAGAGAGCGCTACGCGAAGGGGTGACGGCGGTCATCGTAACCACTGGAGCAGCGCGGCCACCAGGGCGGCGAGCTCGGCGTCGCTGCCCACCTGCTCCAAGGAGAAGCCCAGTATGACCGCCCGCTTCTCGAGGCCCACCGCGGCCGCTTGGCCGGTCCCGTAGCGCAGCAGCACCTCCCCATCGGGCTCGGGCTCCAAGGTGTCTGGCCGGAAACCGGCGTAGGGGGCGCCTGGCCCGCCGAGGGTGATGGCGCCGAGGTGCGCGAGGGGGCCCACCCCCTTGACCTTGTTCGACCTGGCGTCGTCGCGAAGGAATGATGCGCCGAAGACGCTCTCCATGAACCGGGGGTCCGACTTGTCCAGGTCGTAGGCCAGGTCGCTCCCCGAGGCGATCAAGCGCCCTCCCGCCTGCAAGTATGCGCTGATCGCGGCCCGCTCCTCAGGGTGGAGGGAGATGTCCATCCTGGACTCGTCCCCGAGGAGCCAGAGCAGCACGGGGTAGGATTTTGGATCGAAGCCATCCTCCAGGATCGCACGGTGGGAGACGGTGTGCACCGGGCCCGTTGCCTCGCCCACCCTGGCCGCGAACTCGTGCCAAAGCCCCGACCAGGCGCCGTCGAGGATCCTGTCGAACCCGTCCACCACCAGCACCTCGGCGTCCTCGTCCACGCGGTACACGTCCGACACGAGCGGCGTCGCCGTGTAGGGCATGATCCCGGAGACGCGGACAAAGCCCCCCCCGGACAGAGGGAACCTGGACTCGCCCGCATCCAGGCCCGCTTCGTCCACAGTGCGCCAGCTCGCGCCGTCGTCCGACAGCTCCACCCTTATGCCAGTGGCGTCCCGGTCGGGCGGCGCAAGCCAGGCTAAGCGAGCATCCCCCTCGGAGACCACCGCGGAGCGGAGCTCGATCCTGGGTCCAAGCCGCGAGCGCGGCGCCGCGAAGCGGAGCAGCTCTCCGTAGGCTCCATCCAGACGGGTTACGTCGCTGTGGGAGGTGTCGGAGAAGGCGGCGATGACCTCGTCCCCCGCGAGACGCCGCTGGGTGAGCTCGTCCTTCACCTCCACCCCCAAGGCCGAGAGGCGTTTCGCGAGGAGCCGGTTCTGCTCGGTCGTGCCCCCGTAGCGCGTGAAGCTCGACCGGAGCCTGCCGCCGGGCCCGGAGTAGGACACGAAGGTGGAGGTGTCTGCGTAGAGCGCGTCGAAGAGCCCCACCAGGGAGATCACGAAGGGCTGGAACTGGGTGAGGTTCGAGGCCACCCCGCGGAAGCCTCCCGAGTGGGCGGTCAGCATCACCTCCCCCACCAGAGGACGCTGGATGCGCCCTTCCCGGTAAAGGAAGATCAGGACCTCTCGCGCGAGCCTCGCGAGGCCTCCTTCGTCCATGAGCTTGCCGAAGTCGCCGCTCGCCTTCTCGACCGGGCCCTGCGGCACCACCAGGATGACGTTGGCTCCAGAGGCATACAGGTGCTCTTGATAGCGGTGGTAGGAGAGGGTCTCTGAAAGCGTGGTCGAGTGACCGTGGAAGTGGAAGACCAGGTCCTGCTCAGCTAGATCCCGATAGCCCTCTGGCAGAAAGATCCGGACGCTCGGGTCAGAAAAGTAACCCTCGGGGTGGGGATAGGGCGCGGCCGGCATCTGCACCGTGGCCCCCTCGCCGCAGTGGCCCCCGGCTGGCGTGAGCACAGGGGCGAAGACCGCCGGGCCGAGGTCGGGGTCCCCCGCCACTGCATGCACGGTCGTCTCGAGGGAACCTTCGCCAACGGCGACCCTGAGGTTGGCGCTGGCTACTCCCTCCTCGGCCAGGCCCGAGAAGACGATCTCGAGGAATGCCCGCTCCCCAGGAGGCACAGCGGCGGGTGCTCCGCAGAGCGAAAGCGAGGGATCGCCCACCAGGACGAACCTCAGGGGGCCGCCGTCCGGCGCGAGGGCCGAGGCGTCGCCGGTGTTTATCAGCTCGATCCTGGTGGAGACCTTGCCCCCACCAGCCTGCACATAGGGCAAGGCCACTACCGCCGGGAGGACCAGCTCGGCCCGGCGCCGAAGTGGTTCTTCCTCCCTCTCCTCTCGCCTCTCCACCACCTCCCCCTGCTCTTGCTCCGGCCGCACCTCGACGCCCACCCCGGGATCACCGGAGCGCGAGCGGAGCTGGGGACCGTCGAGCAGATCCTCCATGGACCCCTGCGGGCCGCTGCAGGCAATGGCCCCGATGAGCGGGATCCAGAGCGACCGCCGGAGCGACCGAACAAGCAGCTTGATCATCACGCGTAGCCTGAACATCTAAGGTGGAGAATAGCTCCAATCTATGTTCTCGGACCAGGGAGTCTGTGCCTCCCTGGCCCCCCACCCCACCCGTCGAGAGTCCCCAACCCAACCGAATCCAATCCATTTTGGCTGGGATCCTGGAATGGCTCCTTGTATCTTGCGCTTCTCGTGAAATGAGCGAAGGCTGTCCCCATGACCATGCACCTCCGAGCAATCTGCCTCTTTGCCTTCCTGGCCCTCACAACCGCCTGTCACCCCGCGCCAGTGCGAGTCTCCTCGGCGCCCACCGGATGCCCGGTCGTAAAACCAGGGGAGCCCCGGCTGGACGCCCTGGAGGTGGTCACCACCATCCCAGTGGAGACGGATCTGGAGCCGAGGGGCTCCCTGCCGACCCACGGGGTGTGGCGCGAGATGCTCCAGGGCGCACGGACGCGAGTGGACCTCTGGCACTTCTACCTGACAACGCAGAAGGGCAGCAGGCTCGAGCCGGTCATCGCCGAGCTGGCGGCGGCGGCGAGGCGGGGCGTGAGGGTGCGGCTGCTCATCGACAAGAAGATGAGCCAGAACTCCTCGGACACCTTGGCACTGCTCCGGCGGCTGCCAGGGATAAGGATCGCCGCCTTCGACGGCAAGGCCTTCGGCGGCGGAGTGCTGCATGCCAAGGCCATGCTGGTGGACGGTAGGGAGGCCTACCTGGGCAGCGCCAACTTCGACTGGCGCTCCCTCGAGCACGTGCACGAGACCGGCCTCAGGATCTCGAGCCCGGCGGTGGTGTCGGCCCTGGAGCAGATGTTCGAGCTGGACTTCCGCCTGGCCCGCGGACAGGCAAACGCCTGGGACTGCGCAAGGAGCAGCCCGGCCTTCGCCTTCCCGCCGAGGGTCCGGCTGGTGGCGAGCCCCGCGCCCTGGCTGCCGCGCGGAGTCGGCAAGGCCCTCGACGCCCTCGTGGAGCTCATCGACGGGGCCCGCAAGGAGATAACCGTGCAGCTCCTGTCCTACGTGCTCCGCTCCTACCACGACAAGAAGCCCTTCAACGACATAGACGAGGCCCTCAGGCGGGCGGCGGGCCGCGGCGTCAAGGTGCGGATCCTGGTCTCGGACTGGAACCTCTCCCGCGGGCAGATCTGGGGAATCCGCGGCCTCGCCGAGGTTCAGGGGGTAGAGGTCCGCTTCGTGTCCATTCCCCAGGCCCGGAGCGGCTACATCCCCTTCGCCCGCGTGCTGCACTCCAAGGTGCTGCGAGTGGACGACAGCATCTCCTGGGTGGGTACCTCAAACTGGAGCGGGAGCTACTTCCGCACCTCGCGCAACGTCGAGCTCATCGTAGAGGATCTCAAGGTGGCCCGGACCCTCTCAGGCCTCTTCGAGGACCTCTGGAGCGGAAAGTACGCGACCAAGCTGGATCCCACGAAGCAGTACCGCGCGCCCAAGCACGACTGAGGACATGACCGGGGGGGTTCTCGGGGGGATGGTCTGGCGATCATTCCTGGCCGCAGCGCCTCGTCCTGCGCCTGAAGACACAGGTCAGGAACAACAGGACAAATGGGATTCCATGCCAGCCGGAGCCCTTCGAGGCCGAGCAATTGCACCCTGACTGCGCTCCGAGGAGCGGGCCGGTTGCGATCCTCTCGGAGGGCAGCTCCGCCTCTGCCATTGGCGCAGCCCGGAGGGAGACGCGGATCTCAGCGCGAAAGCCAGGAGATGGACAGGCGAAGGGGACACCGAAGGGATCTTCCAGCCGAAAGCTCTCGGCTGCCATCTCGCGGGCGTCCTCTGGCATCGCCAAGGGAATCTCGAGGGTGAGGAGCTCTCCAGGGGACACGAGCCCATCGCTCAGCGCCGCCACGTCGTAGGCAGGCCAGGACTCGTGATGGAGCTCACTCGCCTGCCCCTGCCTCGCTCGCTCCGAGACGAGCCATATCTCGTGCGGAGGCCAAGCCTCGCTGCCCACGTTGCGGAAGGTGACCCAGCCCATGGACCTCTCCCCCGGCTGAAGCGACATCGGCAGGGAGATGTCCACCAAGTGGGCGGCCCAGGCAGGGGGAGGCTCGCCCATGATCGTCGGATCGCCGTCGTTTAGCAGACCGTTGCAGTCGTTGTCCACGAGATCGCAGCGCTCCGGCTCCGGCTCCACGGCTCTTACGCACTCGAGGCAGCCCTGAACGCAACGCACACGCCCCTCGGCGCAAGGGCCGGGCTCGCCGGTGTCACAGCGCTGGGTGCCCCCCGATGGGTCCGGGCCCGCGCAAGAAGACCAGGCCTGCCACTGACAGTCGCCGCCGCAGATCCTCGCCTGGCTCCCACAGTCGCAGCAACTCTGCTGCTCGGTTGTGCCGGGTCTGCACACCCCCTGCCCCTGGCAAGTTGACCAGGCTCCCCACTGGCACGAGCCGAGACAGGTGCGGGTCTGGGTCCCGCAGTTGCCGCAGGCCTGGGTCTGGGTCTGGCCCACGCTGCACTGGCAGTTGCTCACGGTGAAGGCCGCCAGGGCCGCGGCGTCGCCGTTGAAGCGGTTGCGGTCCACGTAGCCAGAGATCCCGGAGACAGTGCCCGAGTCGGTATACTGGTGAAACACCCAGGTGGACCACTGGTCAGGGATGTTGGGGCATGTGACTCCCCAGTTTGCGATCCAGAGGGGATAGCCCGAGAAGGCCGAGCTCTGAACGTAGTCCTGCCAGAAGTACTTGCCAGTGTAGATGATCGGGCGTGTGCCAGTCGCGCTCTGCACGGTGCTTATCCACTGCTGGATCCCGCTGGCGATGGCCGAGGGGGACATCCCCCCGGTGGCCTCCACGTCGATGGTTGGCGGGAGATCGCCTGGCTGAAGGGTGCCCATCATGTTCAGCAGCAGATTGGCCTGCGCGACCGCGTTCTGGTTGGGCCTGAAGAACTGGTAGGCGCCCCTGGTGATCCCGACCCTTCTGGCCTCTGACCAGTTGTAGGCGAAGCGGCTGTCGGGGTAGGTGGTGCCGTCGCTGACGCGGATGATGGCGAAGCGGATGCCCGCCGCGGCCACCTGATCCCAGTTGATGGCGCCCTGCCAGGTGGAGACGTCGATCCCTGGCAGGGTGGTGCCCGAGGGACAGACCACCGCGGCCTCCTCGACCTGCTCGTAATCGACGGGCTGCTCCACGCAAGCGCCAAGGACAGCGAGGAATGGAGCCAGGGCCGCGCAGCGCCAAAGAGGGGCGCCATGGTCCTTGACCATCATTTCTCGATCATCGGGCATCGGACTCCGCCGGTCAAGGGCGCCCTGACAGGGTGGAGCCTTCGTCATGACGCCCAGCATCCCAAGGCCGCCCTTTGCTCCGAGGCGCAATGGAATGAAGTCTTGACTTGGTTCTGCCCATGGTCATCGGGGTGCGCCGGAGTGCCGGGCAGCTGGCCCCTTCCTGGCATCCCAAACGCGACGGCAATGTCAGGCCCATCGAGGTCCTGGGGCCCAAACAGTCACGTTCGCCACGTAACCAACTGGAATCACTTGCGTACACATGGCATGACAGTTGCAAATGTTGCTCGGCTGAAAAAGGTGTAGGATTCGAATCGGCTCTCTGACTGGTGGCCCTACGAGGCGGAGTTGGTGCGAAGGAAGCGCCTTCCCCGCGAGAGGGCGAGACGATGGACGCCTCGAGCATCCCTGGCGTCCCGATGTAGGAGGAAGGCAATGCAGATACTGGGTGCCAGCCTTGCAAACACGCTACAGGGGTTCCTTCACCCGGGCTACATCTCGGCCTACCCGCGGACCTTCGAGCCGCAGATGGGCTACCCGATCGAGTACACCGATCCCACGTTGCAGCTCGATCTTGTGCAGGCGCTCAGGCTACAGAGCGATGCCCTGGCGGGCTCTGCCGACGTAGGGACGCCCATGACGACCGCCATGGCTGGCTACGGCAGCCTCGGCGCCATGGCCATGGGAGTGCTCGTCCTCTTCGCGGGCTTCGCGGTGCTTGCCCTGCTGCGGTCCCGCGAGCGCGCTCGCGGCGGGCCGCGCAGGTGGGCCTCGCCGCTCGTGCCATTCATGCCGCTCGTGGCGGCGGCGGGCTTCGTGCTGACCTGCGGCCCTGCGCCCCTGCCCACGACCGTGCCCTGGAAAGACGTGCAGCTCCGCAGCTATGAGGATCCGGAGGCTGCCACCCTGGCCATCATGCACGGGATCATCGCCGACGGGCTCATCAACGCCGGGCAGCGCGTGAGCATCCTGCCGAACATCCAGAACGAGGTCGCCCTCCCCACCACCGAGCCCACCGAGGGGATGCTATACGCCCTGCAAACCTATGGCATAGACGGGTGGGGGCGCGAGTTCCGCCTCACCCTCGCCGACTCGATCTACACCGTGATTAGCGCAGGTCCGGATGGGCAGTTCAGCACCTCGGACGATCTGCGCATGCGCGTTCGGCAGGCGTTTAACGACTCCTGGGACAACCTGCGTCATGGCTTCTTCCTGCGAGAGTCGAACGGAGAGAGGGTGCTCCTCATCCACCGCTTCCCAGGAGACCACTTCAGGTACGCCCACCGGACCGAGGCCGAGGCGCTCACTGGCGACAAGTACTTCGATGTCGCCCTCACGAGCGAGATGACCCCGGCCCAGGAGACCAAGCTGGAGGCGGCCTGGACCGAGGACGCCAGCGGCGTGGGCCACGAACCGATCATCCTGCAAGTCTTTGGCGACGACTCGGTCTGGGACTGAGTGACCTCGGCAACCCCAACGACGCAAGGAGGCGCTGCTCCGGCCCATGCACGTAGAGGGGCCGCGCCCCCAGGCGCCCTCGAGCTTCTCGGGCTCGGCGGGATCCTGCTCGTCTATATCGGCCTGCTGGAGATCCTGCCCGTGGAGCCAGCCGAGACCGCCCGCTGGTGGAGGCTCACTGCCCCGAACGGCTGGCTTCTGGCGGCGGTTCTCGCCTGGGCCGCGCTTGGCAAGGACTCCAGGTGGATCCGTTCTGCCGGCCGCCCAAGCCTCGTGCTCCCCCTTGGCGCCATGGCGCTCGCCGCCGTGATGGTCGCGCTCCTGGTCGCGACCCCACCGGAGCTCATTCGGCGATCAGCGCATCCTGGCCAAGAGCCCACCTTTGCGATGCTCCTGCTCGTTCTCGTAGTGCCCATCGCCGAGGAGCTGTACTTCAGGGGCCTCCTCCTCGCTCGGCTGCGGGAGCTCCTCGGAGACCTGGGCGCAGCCGTCGCGGTGAGCCTGCTCTTCGGCTTCTTGCACCTCGCCCAGTCCAGCCACCTGGAGATGGCCGCCCTCTCTCTCGGCCTCTGCTTCCTGACCATCTGGGCGGGCACCGTCGCCTGGGCCGTCCTAGGTCACGTGGCCTGGAACGGCGCCGCGGTGCTCCTCGGCTCGCAGGCTGGCGAGGGCCGAACGTGGCCCGCCCTCGCCGCTGCCGCAGCTCTCGCGGTCGGGGGGCTGTGGCTCTTCTGGCGCGCCCGCGCCGCTGGCCCGGTCGAGCCCGGGAGCAGCGAGGCCTCAGCTGGCGAGAAGCTCGCCCCGGTCCTCGGCCTGGGCCCAGGCCAAGGCCGCCGTCGAGACAAGACCCCTGGGGCCCACGACCGTTCCAAGAGGAAGGGGTGAGCCATGGCCAGAGACCCCTTGCAGAAGGTGCTCCACTCCAGGGCCCCAGACCTGCAAGAGCAGCGGGGAGCGCGGCACCTGCTGGTCTGGGGGGAGCTGGCCCACTGGATGGTCGTGGACGAGGAGCTCCACGCGCTGCTCGGGCGCTTCGACGGCCGCCGGACCCTGAAGCGCGTGCTGCTCGGCCACTCGAAAGCCTGGGGCAAGCCTGTCGAGCGGCTCGCGGCGGAGTTCGAGGCGGTGCTGCCCGACCTGATCGCCCGCGGCATCCTCACCGCCACACCAGGACGGGCGCTCAGGCCCGATCCCGAGCCCTTGTCGATCGCAAACCTCACCCTGAACCTCACCAACCGCTGCAACCTGCGCTGTCCCTTCTGCTACAACTCCGGGCGGCGCACCGAGGAGCTGCCCGCCGAGACCTTGATGGAGGCAGTGGAGGCTGCCCGGCCGGTCTTCGAGCCCGGCGCGACCTTCATCGTGCTGGGCGGAGAGCCCCTGCTGGATCCGCCACGGCTCTGGGTGGCCCTCGACCGCGCGGCCAAGGTGTTCTCTTCCCAGGCCCTCCTGTCCACAAACGGAACCCTCCTCACCCCGGACACGGTGGCAGGCCTGGCCGGTCGCGCCGTGGAGGTGCAGGTGTCCCTGGACTCGCCCGATCCCGCCCGCCACGACGCGGGCCGGGGCCAGGGTGTCCACGCGAAGGCAGTCGCGGGAGTGGAGCGCCTGGTGGCCGCTGGGGTGCCGACCATCCTCAGCATGGTCTATACGAGCCAGAGCGCCGCCGAGCTGGAGCCCTTCCTGGAGCTCGCCCTGGCCCTTGGCGTACGCGAAGCCAGGTTCATCCCGCTTCGTCTGATCGGAGGAGGCCTCTCGTCGAGGTCCCTGCTCCCCGACCAACACGCAACCTTCACGTTCCTGCTCGAGATCCTGGGGCGGCGGCCCGAGCTCGGGAAGCTGCTCGTCAGGGACTGGTTCAGCATAATGTACACCCTCTGCCGATACTCCGCCCGGCGGACGAGCTGCGGCATCGGCCGCCGCGTAATCTTCCTCGACGCCGACGGAGCGGTATATCCCTGCCCGAACCATGTCTCGCCCGAGCTGCGCTGCGGCGACATCCGCACAACGCCGCTCGTCGAGATATTGAAGGCCTCCCAGGTCATGAGCGGGCTGCGAGAGCGCTACGAAGTGTCGCGCTTCACGCGATGCCGCGAGTGTCCCTTCCGGCACTTCTGCGCCGGCGACTGCCGCGGCGAGGTCCTGGCGCTCACTGGAGACCCCGCCGCCCCTTCCCCCCACTGCAGTGAGCTGCGTAGGGTTTACACGGAGATGTTCTGGCTGCTCTCGGAGGGGGACCAGCGCCTCGGCGGAGGCGGACGGGAAAAGGACGCCCGGAGCGCCCTCGCAGCCTTCCAGTGATAGCCTTACTTATTGATTTTCGAGCCGTGATCTCCGCTCCGGCGGAGCCCCCCCCCCCACGACTGCGATCGCGGCTCAGGGAGTGAGCTGGAAGCTGTGCAGGACCTGCCCTGCCGAGCCAACGGCCTCCACGCCGATCGCAGAGCCGCTCGCGGTGACCCTCATGTAGTGGTGCTGGTGGTGGGTCACCGTGATCTGTGGCCAGGTGGCCACTCGCCACATCCAGTCGTTCGTGTCCAGGCCGCCGCCGCCGCCTCCGGTGGTGACGAAGGTGATGCCGCCGGCAGTCATGGGCGTGTAGGCGTAGAGGTGGTTGTGGCCGTTGAACACCAGGTCCACGCCCAGGGACTCCAGGTGAGGCTCCAGGGTGTCGCGGATCCAGGGGGCCTCCATCTCCTCGGTGAAGGCCAGGGCGCCCCCGTACCACCACTCGATTCGCGGCGGTTTGTGGAATATTGCGACCCTGAAGGACGCCTCCACTGCGTCATTGGAGTTGAGAGCCTCCTCGATGCAGGCGTGCTGGTCCGAGCCAGCTCCGATTGAGAGGTCGCTGTCGAGCAACAGGAAGTAAATCGGTCCCCACTTCCAACCAAAGCAGTGCTCGGCCACCGCGCCCTCGCCTGGCTGCGAGTAGTAGGAGTCGAAGAGGCTGGCGCTAGAGTCGGAGTACCGCTCGTGGTTGCCCCCCGCCACCAGGAAGGGCACGTGGTTCGCGAGGGCGGAGATGGGTCCAAGGATCTGCGACCGGTAGTTGTCGACGGTGCCGCTCGAAACCGTGTCTCCAACCGACAAGGCGAAGACGGCTCCCTCGGCAAGCATCTGCGTGACAAGCCCCTCGAAGGTCGCCGTGCCGTCCTGGTTGTCCCCCCAGACGAGGAACGTGAAGGGCCCAGCGCTCCCGTCCGCAGGAGCAGTGACGAAATCCGCGGTCTCGCCGTAGGCCCCCTCCCAGGCCACCCGGTAGTAGATCGTCTGCTCGGCGGGCAGCCCCGCGAGGCGCACCTCGGGGAGCTGCACCTGCTCGCTCTCCACGGCGACACTCCCGAGGGCCGGAGTGACGCCATACTCGACGCGCCCAACCGTCGGGTACAGGGTCTCCCATCTCACGCTCACCCCGTCCTGGCTGGCCCACATGAGATACACCGGCGCGAGATAGTCATCCGGTGGGGGCGGCGGCGGCTCCCTCGTCAGGCAGAGATCCAGGGCGTCGAAGTAGGCGTCGTTCTCCTGGCCCTCGACCCGTTCGCCGCGAAGCCGCACCACGGCGTACCGGGTGGCAGGAGGCAGCTCGATCACCGCGCCCCGGCGGATCCAGTCGGTGTCCTGGTACGGGCCGACCCGCGCCGACCCGAGCTCCACCCTGGCTGAGTCCAAGGCCGTGAGCCCGAGGAAGGCGCGATCCCTGCCCACCCAGGTGCGCAGCCAGCCGCCGAGGGCGAGGTACACCCCGCCGGCGTCGATCTCCGCGGCCCAGGAGCTCAGGTCCACCTCCTGTGCGAGCACCGAGACAGCGGCCTGCCCCGCTCCGAAAAACAGGCTCCCCTGGTAGGCGTCTGGGTACTGGAGGACCATGCCCTGTAGCTGCTTGAAGTCCCCCTCCTCCAGCGTCCACCCGGTGAGGCCTAGCGTCTCGGCGTCGCCGTTCACCAGGAGCCCGCACTGAGGCATGACGACCTGGCCACCGTCCGCCGCGCTGGAATCCGGGAGGCTCCCGTCGGAGGGCGCGCTGGCGTCCGGGGTGGACTGGGCATCTTCGAACAAGGTATCAGGCGACACCGATCCGTCGCGAGGGCCGCTCCCGGGCCCGCCGCCGCAACCGAACGCTGTCAATGACAGCAGCGTGACCCAAACGAGAGTGAATGGTCCGGGCGCAACTGGCGTTGTTGTCATCGTATGGATCCTCTGCCGGAGCCTCGCGGCAACGGTCATCATCTGCTCGCCTGAACTCCCGGTCAAGACAGACAGCCTTCCTGGTAACGGTCAACTTCCTGCTGGACTAGGCAATTTGTCCTTGTGGTCTGGCTCCCAGGGGGTAACCATGTCCGGCAGAAACAAAGACCTAGGAGGTCCGTGATGCAGCGCATCTGTTTCCTCGGTGTGTTCGTGGGGCTGCTCGCCTCGCCGCCCCTGGCCTGGGGAGCTCCAACGGCTCTCTCGCCCCAGGAGGCCGTGAAGCGCGCCATCGAGCACAATCTCGGACACCGGGCCGCGCGCCTGGCCACGGCGCTCTCGCCAGCCAACGAGCGGGCCGCCGAGGCCAGCTACGACACGAGGCTCGTAGCGGGGGTCGAGCTGGGAGGCTCGACCCAGCGGCTGGCCCTGTCCAGGTTGGACATACCCCTTCTGACCACCCTCGAGCTGAGCGGCTCGGTGGGCATCGAGAAGCGCTTCGTGACTGGAACCGCCCTGGGCGCCAAGCTCAGCACGCTCTTCCAGTTCGACACCGACGACGACCTCGACGGCTCGAGGACGACGGGCACCTTCTCCCTCTCGGTCAACCAGTCCCTGCTCCGCGGCCTGAGCACGGTCGCGAACAAGGTCGCCATCACGAACGCTCGCTACTCGCGCCTGGCGGCCGAGGCCCGCTTGCGACGTCAGGCCGAGCTCCTGGCGTCCAAGGTCTTGAAGGCCTACTGGGATCTGCACGACTCCATCGCGCGCGCGCGCATCCAGCGCGTCGCTCTGGCCCAAGCCAAGGTGACCGTCAGCGAGACCGAGCAGCTCATCCAGGGCCAGCGGCTCGCCGAGGCCGAGCTGGTGGTGGCCCGGCACCAGGTGGCCATCCAGGAGCGAGCAGTGCTCCTGGCGGACCAGCAGGTGGAGAACGCCAGGGACAGCCTGGCGCGCCTCATGGGCGCGGTCGGCCCTCGTTCCCTCGAGACGCCCATCTACCTGACTCAGGAGCCAGCTCCCTTCACCGGCCTCGTGGGCAAGTTGGACGAGCTTCAGAAGCAGGCCTACAAGCAGCGCGGAGACTACCAGGCCCTGAAGACCGAGGCTGCCATGTACGGGGTGCGAGTGGACGCGGCCCGGCACTTCCTTCTGCCCAGGCTGGATCTGGTGGCCAACGTAAGCGTCGGACCCAAGCGGAGCCTGATCGACCCGACCGCCATCGAGCCCCGCACGACCGGCTGGTTCAACTGGTCCATGGGGCTCTTCTTCGAGCTCCCCCTGGGCAATCGTGAGGCCCGAGCCGAGGTCGAGCTCGCCGATCTACGGACACAGCAGGTCAAGGTGGGCATCCTGGAGCTGGAGCAGAGCATCTCCGAGGAGCTGAAGGTGGCCTGGCGAGGCGTCCAGGCGGCTCAGGCGCTTGTGAAGCTTAGCGCCTCCACGGTGGAGGTGGCCGAAACCAAGCTCAAGAACGAGCTGGAACGCTACCGAGCGGGCAAGTCCTCTGGGCAGATCCTCCTGATCGTTCAAACTGATCTGATCCAGGAGCGGCTCTCCTTGCAGCAGGCCAAGGCCACCCTCCAGAAGTCCATAGTAGATCTCCGCGCCACCTCGGGGGACCTGCTGTCCGCGCCTCGGTAGGCCGCCCCTCCCCAGACGATGCTATCGGCGCTCGGAGGGACCGCCGGGGCGAGCCCTGCGCTCGCGCCAGCGGCGCAGCTCGCGAGTTCCCTGCTCGATGGTCGCGTCGATCAACGCCTTGAACATTCGGATTCGCTGCCTCCGCTCCGGGAGCAGCACGGCCTTGGCCTGCAAGTCCGCGATAGGGAGCCTGATCAGGAACTGCGACATCTGATCCCAGGTCAGCTCGGCCGCGCCCTTGGAAAGCCAGGACTTGACGACGGGCTCGTCCACCGATCCATGGCAGGACACCAGGCCGGCCACGATGGCGCCGCGCCTGATGAGCTGAGTCTTGTCCGTGCCCAGCGCCACCCAGGCCGCCAGGCGCTTCTGGAGCCCATCTGCGTCTGCTCCGGCAAGCAAGCACCCGAGAGATGTGACCTCGCTCATCAGGGGCTCGCTCCAGGTCTTGCGCCTGGGAATCCTCGCCAGGAGGCGTCTGACCAGCACCGGGAAGTGGGACGAGCCCAGGGTGGCGAGGCCCACCCCTATGGCGCGCAGCGCCCTCACCACGTGCTGGGTCTCGACCTGGGCCGAGCGGGCCGGGGCGCGCTCCACCACCCGCCAGACCTGCAAGAGGAGCGCCTCTGCCTCGGAGCGCGGCATCACCTTGGGAGCCAGGCGAGCCACCAGCCGCGCCCGGCTCGCGAGGTCCTCGGGCCTCCAGGCGGACGCTCGATCCACGAGGATGGGCAGCAGACGCGGTAGCCAGCGCTTCTGAACCTCCAGTGGCTGGCCGCTCACTGCCCTCACGAAGCGGTACCACACCGAGGAGCCAGCGCCCGTGTTGGTCATCGAGAGGCTCTTCTCGAGCGCACCATCCGCCGAGGCGGGGCCCTTTGTGATCCCCATGGCGTGGATCTGCTCGAGGAGCCTCAGCTTGGCCGCGTCCGGCGAGACAATCTCCACCGCCCGCATCAGCTCCCCCTGCAAACGCAGCCCCTCGGCGTCGCCTCGATCTTGGCGAAGCTCCAGGATCTGCCGCAGGGTCCAGGCGAGGTGGCGCTTCTCCTTGAAGCTCGCAGCCCGCCTCTCGAGCCGCCCCAGGAGCGGCTCCCTGGTCTTTGGCTCCAAGCCTTGGAGCGCCCTGAAGAGGTGGACCTGCCTGAAGTTTCGCTCCGGCTCGGCCGGCAGCTTGTCCAGGAGCCCAATGGCCGCGTCGGCGTACTGCACCGCTACGGCGCCGTGCTTTGCAGCCAGGTTCCTCACCGCTACGACATGCACCCTGTAGGCATGCTCGGGATCCGCCGAGGCCACCAATCTCTTGAGGAGGTCGAGGCCTCCGTCGGCCTTCGACGCCTGGGCGATGAGACGTCGCCTCAGATACGCCCTCTCGGTGAAGGGGAGCTTGGGCAGCTCGCCCGCGATCAGCTCGAGGACCGCGAGGGCCTTGGACGCGCCCGCGAAGCCAGGGGACTCCACCAGCTTGCCGAGAGCGGCGACCCGGTCATAAGGAGTGGTCTCGAGTCTCAAGATGGCCTTCGCCGCGCTATCCACGACAGAGGTCTGCCGCCCGGCCAGTCTGACCCAGCTCTCCGCCAGCTCCGCCAGGAATACCGGGCGAGACTCCGCATGCGCCGGCCCCGCCACTCCCGCCTCGGCGCGGCCGAGGATGGCCACCGCCCTTGGCAGAGGTAGCGTCGTGCCAGCCGCCGCCATCCCCGAGAGGAGCTGCTCCCTCTGGAAGGGCTCCTTCGCCCCGGGTAGCATCCGCTCCGCCAAGGCGATGATGGGCTCGGCCTCGGCGGGCGAGAGCTGGGCCAGGGCGGCTCCAGCGCTGCGCATTGGCCAGGTGAACACCGAGAGCTCCTTGGCCTGTGCCGCCCTCTGGAAGATGGCCGCGAGCAGGCCAGCCCGCTTCCCAGAACTGGCATGGGCGAGGCACTTTGCCAGATCGTCGTAGGCGCCCTGGAGCCGGAGGACCTTGGTCATCTGTCCCGTCGCGTCAAAGGCCATCTGTGCCAGTCGGTCTACGACCGCTGGCTCGACGTTCGGACCTGCGATGGCGCAGAGACTCGCGAGCTGGGTAGCTCGGACCTCGACAACCGGGATCTGGGCGATCTCCTTCGAGGCAGCCACGGCGAGATCCCCGATGCGACGTGGCGCGGTGGCCTTGTCGATCCGCTGGGTTGTCAGAGTGGGCAGCGGAACGAAGCGCTGGGAAGCCGCCTCAGGGATGGGGGGAGCCTTACCCTCCCATATGTTCCCCAGGGAAGGCGCCGGCCGGCCCGCAGCCGCGTCCGAGGTCCCCGGTGGCTGCTCCGATGGCTTGGGCTTGCCGCCGCAGCCCGGCCCCGCAATAACTGCCACGATGAGCCAGAGCCCCAGACGCAGCGGGCATTCTCGAAGAAGCAAAGAGCGACAGGCGCACATGATACCCTCGTTCACTCGTAGCGCAGCGCATCGATTGGATCGAGGCGAGAGGCCTTGTAGGCCGGGTAGAGGCCAAAAAAGATCCCAGTAAAGGCTGCAATGCTGAAGGACAGGATGATGCTATCTGGCCGCACCGCCGTCACCCAGGTGCCGCCCCTGCTCACGAGGTGCGCGGCCCCGAGGCCTGCCGCCACGCCAAGGAGCCCACCCATCACGCTCAGCACCACCGCCTCGACCAGGAACTGGAAGAGGATGTGGCGCTGACGAGCGCCCACTGCCTTGCGGATGCCTATCTCCCGGGTCCGCTCGGTAACCGACACCAGCATGATGTTCATGATGCCGATGCCGCCTACGATCATGGAGACGAAGGCCACCGCAGCTAGGAGCGTGGTGAAGGTCTCGCTCACCTCGGTCATGGTCTGGAGGATCTCCGCCTGGTTCCGGATGTTGAAGTCGGATGGCGCCCCCTCGGCGAGGCGGTGCATGGTCCTCAAGAGATCCTCGATCTCGTTCTGGACCGCGCTCATTGCCTCCTCTTTCTCAACCTGGACGTTGATGGAGCGCACGTGCTTTACGCCGAAGAGGCGGCGCATGGCGGTCGAGAGCGGAACAATCACCTGGTCGTCCGGGTCCCGGATTCCGCTCTGCCCCTTGGCCTTCAACAGACCGATGACCTCGAAGTTCACGCCCTTGATCTTGATCGTCTCACCAACGACGGGGCTGCGCCCGAAGAGGGTGCTCGCCGGCGTCGCCCCGAGCACCGCGACCTTGCGCGTCCCTTGCTCATCCTCCTCCTCGAGGAACCGGCCGTCCTGGAGAGTGAAGTTGTTCACCTCGAGATAAGCCGCAGTGGTGCCTAGAATCGTGGTGTTGACGTTCTGGCTCATGTACTTGACCTGAGCGTTGCTTCCCGCCTCAGGCGCGACCGCCTTGACATTGTCCAGCCTGGCGATCGCCTCGGCGTCCTTTGGTGTCAAGGTCTGCACGTTCGCCTGACGGACGGGGCCACGGCGCTCCATGCCCGGCCTGACGATGAGCAGGTTGGTTCCCATGCTCGTGATCTGCTTCTTGACCTTGATCTTGGCCCCCTCGCCGATGCCGAGCATCACGATCACCGCGCCCACGCCGATGATGACCCCGAGCATGGTGAGCGCCGAGCGCATCCT
Organism: Polyangia bacterium; assembly: GCA_034004785.1. Taxonomy (GTDB): domain Bacteria; phylum Myxococcota_A; class Polyangia; order HGW-17; family JAJRWW01; genus JAVEWA01. The sequence goes on from JAVEWA010000008.1 coordinate 20,170, forward strand.
GTGGCTCCAGATGCTGCTGAGCGCGACGCCGCAAAGCTGAAGGATCAACCTCATTGCACCGCCTCCACTGGCTGCTCGGGTTCAGGCCCCGGCCGGGCCTCTCCCCGGCCCTTGGCGGTGGGGGCGTCGCTTCCAAGGACGCCGTCCCGCACGGTGAGGATGCGCTCGGTGTGCTCGGCCACGTCGGGCTCGTGGGTCACCATCACGATGGTGCTGCCCTCGCGGTGAAGCTCCTCGAAGAGGGCGAGGATCTCGATGCTCGTCTTGGTGTCCAGGTTGCCCGTGGGCTCGTCGGCCAGGATCACCTTGGGCGCCGTGACGAGGGCACGGGCAATGGCCACGCGCTGGCGCTGCCCTCCCGACATCTCGTTGGGGCGATGATTGGCCCTGTGTCCAAGGCCCACTCGCTCCAGGGCCTTGATCGCGCGCGCCCGGGCGTTCTTGGCGCCCGAGTACATGAGCGGGAGCGCCACGTTGTCGGCCGCGCTGTTGTTGGACAGCAGGTTGAAGCTCTGAAATACGAAGCCGATGCGCCGGTTGCGCACCTCCGCCAGGGCATCGCCAGAGAGTCGGGACACGTCCTCGCCCGCGAGCTCGTAGCGGCCGGAGGTGGGCTTGTCCAGGCAGCCGAGGATGTTCATGGCGGTGGACTTCCCGCTGCCCGACGGCCCCATGATGGCGACGAACTCACCGGGCTTGACGTGCAGGGAGAGGCCGCGGAGCGCACGCACGACCTCCCCTCCCATGTGAAACTCCCGCGTGATGTCGGTGAGGCGGATCAATGTCCCCCTCCTCTCCCACCGCCAGGAGCTCCTGGCACACCGGTCCCCCTCCTCTGACCAGCGGGCTTCTTAGCCGCCACCGTGGGGACCTGGACCTCCTCCCCCTCCGAGAGGCCAGACAGGATCTCGGCCTGCCCCGCCTCCATGAGACCGACCTTTACTTGCCTCTTCTTGCCGTCGGTCATCCGGACGACGTACTCGGGCGCAGCTCCCTTGGCGCCCCTGCCGACCCGCTCCAGGGCGCGCTGGGGCACTATGAGCGCGCCTTTCCGCTCGGTGACCACCACCTCGACGTTGGCGCTCATCTGCGGCCTTAGGGCCTTGCTCCCCCTCTCGTCGGCCGCCACCACGACCTCGAACACAGTGACGTTGCTTTCGATGGTGCCCTTGGGGGCGATGCGCAGGACCTTTCCCTTGAACCGTTGTCCCGGCAGCCCGTCCGCCGTGATGATCGCGTCTTGCTCACGGTGGAGCTTGGTCACGTCGGCCTCGTCAACCTTGATCGTGACGAAGAGCTTTGTGAGATTCGCGATCTGGAGCAGCGTGTTGCCGCCGCTCACCGAGCTGGTGCCAGAGGTCACGACCTGTCCAGGCTGCACCTCCCTGTCGATGACCGTGCCGGCGGTGGGCGAGACGATATTCGTCTCGGCGAGCCGATCCTTGGCCTCCTTCAAAGCCTCCTCCGCCTTTGCGATCTGGGCGTCCGCGAGGATCCCCTCCGCAGACTGCATGCCAAGGTCCTTCTCCATGTCGGCCATGGTGCTCCCTGGCACAAGGCCCTTCTTCAGAAGATCTTTCTGAACATTGATCTGGTTCTTCAGATACTTGTACTTGAGCCACGCGCTGGAGGAACGCGCCTTGGCCATGCGAACATCGGACTGGGCCTGGTTCACCCGCCTGGTCTCCACGATGGGGTTGATCTTCACGAGCGGCGTCCCTTTCACCACCTGGTCCCCCTCCTGAACGAAGACCTCCTCAACCTCGCCGGAGGCCTGCGACTTGATCACCACGATGTACTCGGGCTCCACGATGCCCGTCGCACTGACGGCGACCTTCAAGTTGCCCTTCCGAACCTTGACGATGGTGGGCCCGGCCTTCTTCTCCGCCTTCTTGCACCCCGTTTGCATGAACATCCCCGGACCGGCCAAGGCCGCCAGGCAACACAGGATTATCAGCCTCTGCATGTGATCCGTCATTGGAGCCTCTCCAAGGGTCGCGCCCGGCTCCCTGGGCCGACCAGGTGATCTACCGAGGAGCCGAATCGAGGCGTGACGAGTTGACTGTGGCCAGGAGTTAGCCAGGAGTGAGCCTTCTCTTGTGTTTTGCAGGCAGTTTCGGTTAGAGAGGATGTGAAGTCAAGCCAAGTTGCCAAAACCTCGGCCTAGGGTCTCACCTGATGACCACAGGCACCGATGTTTTCTGAGAATCCAAGCCAAAGCTCGTCGTTTTCACGGAACCTGTTCCGCGCCGGGCGCACTGCTCCACTGGTGATCCTGCGAAGCGATCGGACAGGGTGAGGCCGGTTACCCGCCCCGTCGCACCGGACACTCTGACCTCGGCCAGAATCAAGGTCCGGGCGAAGCCGAACTCCCGTGCGCACTGCCTCACCTTTGCGGCCACCTGCAGAGAAAGACGGCCGAGCGCCGCACCGTCGAGACGATCGGGTACCTGCCCACCCTTGTGGCTACCCGAGCTTCCAGTCGCTTCAGGTGCGCTAACCGCAGCCTTGGAGAGCAGCCGGTCAACGGCGTTCATGGCAGACTCCGGCTCCTCGCTCTTGCCCCCTCCAGGGCTCGCTGCCGCCGGCCCGGGGGACTGTCCCACACCGACTGGAGACTTCGCTTCGAACGCGGGCAACTCCTCGGCCGGTCGCGCGACGATCCCCACGGCTGCGGCCTTGGCAAGGGCCTCGTGGAGGGAGTCGTGCCTGGCCAGGCTCGGCGCGGGGGACGTGAATGAGGCGTCCGAGGCGCGAGCCATTCCGGAGGCCCGGGAGGCGCCCCTGCCGCGTCGGCCTTCGCCACGGGACGCTCTCTCGGCCAAGGCGCGTGAGGAGGCTCGCCTTGCCCTCTCCTGCGCCCCATGGTCTTCGCTTTCCGAGACCTGGCTCGATTGCCCTGACGTCCCCTTTGGCGCCTCGGGAGCCGCGCCGCTATCAAGGGCGGCGCCCCGCTGGGCGACAGGAGCTGGCGCGGCGCGCCCCGCAGATACGGGCCCTGGCGCGACCTCTCCTTGAACGCCCCCAACGACCGCAACGGCCTGCGAATCACCGAGCCCCAATGCAGCGCCAGCACGCCCCGTCCGTTGAGGGCCGTCCGAAAACAGGTGCAAGCTCAAAGCCCCGGCCGCGAACGCCAAGGCCACTGCGCCTGCGCCCCAGAGCTTCCCACTTGAAGCCTGCCTCCTTGGCGCGGCAGCCAACACGGGAGGGACCAATGGGGCTGACGAGGCTCGGGCCTGCGCCAGCAGACCCTGCTCCGCTCGGCGCTTCTCCACCTCGAGCTGTACCTTGCGGAGCTCGATGAGCCCAGAGGTGATGGGCCAGGGAGGGCCCGTGCGGCGAGCGGATGGCCCTCCATCCTCCTTGAGGAACTCGAACCACTTCTCATTCTGGACTCCGGTCCGCTGCTCCTCGGGGCATGAGTCGAAGTTCTCGCAGAAAACCCTCTCCAGCTTCTGGCCTGGCAGGAGAGCTTGAAGGGCTATCTTCCTGTTATGGCAGTTGCATGGGTTCATGTTCGTCGCCTCCTTTGGGGGCATTGCACCCCTTTTAACTACCATATTAGTAGGATTTTACCACGAAAAAACCCTTCCGTCTTTTTAATTATCTTTTCTGTTAGTTGTGCATCTTTTCGAGAAATTGCTTCACGAAAGCTGGAGCCACAGGAGAAGCGCCACGCTGAAGGTCACGAAGAGCGCGCCCCCGAGGCTGAGCCACCTGAGCCACAAGGCAGGCCGGAGGGAAGGATCCGGGATCAGGCGGGTCACGCAGTAGTGGTTCAAAACGCAGTAGAGCGGAGACACGAAGAGGCTCAGGGAGGCAGCCAGGGTCGTGAGCAGGATGGGCCGCTTCCCCACCACCAGCAGGATCCCGGACACGGACAGCCACACCACCGCGAGGAGGCCGAAGTACGGGGCCGCCCACTCGGGCCCCGAGCGCCGGCTCGGGACCAGGAGCCGGAAAGCCTCCCCCAGGGCCCTCGGGAATCCGTCCATCACGACGTAGGTGGTCGAGAACATGGCGAAGAAAGCCGTCAGCATGAAGGCGGGGACGATCCAAGGGCCGAGGACTCCGGCGTAGGCCTCGGATATGGCAACAGCCACCTGCGCCCCGTCCACTCCCCTCGAGGAGCCCATGGGGATCTGGGTGCCCAAGAAGAGGAAGCAAACGGCGAGCACCAGGGAGAGGAGGTAGCCGGCCCGCATGTCCAGCACCCCCCGGCCCATGAGGGCCTTGGAGCCTGCAGCCTCGGATCCGTTGGCCCCGTCGCCCTGATGGCCGAGGGCCAGCCAACGCTCTCGCGTCCGCAGAGCCCAGAGTGAATGCCAGATCGAGACGTCGATCCCGGTGGGGAGCCATCCGATGAGGGCCGCCACCAGGATGATGGAGCCCTCGGGCAGCACGGGCCGCACGAGGTGGGTCCACTCCACGGGCTCGGGCGGGCTGGCAAGGAAGGTCACCACCGTCACCAGGGTGAGGGCGGCCATCATCAGCTTGTTTAGCACCTCCATGGCGCGAAAGCGGCCTATCACCAGAAGGGTTGCCGAGGCCGTGACCACCGCCACGCCCCACCACTCGAAGGAGAGCCCCCCCAGGGATACGCAGAGCACCGCCGCGGTGATGCTCGTGACCGCGAGGGCGACCCCGACCCCTTGCAGCGCGGTGAACACGACGAAGACGTAGAGCGCCCAGTGACGGGGCCCGGGCACCCGATCATAGCCGGCCAGGAGGGACTCTCCCGTGGCCAGGGCGTAACGGGGGCCGAACTCGAAGGCGGGGTACTTGAAGAGATGAGCGGCCAGCACCAGCCAGAGCAGCGCGGGGCCGTAGAGGAGACCCGCACGGGGAACGAGCACCAGATGGCTCGCGCCTATGGAGGTGGCTGCCAGCAGGATCCCTGGCCCGAGGAGGGCCCAGCCCCGACGACAAACCCCTTTTGACGAACTAGTCTCCATCCCGGCTGGGCTGCCGCGTGTAGATGACGCGGAGACGATCTGGCGTGAGCCGCATGCACTCGCTACAGGCCTGCCCGTCGAGATCCACCGGCAGGGTGATCACCTCCAGGCCCAGCTCCTCGTAGGCCTCCACCATCTCCGAGAGGCGCGGCTCCTCCGCCACGAAGCAGCGCTTCCAGCCATCGAGACGAGCCTGCGCTTCCGTAAGGGGGAGCATCGAGGTGATCGTACAGGAGGTGGGAAAGCTCAGCTAGGCCTTGCTGTTCCAGGGCATCACGGCCTCGGTCAGCTCCTTGCCCCACTCCTCGCCGCGGGCGAGCCGCCGGCGCAGCTCCACGAAGTTCACCTCCCGCCCGATGTCCTTGTTGCCGCCGTTGAAGGCCTGGAACCCCGCGCGGCCCTCGGTCATCATGTTCAGCCCGAGCCAGGCCCGGTTGCTCTCGCGGTTCTTGTCCCAGTGCTGGAGCTTGTGCTTGCGCACGCTCTCGACGCTCTTGGTGATGCAGCCCGGGAAGGTGTGGAGCAGCTTGGCCGCGAGGGCCTCCACCGCCTCGTCCAGGGGGGCGAGATCGACCACACCCTTCTTCAGGAGCTCCTTGCCCTTGGCGGCCTCCTGGCCGGTCTTGAACTCGCCGAAGACGATCCTGCCCCGGTCCACCCACTTGTCGGTGACCACGAGGGGGTTCGGCACGAACTCGCCGTCAACCTTCAGGGTCGCCACGGCATCGCTGATGAGACCGTAGCGGAGGGCCTGGTAGGCCGACCAGGGCTCGCACAGGGTGCAGGAGACCATGGCTGGCTCGAGCCCCACGAAGACCGGGAGGAAGTCGGTTGCGCCCCCGTCCGCGACCGACCCGTGCCGGGGCCCAGCCTGTCCGAAGTTCGCCAGATCGCTCGCCACCGAGAAATCGCAGGCCGTGCCAATCTCCTGGCCGCCTCCGATCCTCATGCCGTTCACGCGGCAGATCACCGGCTTGTCGCAATGCAGGATCGCGGTGACCATGTCGTTGAAGAGGCGCATGTACTGCCGGTACTCCTCGGGGTTGCCGGCGTAGTACTCGGCATACTCCTTGGTGTTGCCGCCCGTGCAGAAGGCCCTGTCCCCGCTCCCGGTGAACACCACCGCCACCACGTCCCTGGAATTGGACGCCCGGCGGAAGTCGAGGATCACCTGTTTCACCATGGAGGTGGTGTAGGAGTTGAACTGCTTGGGGTTGTTGAGCGTGATCCAAGCGTTGTAGAGCCCTTCGACGGGCTTGCCATCCAGGTCTCTAACGGGTCTCTTCTCGAAGAGCACCATCCCGTCCTCTTCGATCTTTGAGACGAGGTCGTGGTTCTTGAACTCGGTGGGCATGTTGTCCTCCGTAAAAAGGTGTTTCGTGGCCCCCTTCATAGCTTCATCGGGCCTCTGAGATCAAGCCTGGCCTGACAGGCCGGTCTCGAGGGATCCGAGGCCCGGACTTGCCCCCGTATTCAACGAGTCTTTTTTTGCTGCCACCGGTGCCAAGTGCGCCGGCCGCGCCAGCGATTCTTCACCACGGCGTTGATCCGGGCCGCGCTGTAGGTGGCCCTCGGTGGTCTGGACCAAGTCCATGGGTACATGGTGCCACGCACCTCCATGAGCACCGTGCGGAAAAGGCGGTGGCGTAACCGGTCCTGGGGGTGAAAGACGCTGACGTGATAGTGGTTGGCGTGCCCGGCGTCGTAGTCGGGCGTGAGCACCGACTCGAAGAGGCCCGAGGCATCCAGGTCGCAGGCGAGATCCCGCAGCACTCGTCCCTTGTAGGTCTTGGCCCTGCCCTCGCAGGTCTTGCCCTTGCCGAGGCCTTTCTCGTAGTCGGCGGTCACGTCCAACCGCGCGCCCTTGTCGTCCACGAACCCATGTATGTCTATTGCAAGCCCGAGGGCGTGACGGCTCAGCCGTCCCGTGGCCTCCACGCTTCTATATGAGTAGAAGTTGGAAAACACCACGCCGCTCACCTCGTTGGCCTTGAAGATCTCGCCTGCCCGAAAGAGCGCCAGGGCCATGCGGCAGTCCATGACCATCTTGTTGCTGGAGTAGCGTGGAATGTAGCGGGTTCGACCGATGGCGTTCCCCTGTACCCTGATTGGCGTGGCAACGCCCTTGACGCTCTTGAGGGGCGTGAAGGGAACCTTGAGGGCCCTCAGGAGCCTGAGGCAGCCGCGATCCTTGAAGGCCTCGGGCGCCGGGCGGTAGAACCGCGGGTCCACCGAGGGCACCTTCCACTGGCGGCTGGCCTTGGCCGCGCTCGGGGTTGAGCAGGCCAGCATAGCCAGGACAGTGGCGCATGAGAGCCGAATAGTCATTGCCTGAGTGTTTCAGTGCTCCTTGGAGAGATACTCGATCCAGCACGAAAGGCAACCACAGGACGAAGCCCGCCTGGCTCGATGCCAGAAATCGCCCCGGGGCTCCATCTTGCTACGTCCTCGGGCCCCCTCGACCTTCCCGGGTTTGACAGGACGGTTGGCGCCGCCTATTAAACCCAGGCCCGAGAGGAACGATGCTTTCAACCCACCGCGCCAGATTGGCGGCGCTTCTGGCAGCCTTTCTACAGGCCATCACGGCGGCGCCCTCCAGCAGCTGGGCTGCGCCCGCGGACCAAAGATCCCCTCCGAGACCCGCCCAACCAGAGGCGCCTGCCCTGTCGGTCCTGCTGGTGGGAGATAGCCTCATGGCAACGGCCCTCGGACAGCAGCTGGAGGTGACCCTGGCCGCAATCCCTGGGCTGCGGGTTCATCGACTGGCCAAGAGCGCCACCGGCCTCGCACGACCCGACCGCCACGACTGGATGTCCAAGGCCGCGGCAGCCGCCAAGCAGCACGACCCCGACTTCGTCGTGGTGTTGATCGGCAGCAACGACGGCCAGGATCTCGCCCCGGTCCCTGCGAAAGGTAGGCGGCAGAGGGCGGTTCACTGGGGCACTGCTGACTGGCCAGCCGCCTACCGCGAGAGGGTCCTCGCCCTGCTCCGAGCGCTGGGCGCGCCAGGACGGCCAGTGCTCTGGCTGGGGCTCCCACCCATGCGAAGCCGCTCCCTGGAGGGCAAGCTGGCAGTCATACGCCGGGAGCAGAGGGCCGCGGTCCTCTCCATGGGCGAAGGACACCAGTACGTCGGTCTCTTCGGGCTGGTGCGGGAGCTCAAGGACAGCACACCGGCCAAGGCGCAGAGACACCTCTTCACCGCGGACGGAGTCCACTTCAGCCTCCGCGGCGCGCTCCGGTTCATGCCGCTGGTGAGACCGATCCTGTTGCCCTGGGTGGCAAGGGCCACGGTGCTCCGCCAGGCTCTCGCCGAGACGCAGAAGTAGGAGTGCTCTACTTGGGCCTGCTAGGATCCAAGGGAGCCTCTCCCGATGGCACGATGATCCCCGCGATGATCGTCTGGCCAAGAGCGTTATCCAGCCCGGGCCGCAGCCACGCCACCGAGTTTCGAAACCGCCCAGAGTCGTCGCCCAGGGAGACCTTGCGCTCCACTTGACTGTTCAGCCTGATCGCCGCAAGGAGGTCCCTGCCCAAGGGCGGGCTCTCCAGGCCGAGTCGCTCGGTGTCCAGGCGGCGCCCGAGCAGCTCCTCGGGCTCGCTTGCGCCGAGCAGCTCGAGCAGCGCGGGGTTGGCGGCGAGGACCCGCAGGTTCGAGTCCAGCAGGAACAGGGGACAGGGACAAAGCGCGAAGAGGGATGATACCGGGCTCTGCGGGGCCTCCCTCGGAGAGGGGGCCCGCTGCTCCTTTGGCGTCCGGCCTCCACGGCCAGCGCGAAGACCGAGCATCTCCATCAAGGTCCGCAGCTCGAACACCATCTGGCCCATGGAGGGCTGCCGCCTACCTGGATCCTTCTCCAGCGCCTTCAGGATCAGCTGATCCACGCTCTCTCCAAGGGGCTCTCCGAGCCGACTCGATGGAGGCTCCGGGGGCTGGTGGACCTGCGCGCGGAGGACCTCTTCTATCTCCCCATCGAAGGGGAGCGAACCGGACACCATCTCGTAGAGCAGCACGCCGAGGGCGTAGATGTCCATGCTGGGCTGAGGCGCGAAGCCCCGGATCTGCTCTGGAGACATGAAGTGGGGCGTCCCCCCCACCTCGGTGCTCGCCAGCCTGGCGCCGAGTGCCTCCCGCCTGGACAGCCCGAAGTCGATCAGCTTCACCTGTAGCCTGCGCCTGCCGTCCAGGGCGCCCTGGTGCAGGAAGATGTTCTCCGGCTTGATGTCGCAATGGATGATGTTCTGCTGGTGCATGTAGTGGAGCCCCTCGGCCACCTGCAGGGCGATGTCCAGGGCGCTCCCCACCCGGAGGCGTCCCTCGCGGCTGAGCCGGTCGTGGAGCGTCTCGCCGCGCAGGTACTCCAGCACGAGGTAGGCGCCGTGTCTCGGGTCCACCCCGAAATCCGTCACCTGCACGATGTTCGGGTGCTCCAGCAAGCTGGAGACGCGGGCCTCGCGAATGAAGACCTTTCGCGTCTGCGGATCCTCGGAGAGATCCGTGTGGATGATCTTGAGGGCGAACTCCTTGCCGAGGTCCAGGTGCTGGACCCTGTAGATTCTGGCCATGCCCCCGGTGGCGAGGGGCTCGAGGATCCGGTAGCGTCCGCCCACCACGTCCTCGGCGTCCTTGGCCGGCTGATCGCGGCGCCTCATGGAATCGCTCGACAGGTCCCAAACCGAACGCAAGAGGCCGTCGTCGAGCACCAGGCCGCTGAACTGAAGGGTCGCCTTGGCGTCCATCTCGTCGAGGGGCAAGGCGTCCCCGCCCCCCTTGGACGCCTGTCTCCGAGGACGAACCGGCCCTGGCTCGGCGAGTGGCCCCACGGAGAGATCGCTCTCGTCGGCCACTCTCTCCGAGGCCTCCTCCTCCTCGGTTGGAGGCTCCATGGCCTGGAGCTCGGACGGGCTCTCGAGGAGCCGCCCGACTGGCATGGAGGGCGAAACGGGCCTTGGAGCGGGCCCTCGGCGGGCTGAGCCTGCCCCTCGGATTTCCGTAGAGCCCGCCAGTCCCCGGGGCCGGCCTTGCTTTGGATCCCTGGGTCCCACGCCCGGATCATCGTGGATTGGATACACAATGTCAATGCATTGATATCAAAGAGGTTTATCCCAATACATTTGCGGACTAAGTCACTCTTGTGGCTTGACACGAGGACGCCGAGGGACCACGACTAGCGCCAGCAGAGCCACCATCAAGGAGACCACCGATGTCCGAGTCCCCTGCCTCCCCCCTGCCCCGCACCAATGTCATGAAGAGGATGTTCTGCATCTCGATGAGCCCGCTGCCCAAGGATCCTGGGTGCCAATCGGCCACCGCCGAACGCCTCGAGATCGAGCTCGAGCGCGCGCCCGAGCTCGCCGCCCCAGGGGGCGCCTTGCGCCTGGAAGGTGAGGGGCTCCCCGACAGGATCCTGGTGGTGCACTGCACGGACGGCCGCTTCCGCGCCTATCGGAACCACTGCGCCTGCGGCGGCTTCCGGGTGGATCCTGTTCCCGGCGAGGAGAAGATCCGCTGCTGCACCCTCATGCAGTCCACCTACGACTACGAGGGCCGTCGCCTCTCTGGTTCGGCAAAAAAGGACCTCGACCTGCTACCGCTAGAGCAGGTCGAAGGCACCCTGAAAATCGATCTCACTGGAGTCGCCGGTACGCCGCCCTCCTTCGCCCGCAAGGGTTGATCCACGCTCGGGCGCCATCACCGCAAAGACGAGGGCAGGAAGGTCGATCGGCGCAAGCGCGAGGCCCCACGAGCCTCCGAGCGCGCTTGACCGGGCTGCCACCACCAGCATGTGACTTGACTGGTCATATCGTTCTGACCATACTAGTCACATGAAGACCGCGTCCGTGACCGAGCTCAAGGCCCGCCTCTCCCACTACCTCAGGATGGCCCGGCGTGGCAGCGAGGTGCAGATCCTGGATCGTGGGGTGCCCATCGCCCGGCTCGTCGGCATCAAGGGAGACAGAGGTGGAGACGAGGCCCGCCTGCAGGAGCTCGCCAAGGCCGGAATCATCCGCCAGGGGACAGGAGGCCTGGAATGGCTCCTGGAAGACCCCCTGGTGGAGGCGCCAGGACTGGATCTCGGCTCGGCCCTCGCCGAGGACAGGGAGGACCGCCATTGAGGTTCTGGGACACCTCTGCCTTGATTCCGCTCCTGGTCCGGGAGGAGGGCACCGAGCTGGTCGCCTCCTGGCTGCGCGACGACCCGGAGGTGGTGCTGTGGGGCCTGACGAGGCTGGAGATAGTCTCGGCCGTGGAGCGCCGCGCGCGTGAGGGGCTCTTGGTAGCCGCTCAGCGTGCGGCCCTGCTCAAGAAGGCTCAGCGGCTGACGGAGGCCGCTCACGAGGTCTCGGATCTGCCCGCGGTCAGGGGCCGGGCAATCGCGCTGATGGCCCGGCATCCCCTCAGGGCGGCTGACGCGGCCCAGCTCGGCGCGGCCATGCTGGTGGCGGACCCCGACCCTTCGCGGCTGACCATGGTTGTGCTCGACCGGCGGCTGGCGCAGGCCGCCGTGCGCGAAGGGCTCGAGGTCCTCACCTGGCCTGAGTGACAGGCCGTGCGGCCTAGGCCCCCTTGGGCCCCAGCAGGATGCGTCCGTCCAGGGCCAGGCCCCCCTCCCCCGCTCCGAAGACCCTGAAGGGGTTGATGTCGATCTCGGCGATGTCTGGGAAGTCCAGGAGGAGCTTGGACAGGGCCAGGATCACGTCGGTAACTGCGCCAAGATCCCTAGGCCGCTGCCCGCGGGCGCCGCGAAGCACCGGGGCCACGCGGAGATCCTCCAGCATCCTCTCCGCCTCCGCCCGGGTGAAGGGCGCGATGCGCCTGGAGATGTCCCGGAAGACCTCGGCGAAGATGCCGCCAACCCCCACCAGCACCATGGGCCCGAAGGTGGCGTCCTGCCGCCCTCCCACTATGAGCTCGAATCCAGGCCCGGCCATGGGCTGCACGAGGACCCCATGCACCTTGGCGCCAGGGGCGTGCTTCGCGATGAGGGCCATCATGTCGGACCAGCCCTGACGCACGCCGCCCTCTGTCCTCAGGTTGAGCTGCACCCCGCCGATGTCGGACTTGTGGGAGATGTCGGCCGATACCACCTTCAGGGTCACCGGAGCCCCGAGGGCGCTGGCGATCTCCACGGCCTCGGCTTCGGTCTGGACCAGGGCGGACTGGATCACCGGGATGCCATAGGCCCTGAGAGCCTCCAGGGCTTCGAGGAGCAGGGGGTCCCGCCCCTCGGCAATCGCGCGGCCGAGCATGGCCCCAACCGCGGCCCGATCGCCGTCCACCGCGGGGATCACCGGCCGCTCTCGCTCCTTCTCGTTCTGGAAGTCCCTGGCCAAGGCCAGAGCCTCGATGGCGTCCTGTGGATCCGCGAACACCGGCATCGGGTACTCGCGCCTGAGCCGGCCCAGCTCCTCTGGATCCGTCGCCACGCAGGTGATCACCGGCTTGCCGAACTCCTCTGGCAGGGCCGCCAGGGTCTCGAAGAGCTGTCTGGACCTGAGCCCCTCGGTGCGCGAGATGTACGTGTGCAGAAACACCAGGGCGTCCACGCCGGGAAGGGCAAGGGTCTCCCGGGCGATGCGGGCGTAGATGTCCAGGTCGAAGAGGTCGCCCAGGTCGAGAGGATTCGCGAGCTGGATGACGTGGGCCCTGAAGTGTTTCTCCACCTCGCGCAGGAAGGGGGCCGGCAGCTCTGCCAGCTCGAAGCCGGAGCGTTCGCAGGCGTCCACCGCGATGACGGCGTGGCCGCCCGAGCGAGACACCACCGCGAGGCGGCGGCCGCGCAGGCGCGGCAGAGGCAGGACCTTCAGGTAGTTCAGGAGGGTCTCGCTGTCGTGGAAACGCACTATCCCCACCTGCTTGAGGGCGGCGCTGACCACCTCGTCGTCGCCGGACATGGCCGCGGTGTGGGAGGCCGCGATGCGGGCGGACATCCTGCCAATGTTGGACTTGTGCAGCAGGATGGGCTTCCGGGCCCCTCGGGCTATCTCCATGAGCCTGCGGCCGTCGGATATGCCCTCCAGGTAGAGGCACACGATCTCGGTCTTTTCGTCCTCGAGGAGGAACTCGAGGAGGTCGTTCTCGTCCACGTCCTGCTTGTTGCCCATGGAGACGACCTTGGACAGGCCGAGGTTCTCTCCGGCGAGCAGGTGCATGTAGCCGAGCCCGACCCCGCCCGACTGCGCCAGGATGGAGATGCCTCCCCTGCGATAGACGTTCTCGAGGGGGGTGAAGGGGACCACCAGGCCGCTGTGGAAGTTCATGGCCCCTATTCCGTTGGGGCCGATGAACCTGATGCCGTGCTCCCTCGCAATCTCCTTGAGGCGGCTCTCGAGGCTCCTGCCCTCCTCTCCGAACTCGCCAAACCCGCCGGTCTCGATGATCACCCGCTTGACTCCCCTCGAGGCGCACTCCTCCAGCACGGCGGCCACCGAGCGGGCCGGAGTCAGGATAACCACGAGGTCGAGGGTGTCCGGCACCTCCTCGAGGGATCGGTAGATCCGGCGGCCAAAGGCCGTCCCGCCCCTTGGCCCCACCAGGTACACGACCCCTGGAAAGTCGAACTGGTGCAGGTTCCTCACGATGGCCCGCGCAAGGTTGTCCGACCGCTCCGAAACGCCCACCACCGCCACAGTCTCTGCCTCGAAGAATCCGCGCATGGTGCTAGTTCCCTCCGGGACTATCAAGAATCGCTCGAGAGCCCGTCTTCGAGCAGCGTGATCTTCTGCTCCGCGATGCCCCGATCCCCCGCCGCGGAATCCCGGTTAGCGGCGCCACCTCCCGCAAGCCCGAGGGTCTGGGAGACGTCGTCGAGGCGCTGCGCCTCGGCCCTGGCGTCCACCGCAGCCTCGGGCGATCGGGCGGGGAGATGGACCGTGAAGGTGCTCCCCTTCCCTGGGGTGCTCTCCACGGTGATGTCGCCGCCCATCAAGCGTGCAAACCTCCGGGAGATGGCCAAGCCCAAACCGGTCCCCATGGCGGCCCTGGTGGTTGAACCGTCCACCTGGCGGAACTCGGTGAAGATGATGCCGAGGTGCTCCTCGGCGATGCCGATGCCCGTGTCTCGGACGACCACACGAACGGCTCCGCTCGGCTCCCTCGCGCAGAGGAGCTCCACCCGGCCCTGCTCCGTGAACTTCACGGCGTTGGAGACCAGGTTAGTCACAATCTGGCGCAGCTTTCCCTCGTCCGTCCGCAGCACCAAGGGCGCCTCGGGGAGGCCGAGCCCCACCCTGATGGGGCGGCCACGGGCGAGGACCTGGGCAGTCTGCGCGGACTCCCTGAGGATGGCGCAGCAGTCCACCTCCGAGATGACCAGCGCCATCTGCCCCGCCTCCATCTTTGCCATGTCCAGGATCTGGTTGATGAGGTTCAGGAGCCCCCTGGCGCTCTCGACGATGGCACCGGTGTTCTCGGCCTGCTCGTCGTTCAGCTCGCCGTATGCCCCGCCCTGCATGAGCTCTGCATAACCGATTACCGCGTTGAGCGGCGTACGGAGCTCATGGGTGATGTTCGCCATCAGCTCGCCCTTCAAACGGTTCATCTCCTCGAGCTTCGCCTTCTGCTCCTCGAGGAGCTCGGTCTGCCTCGTAAGGGCGACGTTTCTGCCCTCCAGCTCCCGAGCGAGCAGCTCTGCTGCCCCGAAGGCCCGGGCGTTTGCGATGGCGACGGCGAGCGGGTGGGTCGCTCGCTCCAAGGCCTCCCGCCTCGCAGAGCCGATCTCCTCTGTGGAGCCCACCACGAGGACCCCCGCCAGGGAGTCGGCGAAGAGGATGCGCAAGAAAAGGACGGTGTGGAGCCGCTCGCCGAGCGCGCTGGACAGGCGCTGCAGTTGGGGCTCCTCGGTGAGGATCAAGGGCGCCGATTCCTGCGCTGCCACGCCAACGAGGTCCTCGCCGATGGGAACGGTCAGCGCACCGAAGGCCTCGCGGGGGACCCCTTGGGCGACCTGAAGGGTCAAGCTGGCCGCTCGTTCGTCGAAGACGTAGATGGCCCCGATGGCGCCTGGAATCCCTTGGAGGAGGGCCCCCAGTGCGTCCCTGGCCAGGGAGCCCAGATCCCTCCTGGCGTTGAGGATCTCGAGGAACGCGGCCATGCCGCGGATGTCCTGGGTGCGCTCCGCGACCTGCGACTCCAGGTTCCTGTTCAGGTCTGCGAGCTGGTCCACGTTGAGCTTGAGGCGCCAGACCATCCGGTTGATGGAGTCCGCGAGCTGTCCGAGCTCGTCGTGGCTCCTAATGTCCACGCGGACGTCCAGATCGCCATGGCGGATGGCGTCGGCCCCCGAGGCTAGCTTAAGAATTGGATCCGTCAGCCTCCACCCGACGAGCACGGCCAGCAGGAGCCCGAACCCGAGCAGACCAAGGCCGAGGTAGATGCTGCCAAGGAGAGTCTCCCTCTGCCGGGCCTCCTGCAGGCCATGGCCTATGACCACCCTGACGAAGCCGATGGCGCGGCAATCCCCGGGGGCTGTGGTGCTTCCCACAGCATCGCCCGCTGGGGCTTCGGACTCTCTCACCAGCACAGGGGAGAAGTACTCGTCCCGTCTCTTGCCGTCCACGACGACCGTCATGGGCTCGCGGGCTCCGAGGAGCTTCGTGACCAGGTCTTTCGTTGGCGCCTTGGAGTCACCGGCCTCATCCCTGGAGCGCTTGGCCAGCCTGGCGCCGTCCACCTGGTAGATCTCCGCGAGGATCAGGTCGGGCGCCCTGAAGAGCCGATCCAGAGGTCCCTTCAAGAGGGCCGGATCCCGCGCCCTGAGGCCCGGCTCCGAGCCCTCGGCGAGGGTCTGGCCGAGCAGACCTCCGCGGGCGTGCCGATCCTCCTCGAGGAACCCCGCCATGCGGTAGTAGGAGCTGCCAAAGGCAGCGGCGGCCGCCACGAGCGAGATGAGCAGGATGTTCTTGATGACTCTCCAGCGGAAGCGACGAGGAAACCTCGGCACCGTCGCGTCCATGGTCGCGAGGCCATGGCTCGAATGGCCTGGCGCGAACCGCAACCCGGATTTGCTTGCTGGCTGCTCGCGTTTCATGGGTTTGTCCCGGCTCTCGAGCGCCGCCACACCGGCAGCAGAACCCTAGGCCGCCAGTGGTGACCTCGTGGTACGCTGCGTCTCGGCGCCAGGGAGCCTTGGAGTCCTGTCTCCTGAAATTCCTCCCGAGTCGCGCCGGAAAAAGCAGCGGAACACCGTCGCCTGCTTTCGAAAAGTGCGACCTGGCTGCTCGTGCATGTATACTGCATCTGGCGCTCTTCGCCGAGGTGTTGCATGGCTTACTATCCCGGGAAAAAGGTCGAGCACAAGGGGCCCAGGGCGATTACCCTGGCAAAGGTCCTGCTTGCGGTCCTCATAGTGGTCGGGACCTACCTGGCCATCACCTTCGCCCCCCCCTATTACCGCTACTTCAAGGCCTCCAGCGTCATGACCGAGGAGGCCCAGAAGGCCTACTCCAGGCGCAGGGACTACCACTCCTGGAGCGAGATCCATGCGTCCGTGTACGCACAGGTGAGGTCCGAGCTCCTCTCCGCCCTGAAGATCCCCGAGGATCAGCTCCACCTGAGCGTCGAGAAGAGGGATGGCGATATCTACGTCAACGCTACATGGAAGACCTTCGCTCGCTGGCCGCTCGTCGGCAAGACCACGAAGTTGAGCTTCAAGGAGGAGATCCACTTCGCCATGCGATGAGGCTCGGGGCTCCCCGGCCACAGGTCCTCAACCGCCCCCTTTTTCGGTCCCCCGCTCCCGGCCCGCTTCGTCATCGCCCCCTGCTCCGAGCCCGAGGAGCTTCATGGCGCTCCTGAACCAGAAGAGCCCTATCACCAGCATGAAGATCATGGCAGTGCCCGAAGCCGTGAGGGAGTAGGCCAGGGCCGTGGCCGCTTGCTCCTTTGGCGCGCCTGGCGCATAGGCCGAGAAGAAGAACACCGCCGCGACCTGCGCGGTGCCCAGGCCTTGAGGAGAGATCGGGAGGGCGGAGATGAGCAGCATCACCGGGAGGTAGGCGAAGAAGACATCCATCGGGGGACGAAGATCAAAGGCCAACATGCCCAGCAGGTGGGCGAGGAGCACGAGAGCGATGTGGGGCAGCCGCACGAGGAGCGCCAGGAGATGACCGCTCACTCCAGCGCGGAGAATCGGCTGCAGGAGCTCGATCCGAGAGAGGAAGGCGGGCTTCGATGCCACCGCACCCAGGTAGAAGATGAAGAGGACGAGGAGTCCGATCACCCAGGGCCACAGCGTCGCTGCCTTGGGAGCGGCCCCCAAGGCGAGCGCGCCGGCTGCGAGCAGAACCATCACCAGGAGGTTGATCCCCATCAGGAAAAGGACGGTGCCGGTGCCGAGCCGGAGGGAAAGCCCCTTGGCGCGCTTGGCGAAGAGTATGATCGCCCCCTGCCCGAGGTTGTAGTTCACTACCGACATGAGGTAGCTCGCGCCCCTTATCCGCAGCACCTCCTTGTACGACATGGGGATTGTGAACCACGAGAAGGTCTTGGCGATGGCGAAGCAGTCGGCGAGGTAGATGACCGCCATTACCGCAGCCATGGCAGGTATGAACCAGTGGAAGTGACCGCGCGATAGAGCCTCCCCGAAGGCTCCGAGAGGCACCCGCGAGAACACCCACGCCAGGAGGGCGAGAGCGACTGCCCAGGGCAACACATGGCGGAGCCAGCGAAAGACCCGAGCTGGACGGTCGGGAGACGGCACGGCGGTAAGAATGACCGCCGAGGCTAAAAATGTCAAAATAGTTGCCGAGTTGAGACTCATCCGTAGTATCCTCTGAGAACGGTGCTGGCTGTGATCCCCACCCCTCGTGAGCACTGATGCCCGACCCGAAGAGCCCGAGCCCTGAGGCGCCATTCGCCGCATGCCGGCTCATCGACAGGATCTCCCCGCCCGGCCCCCTGCTCCTCCTGTTGCCTGAGGAACCGGCCCAACCGGACTTGCGGGAAGAATCCCTGGGGGAGCGCTGGATCGTCGCCGGGATCCCCGGCGACGGCAGCATGCCGTCAATCAGGTGCGGCGCAGACGCTCTGCCCTTCGGAGAGCGCGAGCTTGCGGGCGCACTCGTCTGCCTTCCCTTCGATGGATCTCGACCACAGAAGTGGGCGCCTCCAGCCGGAGGCGAAGCCTCCGAGAACCCCAGCCGGCCAGGCCTTCCGGGGCTGTCCGTCTTGCAGGAGCTCGCCCGTGGTCTCAAATC
>JAVEWA010000305.1:0-8011 GCA_034004785.1 Polyangia bacterium
GCTCGATCAGCTCCAGGCCGCCGGCGTCGTGGGAATGGGCGGCGCGGGCTTCCCCACCCACGCCAAGTACCGCTTTGCCGCAGAGGTGGTGGTGGCTAACGGCGCCGAGTGCGAGCCTCTCCTCTGGACCGACAAGCGGCTCCTCTCGGCCTGGGCCGGCGAGGTGTGGGAGGGGCTCGCCCGCGCGGTGCAGCTCGTCGGCGCGCAGAGGGGAATTCTGGCGGTTAAGAAACACTACGGCGAGGTGGTGGACATCATCGGGTCGGCCCTTGGGGCGCGAGGCAAAGGAGGGGCTCCGCTCGAGCTCTTCCTGCTCCGCAACACCTACCCGGCGGGGGACGAGTTCACCCTCGTTCAGCAGGTTCTTGGCCGGACCTTGCCCGAGGCCGGGCTCCCGCTCCATCGTGGCGTGGTGGTGAGCAATGTGGCCACGCTCCGCGCGGTCCACAGGGCCCTCGCGTTTGGCGAGGCCCTCACCACCCGGCTGGTGACAGTAACGGGTGAGGTGGCTCGCCCAGGCGTGTTCGAGGCGCCCATCGGCGCGTCCCTCGCTGCCCTGGTCGAGGCCGCCGGCGGCCCGCGCCGGAAGGGAGTGCGCCTCATAGCTGGCGGCCCGATGATGGGTCAAGTTGTGACGGATCCAGCGACGCCGGTGCTCAAGACCACCTCTGGTCTCCTGGTCTTGCCCTCCGAGCACCCGCTCGTAAGGCGCAAGCTGGAGGATCCCAAGGACAAGCTACGCCTCGCCCGCGCCGCCTGCTGCCTCTGTATGTCCTGCACCGACGTCTGTCCCCGTCACGCCCTCGGGCACCGGATCTGGCCCCACAGGCTAATGCAGAGCGTGGCCGCCGGCCTCAGTGCCGACACCGAGGCCTACCTTGGAGCCCTCCTGTGCTGCGAGTGCGGGCTTTGCACCCAGTTCGGGTGTCCCCTGCACCTGGATCCATGCCGGATGAACATCGAGGTGAAGGCGGAGCTGCGCGCCCGCGGGATGTCCTTCCCGGCGAGGCCCGAGAGCCAGCCGAGCCCCTTCTGGCAGGAGAAGCAGGTGCCGGCGCCGAGGCTCCTGGCGCGCCTCGAGCTGTCGCGCTACGCGCGGGCGCTCGATCTCATCACCGAGCCGGTGCGCTGCGGGGAGGTCACCCTGCTCACGCGGCAGGGAGTCGGGCAACCGGCTACACCCTCCGTGGAGGTCGGACAGGCCGTGACCCGCGGGCAGACGGTGGCAAAACCGGGGGGCAAGCTGAGCGCAGCCCTGCACGCCAGCATGGACGGCGTCGTGGCCGAGGTGACCCCTGATCGAATCGTCGTGCGGAGGCCCTCATGAGCCTTATTCCGAGCATTGACTGCACTGGCGGAGAGTGGCAGGGAGGCCAGGTGGCGCCCGAGGCCATCGGAGGTCTCGAGACCCGCAGCATCGCGCTCGGCATGGAGGCAGCCGACGCCATGCTCAAGGCAGCCGAGGTGGAGCTGCTCATGGCCAGCCCCGCCTGCCCGGGGAAGTACCTGATCCTGGTCACCGGGACGGTCGCGGCGGTTCGGGCCTCAGTGGAGGCTGGGCGGCCCGTGGCGGCCGATGCCTTCGTGGACGACCTGGTGCTGCCATCGGTGCACCCGCAGGTCATCCCGGCTCTATCGGCCATGACCCGGTTGGAGGAGGTGGCGGCCCTGGGCGTCCTGGAGACCTTCTCCATGACGGGCGCCCTGCGCGCCGCAGATCAGGCAGTGAAGGCAGCCGACGTGCGCCTCGTGGAGATCCGGCTGGGCCGCGGCCTCGGCGGCAAGGCCTTCGTGCTGTTGACCGGGGAGGTGGCCGCGGTGAGGGCCGCCACCCAGGCGGCCCTACTGGCCATCCAAGACCAGGCCCTGGTGCTGGGCGTGACAGTGATCCCGTCCCCGCATCCTGGCCTCGTGGACAAGTTGCTTTGAACGGGTTGTATCCGGGAGCCCCATGAGGGGGCGCCCCAACGGAGGAGAAGATGAAAGAAGCACTCGGAATGGTCGAGACTCGCGGAATGGTGGGATCCATCGAGGCGGCTGACGCCATGCTGAAGGCCGCCAAGGTGACGCTCGTCGGCAAGGAGCGCGTTGGGGGCGGCTACGTCACCGTAATGGTGCGAGGGGACGTGGGCGCCGTAAAGGCGGCCGTGGAGGCGGGGGCCGAGGCAGCCCGGCGCGTGGGCGACCTGGTCTCGGTGCACGTGATCCCGAGGCCCCACGAGGAAGTGGAAGCCATCCTTCCGGGCGGGTCCCTGGCGCCCAAGCGCAAGTAGGGCGCTGCTCGCGAGCGGCCGGGAGGCTAAGGTCGTGAGAATGGCTCGGGTGATCGGGCAGGTAGTGTCCACCGTGAAGGAGGACACCTTCCTGGGTTACACGCTCCTCGTGCTGGAGCCCGTGGACTCCAGCGGTGCACCCTCGGAGCCCAGCTTCTTGGCCATAGATCTGTGCCAGGCCGGCCCGGGCGATCACGTTCTGGTGCTGCAGGAGGGCAACTCCATCCGATCCCTGATCAAGAGGCCTCGCGGCGCGGTTGACTCGGCTGCGGTCGGGGTGATCGACTACGTGGAGTCTGGCGGCAGACAGCGACGGCTCGGGACGGCTCCATCCCGGAAGGAGTCGGGCTCATGACCCGGGCAGAGCTCGAGCGTCTGGTGGAGCAGGCAGTGCGCGAAGTCCTCGCACGCATGGGCGGTCATGATGTCGATCCGGCAAGGACGGGCGACGGCGGGGCCGGGCAGCCTCGGGGCGAGCGCCGGATACTGGTGGCTGGCAACTGGAAGATGAACCCTTGCCAGCCCGATCTCGGGTCCTACCTTGCGGCCCTCGCAGGAGCGCCGACCCGTGAGGTGGACACCCTGCTCCTGCCGCCCGCGGTGCTCATCTCGGGCCTGCGACGGGCCTGCGACGCCGCCGGGCTCCGACACCTGGAGGTGGGCGCCCAGGATTTGCACCCCGAGAAGAAGGGGGCCCACACCGGCGAGCACTCGGGCGCGCTGCTTTTCGACGCGGGCGCGAGACACGCGCTGGTCGGCCATTCGGAGCGGCGCCAGGCCGGTGAGGGCGACCTGGTGGTTGCTCGCAAGATCCTGGCCGGTTGGGATGCGGGCCTGTCGGTGATGCTCTGCGTGGGGGAGTCCCTCGGAGAGCGAAAGCGCGGCTCGACCTTCAGGGTGCTCAGGCAGCAGTTGATGTTGGCCCTTTCCGGCACTGCCATCTCACCCCCCTCGGGGCACAGGCTGTCCGTGGCCTACGAGCCGGTGTGGGCCATTGGCACCGGCGAGCGGGCGACGCCCGCCCAGATACAGGAGGCCTGTGCCTTCATTCGCCAGGTTCTCGCAGAGACCTATGACTTCCACTTGGCTCGGGCCATCCGTGTCCTGTACGGCGGCTCCGTCACACCCGAGAACGCTCTCGAGGTCATGTCGCTGCCCGACGTGGATGGCGTCCTGGTGGGAGGGGCGAGCCTCAGTGGTCGATCGTTCGGCGACATCGTGGCGGCGGGCGCCAAGGCCGCCGCCGGACGGGCCACGGCCCGTCGGGAGGGAAGCCCTTGAGCAAGGCGGTTGTTTTCATAGGAGCGGATCACGGAGGAGTCGAGCTGAAGGCACACCTCGTGAGCGCCCTCGAAAAGAAGGGTTACCTGGTGCGGGACTTCGGCACCCACGGCAGCGAGCCGGTTGACTACCCGGACATCGCCTTCCTGGTGGGCAGGGCCGTGTCCGAGGCGCGCGCCGCTGGCATAGAGGCCTTCGGCGTGATGATCGACGGCGTGGGCGTGGCGTCGGCCATGGTGTGCAACCGGGTGCCGGGCATCCGCGCGGCCCCCGCCTGGTGCGAGTTCGTGGCCAGATCTGCGAGAGAGCACAACGACGCCCAGGTCATCACCCTGGGGGGCCGGCTCCAGGGGCCTGCCCTGGCGGAGGCCCTAGTGACTGCCTTTTTGACCACGCCGTTCGGGGGCGGACGCCACCAGCCGAGGGTGGACAAGATCCATACCTTGGCCGGGGAGCCGGCGCCTACGGCGAGGCGGGAGTAGCGGCCATGGTGCTCGGACGAGTGCTCGGAAACGTGGTCTGTACGGTCAAGGACCCCGGCCTGAAGGGGATCAAGCTGATGGTCGTGCAGATCCTGTCCGAGTCCGGAGCCCCACGGGGAGCTCCCGAGGTGGCCGCGGACGCAGGGGTGCATGCGGGACCCGGAGATCTCGTGTTTCTGGCCACCAAGAAGGAGGCGGCCATGCCCTTTGGGGACCTCGTGCCGGTGGATCTTGCCATCACGGGGTTCGTGGACTCGGTGACATTGCAGCGCGAGGATGGGAAGTAATCGAGGCTGGGCTCGAGCTCGGCCCATTCGGGACACTGATTCGCCGGCCACGTTGGGCCGGCCGTGGAGGAAGCGAGAATGGAATCCAAGGAAGCTCTAGGATTGATCGAGACCCGCGGTCTGCTGCCCGCCATCGAAGCGGCCGATGCCATGGTGAAGGCTGCCAAGGTCTCTCTGCAGGGCCGTGGCTTCGTGGGTGGTGGTCTGGTGACCGTGACGGTGCGAGGTGATGTGGGGGCCGTGAAGGCCGCCGTGGAAGCCGGGGCCGAGGCAGCCAGGCGGGTTGGCGAGCTCATCTCTGCTCACGTGATCCCTCGTCCCCACGTGGAGCTGGAGGACGTGCTGCCCGGAAAGTAGGCAGAGCATGGCCGTGCGTCTCGCGGCGCTCTGCTGGCCAAGAGGGTCGGCAGCTAGGCTCCGCTCGGCGCGCCGTCCGCACATGGAGGCCAGTCAATGGCGTCAGACGATGTAATCCGGACCATAGTGGCTCAGGTCATGGAGAAGCTCCAGGCCGGCGGCCAGGTGGTGGGCGCGGGCACCCAGCAAACCCCTGCGCGGCCAGGTGGCGGCATGGGAGCGGGTCGCGGTCTTGGGCTCGGCCAAGGAGCGGGGCGAGGAGGCGGCGCGGCAATGGCGCAGCCGCTCCGCGGCGGGCCGCGGACCTCTGGCGGGCCGAGCCTCCTCGTGGTGCTCACCGCCGGGGATTTCCAGCTGGACGAGGTCTATCGCCAGCTAGGCGTCCTAGTGGATCGCGCACAGCGGGTTCGCCTTTTCCTGTCCCCCTCGGCGCGCAAGGTCCTGGACTTGCCCGCCATCAGGAGGGCGTGTCCCCATGCCGAGCTCCTTCCCTCCGAGCTGGGCTTCGAGCTCAGGCGCCTCGTGGAGGAAGCTGACGCGGTTCTCCTGCCCACCTTGACGCTCTCTCTCGCCAGCAAGCTCGCGCACCTGGACGGCGACACGGCGGCCTCGATCCTGCCCATCTACGCCTTGTCCCGGGGCAAGCCGGTGCTGGCCTGCACACAGGGCCTGTATGGGCTGCGGAGCGATCTACCTGGGGCTGGCCCTGCTTTCCGGAGCAAGCTGGAGCTGATCCTCTCGGGGATGAAGGAGGTGGGAGTCCTGGTCGTGCCCATCGTGCAGCTCGCCTCGTTCCCTCTGTCGGGATCCGTTACGGTCGGAAACCCGGCGCCCAAGCCCGCTGGCAGCTCATCCTCCAGCCCCGCCCTGGCGCGTCCGGGCTCCTCTGGGCCGGTAGGCTCGTCGAAGACGACGGCCTGCAACGGCACGCCCGAGCAGTGCGCTGGCTGCGGCCTCTGCGCAGAGAAGAACCCGCCCGCGGTGGAGAGCCTGGTCCGCAGCGGAGCAGCTCGCATCGGCGCGGCCGCGGGCACGAGGGTGACGAACCGCCAGGTGGCCCAGATGATCGATCACACGCTGCTGAAGGCGGACGCCACCGAGGCCGAGATCCGCAAGCTCTGCGCGGAGGCGCGGGAGCATGGCTTCGCGTCGGTGTGCGTCAACCCTGGCTGGGTGGGCCTCTCGGCCGAGCTCCTGGCCGGCAGCCCGGTGAAGGTCTGCACCGTGATAGGGTTCCCCCTCGGCGCCACGACGCCCACGGCCAAGGCAGTTGAGACCCGGGACGCCATCGCCAACGGCGCCACCGAGGTGGACATGGTGATCAACGTCGGCGCCCTGAAGTCGGGCAACGACGATCTAGTCCGGCGGGACATCGCCGCGGTCGTGGAGTCGGCCCGCGGGCAGGCGATAACGAAGGTCATCCTGGAGACGGCCCTCCTCTCCCGGGAGGAGAAGGTCAAGGCCTGCCTGCTCGCCAAGATGGCCGGCGCGGACTTCGTCAAGACCTCCACTGGATTCTCAACCGGAGGCGCCACGGTGGAGGACATTGCCCTGATGAGGGAGACCGTGGGTCCGGAGATGGGGGTCAAGGCATCTGGGGGGATCCGGAGCGCGGAGGACGCCCAGGCCATGATCGCCGCGGGCGCGACACGGATAGGTGCCTCTGCCTCCGTGGCCATCGCAAAGGGCACGTCAGCCGGCAAGGGGGCATACTGACCCCCGCGCCCAGGCCTTCGGCAGGGCGTATCCAAAGCAAGACCGCAGTCGGCGTCAGGCCTTGGGGGCCGGGTCGAAGGAGTGCTTGACGTTCTCCACGAGGGCGTAGGAGGTGGACGGCCAGATCCAGTCCTGGTGGTCGGGTCCGTGGATCAGGATGCCGGTCATGACGCCGTAGGCGCACTTGGTGGGCTCCACCGTCAGGGAGATGTAGCGCTCGAGATCGGCGAAGATCGTGTCTTGCGCGATCTGGGTGAGGCCAACGATGTCCGGGACCTCGCCATAGGGGATGCGGCTGAGCAGGCGCTGCTTGAGCAGGCTCTGCTCCAGGTCGTCCGGGTCGAGCTCCAGGCGGACCTTCCGCTCGGAGAGCTCCTTGTGGAAGGTCACCAGGGCGCCGCAGGCCCTGGAGAGCCGCTGCTGCTTGGGCCGGGAGCAGAAGCCGATGGCGCCCTCGGCATCGACGCCGATGTGGGCCATGGCGAAGAAGACGTACCTGCTGATCGCCGAGGCGTCGGGGGCGTGGTGGATGGCCGCGGTGAACCCGGTCTTTCCCAGGAAGAGCATCGCGCCCAGGCTGCTGAAGTTGAAGGCCTCCCCCCAGATGGCGTGAACCTGGTCCAC
This sequence comes from Polyangia bacterium, assembly GCA_034004785.1. Lineage (GTDB taxonomy): Bacteria > Myxococcota_A > Polyangia > HGW-17 > JAJRWW01 > JAVEWA01. The sequence continues at coordinate 7,021 of JAVEWA010000305.1, forward strand.
GAAGGGGCGGGTTATCTCGTCCCTGCACACTCCCACGCAGGCGATGGTGTTGGGGGCGTCGAAGCCCAGCCCGTTCAGGAACGAGGTGCTTCCTTGGAAGTAGGTCTTCGAGGCGATCGCGCCTGGATAGAGCTTTTGGATGGTCTCTTTGAATCCCATGGAGCGCTCCTTTCTCTTTACTGGGAGGTAATCTGGCCGAAGGATGGGCGGGAGTCAATGGGGGCTGCGCCGCTGCCGACTTGGAGTGGTCGGCGAAGGTTCAGGACAGGTCGTCTTCGGAGATTTCCTCCACAGTGGCGAGCACTTCCTTGGTCTCCAGGATCCGCAGTTCCTCGTCCCAGGGGACCTTCACTCCCGAGTCTTTCTTGAACAGGACCCGCGCGCCGTTCGGGACCCCTGCCACGTTGACGCCGAAGCCCTGCTCGGCAGGGTCCTCCGAAGATGCTCTCGCTACCTCGAGCACCTCGCCGTAATGGGCCTCGTGCAGCCGCTCCTTGGCTCCCTCGGGGAGGTACAGGCCAGCATCGGTGGTGTCCTCGGCCTTGATCACCCTGACCAGCACCCTCATCCCGAGGGGCATTATGTGTCTCACGCGCTTCGCCATGAGCCCGACCCTAGCACGACCCAGGTTGGTAATATTGGAATTTTCGGCTGCGGGGGCAGGCCGCGTCGATGGTTCCTCTCAGGTGCGCCCGGGCTCAGGGCGCTGCGCGGCCCTGGCGCAGCAAGCCACCCCTGCCCGTGGGCCAGACGAGGCAGTTGCCACCGGAGCCGGGCAGGTCCCAGATCTGGACTCCGCCGGCGCCTCCCCCGAGGGTGTCCTTCAAGGAGATCACTAGCTCGGGCTGGCCGTCGCCGTCCAGGTCGGCGACCGTGGGAGGGGCCATGGAGCCCCGGCCGAAGAGTTCGACGCGATGGAGCTCGACGCCGTTGGCGTTGAGCACCATGAGATGGGTGGGGGCGTCGGGCTCGCGGGCGCGCCGGACGAGTA
>JAVEWA010000306.1:0-7985 GCA_034004785.1 Polyangia bacterium
ACGCGCTCTGGCGCTGCCCGGATCATCTCCAGCCCCACGGGCACTCCCATGGACCAGCCGAGCATTGCAGCGCGGCTCACGCCGATGCTGTCGAGCACCGCGAAGGCATCGGCGGCGTGGCGCCGTACGATTACGTCCCCTTGCCCCCCCTGCATCTTGCTGCCCCCAATCCCCCGGTAGTCCCAGCCGATCACCCGATAGCGATCCAGCAGGTGAAAGGCGATGTAGTCGAGCCCCGGCGCGGTCACGCCTATGCCATTGCCCAGGAGTACGGCGGGTCCTTGGCCTGCGGTCTGGACGGAGAGCACGACCCCGTCGTCAGTCAGCACCTGGCGCCTCGACCAGGGGATGCTGGGAGGGTGCTCCTCGAGCTTTGGCTTTGGCTTCGGCTTCACTCGGAGAAGCGGTCGATGCGTGTCCATAACAGCTCAAACATATAACACACATGGAGACGAGCGTTTCATCCCATCGACCAGCTCAACGGGCTCGGATGCGCGCCGCACATGGGATATACTGCCTACTGGGAGAAAGAACATGGCGCCTCCTATCGCCCCAGGGCTCGCTTCTCGCCTTGCCTCTGGCGCAGCGATGCTCGTCCTCGTTTCCAGCCTCGGCGCCTGCGCCCGCACGAACCCTCGACGACTCCAGGACGCAGGGGAGACCCCGGATGGCCGCGTGGATGCAGGGACGCGCTGCGGAAATGGCGTCCTCGAGCCTGGGGAGGCCTGCGACGACGGCAACCAGCTACCTGGCGACGGCTGCAGCCCTGCCTGCACTCTCGAGACCTGCGACCAGCAGAGCTGTCCTCTGGGCTGCTGCGACATCACCGGAATATGCCGTGACGGCACCCAGGACTCCTCCTGCGGGGCGGGCGGCGCACCGTGCCGGAGCTGCGAATCAGAGGCGCGGATCTGCCAGGATCACGCCTGCCAGGAGCCAGGCGCTTGTAGCCCTGGCGACACCTTGCCATGCGGCAACTGCGGGCTGCGAGCCTGCGGCTCGGGGGGCCTCTGGGGAATCTGCGACGCCCAGGGAGCCTGCAGTCCTGGCCAGGTCGTGGTGACGGGCGCCTGCGGAAACTGTGGAGAGCTCTCCAGAAGCTGCCAGTTGGACTGCACCTATTCCGGTCTCGAGTGCCTCGCGGAGGGCGAGTGCGTCCCCGGAGCAGTCGAGCAGGGTGCGAGCTGCGGTAGCTGCAGTGTGGAGGAGCGCCAGTGCGATCTCTACACCTGCACCTTCGGCCCCTGGAATTGCGTTTCACACCAGGAATGCTCGCCTGGCGCCGTCGAAACCGGCGCTTCATGCGGAAACTGTGGCCAGGAGACCCGCACCTGCGGTACGGACTGCACCTTCCCCGAGTGGCAATGCGCTGGCGAGGGAGAGTGCGCTCCTGGCTCCACCAGCACCCAGGGCTGTACCTGTGGGCAGAAGACCTGCGGCACCGGTTGTCTCTGGGGGCCCTGCCAGACCTTCTCGGAGACGTGCAACGGCATTGACGACAACTGCAACGGCGTCTGTGACGACGGGTTCGCCTGCTGCCGAGGATCCACGGAAGCCTGCACCACCAGCTGTGGCTCTCAGAGCACGCGCACCTGTTCCACTAGCTGCGCCTGGGGAAGCTGCCAGGTGCCGGCCGAGATCTGCAACGGCGTGGACGACGACTGCGACGGCATCGCGGACGAAGGGTGGCGCGCAGCCGAGCAGCAGGCCACCTACACCGCCCTCAGCGGCTACCAATCCACTTGCAACGGGACGAGCCAGCGCTTCGGCCTGGCCTGCAACCAGGCCATCCACCAGTGGTGCGACGCAACTGGCTGCCCAGTAAGCGGCTTCGGCCCCATCGAGAACAGCGGAGACTCGGCCTGGGTCACCTGCGTCAGCGGCGCATCCGTGCGCACTGTGACCTGGGCGACCCTTCAGCAGCCCCAGTACCAACCCGGCTGCTCGCAGGCAGTCGCCATAAGCGACTCCTGTTACTCTGCGTACCACCGGTATTGCCGGGACCTGGGCTACGGCTCGGGCTTCGGTCCAATCACGGCGACATCGGTGAGCGCGCAGATTGCCTGCGTCACGGGCGTCACGGTGCGGCACACTGACTTCGCTATCATGGCAGACAAGCACCCTGGATGCGACGGCACCGTGCAGGTATGGGGTTCGGAGTGCAACGCGGCCATAAAGAGATACTGCGTGGACAACGGCCACGTGTCTGGCTTCGGTCCGGTGGAGCACTCGGGGAGCAACCTGGACGTGTCTTGCGTGGATCCCTGAACCTGGGAGACCGCTGCGGCAGTGAGCGGTTCTCCTCCCCAGCAACCACTCGAGGGAGGTTCCAATGGCTTTCGGTCGCAAGCGCAAGGACGCCACCGACGGTTCCGACTGCACCCGCATGGAGCTGGAGCGCCAGCTCGACGAGCTCGAGGAGCGGATCCAGGAGCTTGAGAAGCAGGCCAAAGAACCCAAGGATCTGATGGCCAGGGAGCTCGCGCTGGTGGACGGGCGCGGGCAGCCGCTGATGGTGCTGAGCGCTGGCAATCAGGAGGGTCCGGAGCTGCGCATGATGGACCGCAAGGGGCGTGTGCGACTGCGGCTGCGCGTCGTAAGCGACATGCCCATCTTCGAGCTCCAAGACTCCAGGGAGAACTCGAAGACATGGTTCGGCGTTGGGGCCGACGGCAACCCGGCGATCCAGCTACGGGACCGCACCGGACGGGATCGGCTGGCGATCCAGGTGAGCAGGCGCAAGGGAGCCAAGATCTCCGTCGTGGATCCGGGCGGGAAGGCGAGCGCGGTGATGGCCGAGGGAGTCCTTCTCGCCGACGAAGGGATCGTGCGAAAGCTCTATCTCAAGGCCGAGGCGGAAGAGGAACGTGCGAACCGGCCTCACCTGACGGTGCTCCAGGGCGGGCTCTCGGAGCTGGACGACGAAGAGCGGGAGCGGCGGTGAGCCTCTCCTCAGCGCCAGGGGCGCCACTTGATGAACCCCCGCAGCGCCAGGGCGAACCCAGCCCCACCGAGGGCCGCGTAGGCAGCGGCTGCGCCGAGCCCCTCTCCCTCGGAGAAGTCGCCGAAAGAAGTGGCAAACACCGCAACCGTCGTGGCGCACAGAACGGCGGCACCCAACCACAGCGGCCATGGCGGACGACCCAGGTCCTTCCCCTTCGAGGGCGCTACGACGGGGCCATTTGGAGGCTCTAATGCACTCTTGACCGGGTCAGGCGAGGCCTCCGGAGGCTGCGCAGCATGATGCCTCGTTGAAGCAGCAGCGCGCACTTGAGAGGATCCGGCGGCAACCTCCGTCACCGTCGTCATTCGGAGGCAGGCTGGACAGCGGGGACGGCTCCCCTCTGCCTCGAAGATCGTGTCACAGTGCCTGCAATGAAAGGCCATTCCTGCTCCGTCTCGTCATCCGGGCTTCTACCACGACCTCAGCGGCGGCGAAAGACCGTCTCCTCGAGAGCCATGCGCCGACAGAGGATCCTCTGCTCATCGTCTGCCCACCAGATACCGCCTTCGAGCCTTGTTGATCAGGACCAGGCTCTGTGCTTCCATGGGCTGGCCTGGCGACCGAGGCCCAGAGCGTCCATGGCTTCACAGCCATTGACCGCCCACGGGTCAGGACCAACCAGCGCAGGAGGAGTTGCCCATGCTTTGTCCGAAGTGCTCCGTGGAGATGAGCCGCAAGAAGTTCGACGAGGTCGAGGTGGATCGCTGCTTCGGGTGCGGCGGAATCTGGCTCGACAAAGGCGAGCTCGAGCAGATCGACGACCAGAACATCAGCACCCTGGTGGACGTGATCGGCCACACCGAGAAGAGCGATCTAATGGATCGAATCACCGCCCACTGTCCCCGCTGCGACAAGGACATGATCTCGCTTAGAGGCGCCAACGACGTCCAGTTCGACTGGTGCGAGGGCTGCGAGGGGATGTTCTTCGATCGCGGAGAGCTCGCGACAATGAACGTATTCAGGGATGAGTAGCCGTCCCTGCCAACTCGCCCCGTTCCCGGCGCCGCGCTACTTCTGATCCTTCCGACCTCTCCCTTGGCCCCCTGAGCCGCCAATCGGCCCCAACTCCGTCTCCTCGTCTGGAGCCGGGCCGTCCACTCCGAAGAAATAGGTCAAGGTCTCTCGAGGAGGTCGCTGGTACTCGCCCGTGGCGTGTTCCTCAAAGGGCTCTTCCGGGCCATCGCCCCCACTGGTGGTCTCCTCGCTGGAGCGAGGCCCGGCCTTGGCCGCCTGCGCTCCAGGCGCAGCCACATCTGGCCTCGCCACCCTCGCCGTTTCCGTTCCCTCGGTTCCCGCGCCCAGCAGAGTCCTTCCCGCAGTGCGCCCACGGTTCTCACCACTGTCCCGCCCAGTGACGCGGGCAGAGTCCACCGCGGCAGGCCGATCTACGCTGGCAGTATCAAGGGCGTCGGTCCCATGGCCAGTGATGGTCTGTCCCGAGGGCCTTGGAACGCGAGCGGTAGAAACCGCATCCGGGATGGGGGGATCTGCGACATCGGTGGGATCGCGGGAGGCCGAGCAATCCGTCTCGGTGGCACCCGCGGACGAAACGCCGTGGAGCATGCTCGGAGGCAGGTTCGAGACAACCCCAGGCGCCTGCTGCGAGGAGACGGGGGGGGCCTTGCGGCCGTGGACATGCCCATCTCCGAGCAAGGTCCTGATCGCACCGATGCCATCGGCCGCCTCTCCGATCCTCTGGCGCGAGCGCTCCAGCTCGCGGCGAATGCGCTCGAGCTCCGCCTGAAGAGTGTCGCCTTCCATGACAGGGAGGATAGGAGCCCTTCACCCACCCTGTCAACGAGCGGCGACGGACAGGGGCTCCCAATCCATGGCCGCCCTGGACGCGGAGCGTTCCTGCACCCGCCCGAGCGAGCCTCGACCCGTAGCCTGAGTCCATGGTACTCCTCGGTGCTCGAGGACAGGCCTGAGTGGCCATGACAGAGACCTGCTCGCCTGAATCCGCGCCGAACTCTGGCCGCCTCTCGGGAGCCTGGAGTCGGTTCGTCGCATCGCCTTGGGCGCACCGAACACTCCTGTTTGGGGTGGCGGTGCTCGCCCTCGGGCGCATACGGCACGAGGTGGTGGGGGCAAACGACTCCAGCCGCTATTCCACCATGATCGCACTGGTCGAGCGGGGCTCCTTCGACATCCGCGAGGTGCCTCTATCGAGGCGCACCATGGACAAGGTCCGGATAGGAAGCGGGGAGCTCTCCTCCAAGCCTCCGCTCCTGTCCATGGTGGGCGCTGGGATCTATGCCCTGCTACATAACTGCCTGGACCTCTCCTTCGCCTCCAACGAAGGCGCCGTGGTGTTCGTGATAGTGGCGCTCCTCGGGACGCTGCCCCTGGTGATCCTGCTCGCCCTCTTCTGGGCGTTCATACGCGCCGAGGGCGTCGACGCCAACCTCGCGCTGGGCGTCACTGCCCTGCTCGGGCTCGGCACTCTCTGCTTCCCATTCGGCACCATCCTCGTGAACCATTTGCCGTCAACGACTGCCCTCTTCGGCGCTTTCTACCTGTCACGGTCCCTGCGGACCGGCCGGATGGGCTCCTGGAAGGCCTACGCAGGCACAGGCCTCCTCGCTGCGCTGGCGGTTACCTTCGAGCCAATAGCCATCTTCCCTGTCTTCGCCTTGGTTGTTTACGTGGCTCTGTCCATGGGCGGGCCGCGGCCCGCCCATGGACCATCCCCCGCGCCGGAAGGCGCAGATGCTCCCAGGGGAGTCCCCTGGGTCCAGGCTGCGGCATTCCTGGCGGGAGCGGCCCTCCCCGCTGCGCTTCACTTCGGGGTCACCTGGCACACCACTGGCGGGCTCCTCCCGGTGCAGCTCCGCCCTGAGCTCTGGCACTTCGATGGGAGCTACTGGAACAACCCCAGATCCTGGGACGCCCTCGCCGAGCCCAAGTGGCAGTATGGCCTGCTCTGCTTTTTCGGAGGCCGCGGGCTCATCACGCTGACCCCTGTGTTGCTCCTGGGTTTCGTTGGAATCGCCCGAGGTCTCTTCCGGAGCGGGTCGCTCTCGAATGGTGGGCTACCCCGGGCCGAGTCAGGCCTCTTCCTCGGCGGCTTCACCCTCCTCGCCTCATATGTGATCCTGAGGACGAACAACTACGGAGGCGGACACTACGGCATGCGCTGGTTCCTGATGCTGGTGCCCTGGCTGATGCTGGCCGCGATCCCAATCATTTCCTGGGCCAGGTCCGGGTGGAAGAGGCTCGGCCTCGTCCTTCTGTTACTTCCAGGGATCTACACGGCCCAGGTCTTCTGGTTCGGCAAACCAACGGTGTACGAGCTCCTCCTCATGCGGTGGGGCATCCTCGTGCTCCCTCCATGACCACCCTCCCTCGCGGCGCGACTACGGACAGCGCGTGACTTGTGATAAAGTACTCTATCGAGCGTCGGAGCGCCGTTACAACGGCGCCCGGAGGATTGAAATGACTAGCTTATCCCATCTAGCCAGGTTTTCTCTCGCCCTCCTGCTCGGCTTCTCGACCCTTCTATCGCTGGGTTGTCCCGGCGGAGGCAAGCCCAGCTTGCAGCCCATCGCCGACCAGACCGCCGAGGTCGGGGTAGAGCTCAATTTGGAGCTCACGGCCTCGGATCCCGACGGGGATAGCCTCGTCTTCAGCGTCTCCTCGGCTAGCATTCCCGATCTGACCACCCGCTCGAGGCCGCCCGTCTTCGTTCCCTTCGGCGTCAGCAACGCTTATCTCCGGTGGACACCGCTGGCCTCGGACGTGGGGAGCCACACCTTCACCGTATCCGTCTCGGACGGCAATGGCAGCGCCTCGCGCTCGTTCCAGGTCACCGTGACGGCGGGGAACGGAATCCCAATCTTCAGGGAACCACTCGGTTCGGGCACCACGCTCGACCTGTCTCAAGCGAGCTGCGTGGAGGTGGACATCCTGGTGGACGACCCTGATTCACCACAGGTGGACATCTTCCTGGAGGAACCCCTCGAGGACGGCTACCAGCTCAACCAAGACGATGCCATGGCCGCCACCTTCACGTGGTGCCCCACCGCAAAGCAGATCGAGGGTTCCGAACGCTACACCCTGAACCTCGCGGCTGATGACCGCACTGGGCACATAGGACGCAAGAAGTACGTGATCGTCATCCGCCGCGAGCTCGGTCCGAGCTGCCCGGGCAATGCGCCCGTCATCACCCACACCGCCCCTGGGCTGCAGCAGACGATCCTCAACATCCCCATCTCAGCGCAGATCTCGGACGACCTAGGGCTCAGCGGGAGCCCCGTGCTCTACTACGGCCTCGCTGCGCCGCAGAACCCAGCGCAGCCAGACTTCAGCCAGTTCGTCCAGCTCTCCATGCGACGGGTATCCGGGTCGGCACAGGACGGCCAGTACACGACGGAGATCCCCAATCCGGTCTTGAACGACACCGACGGAACACGCCGCACTGTGTACTATTTCATCGAGGCCACGGACGACGATGACCCTGAGGGCACCTGCGATCACCGGACTCGCGCTCCGGAAGCGGACGTCTTCCAGGTGGAGGTGGAACGCCAGAGCTCGGGGGGGACACTCGGCGCCTGTGCGATCTGCCTCGGCGATGCCCAATGCCTCTCCGGCCGCTGCGCCCTCCTGGGCGCTGGAGGGACCGCCTACTGCCTGGATACCTGCGCCTCTGCCGGTACCCCATGCACAGGGGGCATCTGTTCTCCCGCTCCCATGACTAGCCTGGGGGGGCTCTCCGGGTATCTCTGCCTCCCGCCCGGCTCCACCTGTCAGGCAACCTGCCAGGACGACACCTACGAGCCGAACGACAGCATCAGCGATCCGGGGGTGCAGGCCCTCACGGCCGGGCAGTACAACAACCTCCGCCTCTGCGGGGAAAATCAGGACTTCTTCGGTCTGCTCCTCGATTCCGCCGCCCTCGTGACCGCCACCCTGCTTTTCGATCACGACGACGGCGACATCGACCTCAGGCTCCTTTCCGAGACGGGCACTTCCCTCGCCTCCT
>JAVEWA010000307.1:0-7970 GCA_034004785.1 Polyangia bacterium
CCGGGCCGGTTCCATGATGGGCTCCGGCGGCATGATCGTGATGGACGAGGACACCTGCATGGTGGACTTCGCCCGCTACTTCTTGAACTTCCTGCGGGACGAGTCCTGCGGCAAGTGCACGACCTGCCGAGAAGGGCTGGACCGGATGTTCGAAATCACCGACGACTTCTGCTCGGGCAGGGGATCCGTGGACCAGCTCCCGCTCCTCGAGGAGCTCGCCGAGGTCGTGAAGGACGCGTCCCTGTGCGCGCTCGGGCAGACGGCGGCCTTCCCGGTGCTCTCCACGCTGCGCTACTTCAAGGACGAGTACGAGGCCCACATCCTCCGGCGGGCTTGTCCCGCCAAGGTGTGCAAGGCCCTCATCCACTTCCATATCCTCGGCGACACCTGCACGGGCTGCGATCTCTGCCGCATCCGGTGCCCGCACCATGCGATCTCCGGGGAGAAGAAGAAGGGCGACTCGTACGTTGTAGATCAGAAGCTCTGCACCCAGTGCCGGATCTGCTACGAGTCCTGCAGGTTCAACGCAATCGAAATCCGGACCGGGGTGACGTTCTAGGCCCAGGCCTGGAGCTGCCCGGCCCTCGGACTGACCAGGAGTCTCTTCATGAGTGAAGCCGCTCACGCTGCCAACCCCGCCCCGGAGAAGGTGACCTTCACCGTGGACGGCAAGACCCTAACGGCCACACGCGGCGAGAGCCTGCTGAAGGTCTCCCTCGCCAACGGCATCCACATACCCCACCTGTGCTACAACGAGGCGGTGCAGGCCTATGGAGCCTGCCGGCTCTGCCTGGTCGAGGTCACCTCGGTCTCTCACGGCCGCAGGCGCACCAAGATCAGCACCTCATGCAACCACCCATGCCTCGATGGCATAGAGGTGGTGACCGACAGCCCGCGCATCAGGCGCAACCGCCGCATGGTGCTCGAGCTCCTCATGGCCAGAGTCCCTGGATCTCCCCAGCTCCAAGCCATCGCCGCGGACTATGGCCTCACCGAGGAAGGCGTACGATTCCGCCGCCACGACTCCCAGTGCATCCTGTGCGGCCTCTGCGTGCAGATCTGCCGAGACCTGGTCGGCGTCGAGGCCCTCACGTTCCTGGGCCGCGGGGTAAACAAGGACGTGCGCGCCCCCTTTGCCGAGCCATCCAAGGACTGCATCGGCTGCGGGGCCTGCGTTGTGGCCTGCCCGGTGGACTGCATCAAGATGGAGGAGTCCGCCACCCGACGCAAGATCATACGCTGGGAGCGGGACCTCCCCATGAAGATCTGCGAGGCCTGCGGCTACCCCTTCATGCCCTCCTTCCAGGCGCTCTACTTCGCCAAGAAGAAGGGCATGTCCTTCGACGACTTCAAGCTCTGCTCGGACTGCCGCGGCGAGAAGTAAGCGCCCATGCCCGAGAACGACCGGCTGGAGTCGGCCCTTCCCGAGGCCTCAAGCCCCGATGCTCCCAAGGCGTTAGCGCCCGAGCGCGTGCGCGCCCCCCAGAAGCCCAAGACCCTGCCCCTTTGGATCGCGCTCGTGCTCCTGGCGATCCTCCCGGCGGTGGGAGCGGGGGTCTGGTTTGGAGGGAGGCTGCACCGGGTGGACGACCGGCCCCCACCAAAGCCCCGCGTTTCCAGACGGGCTCCGCGCAAGGCGCCGGCGCCCGCCCTGACCCGGCCAACCGAGGCGACGGGCCAAGCCGCGCCGGCAGGGCCGGTGAGCTCCCCAGACGCGTCCGCGCCGGTTCAGGGGGACGCGGGAGGGACTACGAGATGAGCGAGCCCAGGGACGAGCAGGGCGACCTCGAGGAGCGCACGGCCCATCGCGAGCAGGTCCCCAGCAGGCGGAGCGCCCTCCTGAGGGTCGGCAAAGCCCTGCTCATCGGCGGTGCCTTCGGCGCCGGCGCAGCCGTCTTCCACGATCCAAAGAACCCGGTCCGGAAGCGGGCGCAGAAGGGCAAGACCCTCCCGAGCTTCGAGGTGCCCGTGGCCCCGGGCACTCCGCGCCTGGTCGAGGTTCGAGGCGCCGACCCGGTCAAAAACCTCCAGCTCGCCCTCAAGGCCCTCGGCGGTCTCGAGCAGTTCATCCGGCCAGGCGACAGGGTGCTCCTCAAGCCCAACATGGCTTTCGACCGAACACCCGAGCTCGGATCCAACACCTCGCCCGAGGTCATGGGGGAGCTCACGAGGCTCTGTCGAAAGGCAGGAGCCAAAGAGGTCGTGGTGGCGGAGAACACTCTTTTCGACGCCGATCGCTGCGTGGAGAGCTCGGGGATAGGCGAGGCGGTGAGGCGTGCCGGAGGCAAGATCCTCATCCCCGGCAAGAAGGACTACGCCGAGGTACGCCTCGGTGGACAGGTGCTGGACTCCTGGCCCTTCTTCAAGAAGCTCTTCGAGGTGAACAAGGTCATAAACGTCCCGACGGCCAAGCACCACCGCCAGTCGAGGGTTTCCCTCGGCATGAAGAACTGGATGGGCGCCATAGGCGGAGAGCGCAGGCGCATGCACCAGAAGCTGGCCGAGAGCATCGCGGACCTCGCGGCCGGGCTCAGGCCCACCCTGGTGGTGCTGGACGCGAGCCGGCTCCTCATGCGACACGGGCCCACGGGGGGCTCGCTCTCGGACGTCACGCCGGGCAACGCGCTAATAGCCGGCTGGGATCAGGTGGCGGTGGACGCCCGAGCCCTTCCGCTCCTCGGCGCCACCCTGGCAGAGGTGCTCCACGTCACAGCCGCGGCCCGCGTCGGAGTCGGAAAGCTCCATCTGGAAGACGGCGAACTGGCCGTAATCAACGCGGACGCCTGAGGGGACCTGGACGTGCAACCGAGAACCCTACGCCGGATATTCGCGGGCTTCTTCCTGGCTCTGTTCTTCTTCCTCTCCCTGGGAATGGGCGGCCTCTGGGTGCAGACCTATCCCGCCACCCTCTTCCTGGAGCTGGATCCGCTGCACGGCTTGGCCACCACTTTGGCAACAGGCGTCCTCTTCGCGGGCCTCGCCCTCGGCCTCGTGACCCTCGGCCTGACGCTGGTCTTCGGGCGCGTCTGGTGCTCCTGGATCTGCCCGCTGGGCGTTCTCCAGGACTGCGCCGCCATCCGTCCCAAGGACAAGAGCGAGCGCGGAGCGCGGTTGCGAAACCGCTACCGTGAGATATTCCACCTCAAGTACGGCATCCTGATCGCCCTGCTCGTCGCGGCGGCCTTCGGGGTCACTCAGACCGGGCTCCTGGATCCCATCGCGCTCCTCGTGCGCTCGGTGGTGGGCACAGTGATGCCCATCCTGCAACATGTTGGCGTCCCCCTGGACCGCACGGCGCACCTCACCTGGGGCGGCATCCTCATCGGCGCTATCCTGGTGACGATCCTCGCGCTCCCACGGATCCTGCCGCGCACCTTCTGCCGCCTGCTCTGCCCCCTCGGGGCCCTGCTGGGCGCGGTGGCCCGCTACAGCCTGTTTCGCATCAACCGGGACGAGGGGAAGTGCACCCACTGCGGCGCCTGTCAGCGAAGCTGCCAGGGCGCGTGCGATCCTCACACCAAGCTGCGCGTCTCCGAGTGCACGGTCTGCTTCAACTGCATGAGCGCCTGCCCCGAGGGCGCCATCGGGTATGGGTTCCTCCCCACGCAGGCCGCGGAGAGGACCTCGGCGCCGGACCTCACTCGCCGCCGCGCCCTGACCGCGGCTGGCGCGGGCGTCGTCGGCGTCGGCCTCCTATCCACCTCCGTCTCCTCCCGAAACACTAGCCACCCCAAGGTCATCCGCCCGCCTGGGGCCCTGCCCGAGGAGGAGTTCCTGGCAAAGTGCATCAAGTGCGGCGCCTGCATGAAGGTCTGCCCCACGAACGTGCTCCAGCCCGCGGGCCTGGAGGGCGGCCTCGAGGGCCTCTGGACCCCGATCCTCGTGAACGAGATCGGCTACTGCGAGCCAACCTGCACCCGCTGCGGGCGTCACTGCCCCACGGGCGCCATCCGCCCCCTGTCCTTTGCCGAGCGAGTCGGCCAGCCGCCCCATGATCACGCCATACGCCTGGGGACGGCCTTCATAGATCGCGGGCGTTGCCTGCCATGGGCGAGCGGCATCCCCTGCATCGTGTGCGAGGAGGTCTGCCCGGTCTCCCCAAAGGCCATCTCGGTGGAGAAGACCTCGGTCTTCGTCGGCTCGAGCCGGGACGGGGCCCCCCGCCGCGTGAAGGTGCTCGTGCCCTACGTGAACCCCGAGCGCTGCATCGGCTGCGGGGTCTGCGAGAACAGGTGCCCTGTGATGGGCAAGCGAGCGATCCGCGTCTCCTCGGTGGGGGAGTCCCGCTCTCGTAAAAACCAGATCCTCCTCCTCGGGAAGGAGTAGCCCCCAAAGGCTCTCGGCCAGCCCATGCGCCCTTTCCGATGGCCCTCCCGAGCATTGCCGGACGCGAGGCCGACCAACCTTCCCGCTTGACTTCCAAGGCCCTCCCGGCTATCTAAACCATGTGGTCTGACCACTTGGTCCAACCACCTCTCGCGGCACTCACGGTGGCTCCGTTCGCCCCTTTGGAGGAACACCTTGCCCAGACCCAGGTTCGAAAAGTTGGATCCAGCTCGCAAGGACGCGATCCTCGGAGCCGCCCTCGAGGCCTTTGCCACCCAAGGCTACGAGGCAGCCTCCTACAACCAGATCATCGAGGCGGCGGGGATCTCAAAGGGCGCGATGTACTACTACTTCGACGACAAGGAGGACCTCTTCTCCACCGTGGTCCGCCGGGAGGTGGAGATAATCTTCGGCACCTTCGAGGAGCTGCCCGAGGTGAGGGACGCTCCCGCTTTCTGGGCTATGGTGAGAGGATTTCTGGGCCGCCTCGTATCGGTGGCAGCCTCCCGTCCGAGAGCCATGGGCCTCATGAGACAGGTGATGCGGCTCAAGCAAGGAGAGCTCCACAGCCCCGTGATCCAGGAGATCAAGGCGATCGAGACGAGGTGGACCGCGCGGCTTCTCGACATCGGCAAGGCCCTTGGCGCGGTGCGCAGCGATCTGCCGGACGAGCTGCTGCTCGGCCTAATCCGGGCGCTCGACGACGCTGGCGATCTCTACATGGCCAGCCAAGGCGACTCCTTGCGCGAAGAGGAGATCCTCGGCTGGGGTGAGACCTTCATCGACCTCGCCAGGAGGATCGTAGAGCCAAAAGTGACATTCGGGTAAAACGGGCGTTGACAGGAATGCCCCCGCCAGGCATAAATAGACCATGTGGTCGAACCAAGCAGTATGTACCTGGTGGTTTAACCTACTAGGCGGCCAGTTCCGCCAGAGGTGCCATATGGCTCCACGCAACTCATTGCAGATCCTTGCTTCTTCCCTAGTTGCACTTGTTGGCACCGTTGCCGGGGCAGCGCCTGGCGCGCGGGCCGAGGCTTGGGGGAGCTGTCCCGGCTCGGTGCGCGAGCTGGCCGACAGGTCGGATCGGCTCACTAGAGGTGACTCCTCAGAGGGGATCATGTCCATGCGGGTGTACAAGCGCGGGATCGTCTCCATGCGCATGAAGGTCTGGTCCAAGGGGAGGGACAAGTTCCTCGCCAAGATCCTCGCTCCCAGCCAGCTCCGAGGCATGTCCACCCTCAAGAGCGGGGACAACCTGTGGAACTACCTCCCCAAGATGGACCGCATCCTGAAGCTCGGCTCCTCGATGATGGGCGGGTCCTGGATGGGCTCTCACTTCACGAACGACGATCTCGTCAAGGAGACGGACATCCGGAAGCACTACACCTGCGTCGGCCACAAGGACGAAGGGGGGGACACGGTCATTACCGTCAAACCAAGGCCCAACGCGCCAGTCGTGTGGGGCAAGGTCGTCATGCGCATCCAGAGGGGTACCGCCATCCCGATCTGGAGCCGCTTCTACGACGAGCGGGACCGCCTCAGCCGGACCATGCGCTTCGAAGCCGTGCAGACCATGGGTGGCCGGACCTTCCCCACCCGCATGGTGCTGCAGCCGGCAGACGCCCCATCCGAGCGTACCGAGGTGTCGTTCCAGAGGATGAAGTTCGATCACCGCCTGGACGACTCCCTCTTCACGCTGCAAGGCCTGAAGCGGTAACAGCCGGGAAGAGGCCGGGGGCGGGTCGCCCCCGAAGGAAACAGCCATGTGGCTCATCCTCAAGACAGCCTGGCGCGGCCTCAGAAGACACAGGCGGCGCACCATCATCACGGTGACCGCAATGGCCTTCTCCCTCTGCCTGGCCATCCCCACCTGGGGGCTCACCGAGGGGCTCACCAAGGAGATGCTGAGAGGCATCACCGGGATGGAGCTCGGCCACCTGCAGCTCCACGATCCGGCCTACCCGAGAGGCAAGGCCATGCAGTCCACCCTGGATCGGCCCGAGCACCTGATGGGCATCATCCGCTCGACCCCTGGCGTCAGGGCCGCCGCACCCAGGGTCCATGGCTACGCCCTGGCCTCCCACGACAACGCGCTCCGGCTGCGGCTCGTGGCGCTCGACGCCCCTAGGACTAAGGTCAAGCTCGGCCGCGTCCTGGACAAGGCCGCTCCATGGCGAGCTGATCCCGCCCTCGCCTGCGAGGCCATTCTTTCGAAGGACGAAGCCACCAAGGAGACCTTGACGGTGGGCACGGTCGTGACTCCGGAGAGCCGCGGGAAGGGCGGACGCTGCGAGCGCATCCAGATAGTGGGGATCTCGGGCGAGCCCCTGGGGCCCACTCCAGAGCCCGGGTCCGCACTCCTCGCCCTCCCCGAGGCGGACCTGATGCAGGCCTTTGGCCAGCGGCAGCTCGGCCTGAGCGCGCTGGTCCGCCACTCGGCCGCGGTCTCCCTCATGGGGGTGGACCCCAAGGCCGAGCGTCGCGTCACCTTCATGGCCGACAAGATAGTGCAAGGTCGCTACCTGGCCAACGAGCCTCGAGGGGAGATCGTCGTTGGCTACCGCCTTGCGCGCATCATGAAGCTCGAGGTTGGCGGCAAGCTCTTCCTCCAGGCCGCGGCGCTCGACACGAGCAAGGGGACCTTCTACCGGGACGCCACCGTGGTTGGGATCTATCGCACCGGCGTCGAGATGCTGGACCGCTCCCGGATCTTCCTCCATGTGAAGGACGCCCAGACGCTCATGACCCTCGGGGATCGAGTGCACGAGATAGCCGTCACCGGCGACAACGCCAGGTCGCCCCAGAGCCTCGCCAGGCGCCTCGGTGGGAGAGTCTCTTCGAGGCTCCGTGCAAGGGAGGGAGCCAGTGGCACGCGGGCCGGCAGCCTTCCCCTTCCCGCGCCAGTTACAGTCTGGGAACCTGCCGGCGACGACGCGGCCTTCCTGGTGCCCTACGATCTCATGCGCCGGTTCGAAGACATTCCGGGGGTGGCGGCCGTGTCCCGCAGGATCTACGCAGAGGCCCGAGTGGCCAAGGCCCGCGTCGTGAGCCTCGGGGTGCTGCTCCGGGACAAGGCCTCCCTCGGGCGCCTGATAGGGCCGAGCGGGGCCGAGCCGAGGCCCTGCACACTCTACATGCCCACGTTCCTCGCGCTTGGGCACGGCCTGCATGGGGGCGAGGTGATCCACCCCATGGCCGCCGCGACCGGCCAGGACGCCGGCTGCCCAAGGGTCACGGTAGTCACTGTTCCACTCACCACGGCCGCGGCCACGGCGGCGTCTAATGTTCCGCCGAGAGAAGGCCCACGAGCCCTCGGAGCCCCGCCTGCTCCGGGGATCGCAGCCTGGCCCGGACATCAGGCCCTGGCCCTCGATGGCGGCACCGACGACGGCGAGGACCCACCAGGCCTGGAGGCTGGCAGCAACGCCTTCCTCGTCCCGGGCGCCATGAGGCCTCTCCGCCTGGTGGGAGTGGAGCCATCGCACGAAGAGAGCCTGTCGGGTCTCGGGGCCCGGGTCGCCCGGGGCTCCTACTTCGCCACCAAGGGCCCCGAGGCAGATGCGCCCGCGGTCGCTCCCTGGCCAGCCCTGCTCCCCGTGCGGGTGGCCAAGGCTCTGGTGGTATCCCCAGGCGAGAGCCTC
>JAVEWA010000308.1:0-7970 GCA_034004785.1 Polyangia bacterium
GGATCGCCGCGTTTGGCCGCTCGACCCACGGAGCTATCTGGGGCGCGCGGCTGGCCGACGCCCGCTCGATGAAGCTGGCCGAGGCCATGAGGACCACGCTCGAGAGGTTCCTGCATGCCACCACCCCGCCATCGGACGGTTATTGCCCCGAGACCGGCACTTTCTGCCGCATTGCGCCCAGGTATCTCCCCCGTCAGGTGGGAGAGCTGCACAGCCTCGTTCAGAGCAGCGAGACCAGGGCGCTGGTGGACCACTACGTGGAGGTCAGAGACACCAGCGATGACTCCGATGAGAAGGCCAAGGTTGACTACCTGAGCTTTTCCTTCCAACGCGGCCACGACGCCAGCCTTCCAGAGGGGATCTTCGCGGGCGTCACCGGATACCTGGATACTCGCGTGCAGTGCATCCAGGACCTCTGCGAGACCGATGGCCAGATGCCGAGCACTGGCGACGAGGTGGCCAGCTACTCTCTCAAGTACGAAGGGCTCGACTTCGTGGATGGCTCCTTCGCGGGCAAGAGGAACAGGGGGGACGGTGCGCCGAGCTCGGCGCCGGTGCGTTACTACCACGGCGACGGGACCATGGGGCTGCCCGCGGGCGTCACGGCCCTCGTGCGCCACCAGACGGAAAAGACGGTCGAGCTGTGGCTCTACAACTCGAACGAGACCGCAACGTCCGTGTCCGTTGTGGGCGGCTTCTACGGCCAGAACAAGATCCTGTCGGTCAAGGAGGATGGCGGCATCGAGAAGCGCTGCGTGGGCTGCCGGCGTACGACCCTCGTCGTGGCGGCCGGATCTCTTGCGCGCCTCGAGCTGGAGGTCGAGCGCTTCGCGCTGGAGCCGACCCTGACGCCCTGGGCTCTGCAAGAGGCAGAGTAGATGGCTGGATGTCCAGGACCAAAACCAGAGAGGTGAACCATGTCGCGCGCTCTTCCAAGTAGCTCTTCCCTGGTCGGTACCATAGCAGCGGCCTTCCTCTTGCTCTGCGGCTGCCCTCCCAGCGCTTCAGAGGGGGATGTCGGTGCGGATGCCGCGATCCCGCCCGACATCCAGGTGCCAGATGCACAGGTGCTCGTGCTGGACGGCGGCACCCCCGCCTTCTCCATTACGGACAACCTGCTGGTGGCGGAGAACGGCCGCGCCCCATCCATCGACAGGGACTCGCGCGGCGGGCTGCACGTCGCGTACCTCTGCGCCTGCGACCCCGTGGCGGACGGCAACAGCGCCGAGTCACGGTGCTCCAAGATCTGCTACTCGCGCTTGGACTGCGTGGGGATTCACACCGTGGTCGGCCCAGAGGAGGGCATCGCCGATGGCACCAGCGCCTGGGGGGCCGTGGTCAGCACGACCATCCGCCTGGACGAGCAGGATCAGGTCTTCGTGCTCAAGGACCTTCGAAACAAGCAGATCCAGCACCCTCAGGTCGATCCCAACAGCGTGCACCGATTCGATCCGGCCCAGGGCAGGTTCGTGAAGGTCAATGGAGACTTCGATGCGATGGCAATCCTCCCTATCGGCGGGGTGATCTACATGGTCAAGAAGATCGACGAGAGCGAGGAAGTGCCCACCGGGATTTACCTGGCCGCCATCGACTACTCGGGCCAGACGGTGATTGGCGAGCGGCTCATCGCGCCGACCTCCACGACCGCCGCCTTGTTCGTGGGGGGAATGGCGATGGACGGCTCGGGCCTGCTGCACATCGCATACCGCATCGACGACTCCGTGGCCCCGAAGACCCACGACATGAAGGAGATCGTCTTCGACCCCGGGTCCGGCCAGGTGGTGCAGCACCTCAGCACGGTAAACGCCCGCATAGGCGATCACCACGGCATCGCCATAGGTGGTGAGGAGCGAGAGCTCCTGGCGGTGGCCGCGCCCGTGGCCTGGTCTCAGGGGCTGCGCGTGGCGCAGCGCCGGCTGGACGATCAGGCCTGGGTGACCAGGGACTACTTCACCGACGATCCGCGAGTGACCTGGAACGGCGATGGCTCCGCGGGATGCGACTACCTGAACCCGGAGCTGGCCATCGACAAGCTGAACCGGATCTTCGTGGCTTTCGGAGGCATCAGTCAGGAGGACGTGGATGGCCAGCGCGAGGACTTCAAGGTATGCGAATACCAGGGCCCCTGTGACTGTCAGGAGACCCCGGGCTCCTGCTTCTACAGCATCAACGCCTACGTGTTCACCGTGTACGAGAACGGCGCGGCCGGCCCCGTGGAGCTCGTCCGTCCCGGCTCGACATATGAGAACTACCAGGGCAAGGGAGAGGGGAGCGTGGAGCTGGTGGCCGCCTGGGATCAGGGCGTGTTCGCGGTGTACGAGCACCTGGAAGGCTTCGACGGCAAGTACAACCTGTATATCAAGCCCATAGGCGGAGCGAAGACCGCCTGCGGGGTGGCCATCGTGAAGTGAGCTGTTTCGAGGCACTTACTCGCGCATGGCCGCCTCTCCCGAGCTGTCCTCGCGCAGAGGAACCGGTACTGAAAGGAGCCTCTCTTGCTCCGTCTCGAACCGCCGTGCTACCCTTCCCGCCATGTCGTCATCCCGTGCGCACGAGGACGAGTTCGATGGAGTGGATGGCGTCACCCTGCGGAAAAATGGCTCCCTTTTGTCGGCCGCCGTCCTGCGTAGGTGCATCGTGTACGTGAGCAGCGGCGGGCCAGAAGACATCGGAAAGAACGCCAAGCTGGAAGGAGGGGCGGTGGTGATTGGCAGGGATGAGTCCTGTCAGCTTGCCCTCGGCGACAAGAACATCTCTCGGAGGCACCTGCGGATCTCGGCGGCTCCGGACGGTTTCCTGGTGGAGGATCTGGGGAGCACGAACGGCGTCACCTACCTGGACAGACGCATCGAGCGGGCCGTGCTCCCGCTCGGATCTCGCATCTCGGTGGGAGACTGCAAGATCGACCTTCTGCCCATTGGAGACGACCGGACGGTTCCCTTGTCGCGGCGGAGCTCGTACGGTCACCTGCTGGGCATGAGTGTGCAGATGCGCCGGCTCTTCACCATCCTCGAGACCCTGGAGAAGAGCGATGCCCCCGTCCTCATCGAGGGCGAGACCGGCACAGGCAAGGAGCTGGTTGCCAGCGCTTTGCACCAAAACGGGCGTCGAGCCGACAAGCCCTTCGTCGTGATCGACTGTGGGAACGTACCCGCCGAGCTGATGGAGAGCGAGCTGTTCGGCTACCGTCGGGGTGCCTTCACCGGCGCGGTTACAGATCGGCCTGGCGCCTTCGAGGTGGCGAGCGGGGGCACGGTCTTCCTCGACGAGTTGGGCGAGCTCCCTCTGTCCTTGCAGCCCAAGCTCCTTCGCGTGTTGGAGACTGGGCAGGTCAAGCGGCTGGGCGACGTGCGGCACCAGGCAGTGGATGTCCGGATAATCGCCGCCACGAAGCGAAACCTGGCGAGCGAGGTGGCCGCAGGGCGCTTCCGTGACGATCTGTTCTTCAGGGTCGCGGTGGTGCAGCTCGTCCTGCCCCCATTGCGAGATCGGCGCGAGGACATCCTGTTTCTGGCGCGGGCCCTGCTTCGGCAGCTCTCACAGGGAGAGCGCGAAGCGGTTCCCGTGGAGCTGGAGGAGACCTGGCTGCAGCACGACTGGCCTGGAAACGTCAGGGAGCTGCGCAACGCGGTCCATCAGATCCTGGCTCTTCAGCAGACGGGAGGCGGCTGGCTGCCCCCTGGGGCGGCCTTGCGTCTCGACGAAGGGCTGCCGAGCGAGATGGGGAGCGAGAAGGGGAGGCCTGGCGATGTGCTCCTCGACGCGAGGCCGAAGGGCAAGGGGCCAGCGGGCGCGAGGACCTTGGAGGAAGAGCAGGGGGGCGAGGAGGCCTTGGACAAGAGGCCGCAGGGCGAGGGGACTTTGGGCGCAAAGGAATCAAAGGAGGGGGCCCTGTCCTTTGGCTCCCTGATGGGCATGCCCTACGCCGAGGCGCGTCAGCAGGCGCTCATCTCCTTCGAGCAGACCTATCTTCGAGACCTGTGGAGCAAGGCGGGCGGGAGCATGGCCGCCGCCGCGCGGATCTCCGGAATGGACAAGGCCTATCTCCGCAGACTGCTTCGCAAGCACGGCCTGCACGAGTGAGGCCTAGAAGCCATCGAAAGACCCCACGAAGCTCAGCCCGAGGCCGTTCGGTGTGGGCGCTGGGAGCACGCTGGCCCTTCGCTCGGCGTCAGGGCGCCAGCGCGTGAAGAAGGCCAGGATTACTGCCGTCAGGGCCGAGGCCCCCGAGAGAGCCAGCATGGCATTGGTGGCGTGCTGGTAGGCTAGCCCCTCGGTTCGAAGGGAGGCCTGGGACAGATCCTCGAGGTAGTCCTGGTTCAGCTTCCGGGCCCTGGCGTAGAGCCCGCCGGCCGCGGCCAGGGAGGCGCCAGCTAGCGCCGCGGCGGTCGCGAAGTAGGCCAGGTGGACCCGGCCTCGCCGACGCCCGTCCTGGACAGGGGGCTCGTCCCCTTGAGACCCTTTGGAGTAGGGCGGGCCTTGCGTCCCGATGTCTCTCTCTTTGGGGCCGAAAAAGGGGCCCGCGAGGAGGGTCCATGTCTCGTGACGACCCGCCACGGCCACCAGCGTTCGCTCGGAGACGACCCTTCCGGCCACTCGAACCGTGACGAGGTGCGGCCCTGGAAAGACCACTCGCTCCACCTCGCCTTTTCCCACCAGGGCGCCGTTCACCAAGACCTCCGCTTCTCTGCTGGGTGTGCGGACCACGAGGACCCCGACGAGCCTCCAGATGCGTTGCAGCTCCTCGGGGAGGACTCGCTCCCTGGGCGTGGCCAGCTTGAGGTAGCGGTGCAGGTTCTCGCCCGCCTTGAGGGTCTCGCCCATCCGGGCGTACACGGCGGCGATGTTGAAGTAGAAGGTCCGGCTATTCCATGACCTCTGCGCGTTCTGGAACTCTCGCAGCGCGCCCGGGTAGTCTCGGGCCTCGAAGAGCCGCTTGCCGGCCTCGAAGTGGCGCCTCGCCGCCTGCCTGTCCTCGGCGCGCGCCTCCACCGAAGAGAGGGAGAAGAGGGAGACGAGGGAGACCAGGACAACTGCGGGAGCCAGAGAGATGACTCGGGCAAGGAGCCTTGTCTTGACGGTCGGTGCTGTCCTTGCGCCATCGCTCCTGATATTGCATGCGCGGGCGAGCATCCGAGTCATCCGAGTCATCCAAGTCATCCGAGTCATTCGAGTCATCCGAGTCATCCGAGTCATCCGAGTCATTCGAGATCCCTCAAGATCGATTCACCTCCAGGCTGCCTCCGCCCGGGTCTTGCAGGGGGCCTTCGTGTTGTGCCCGCTCCATCGGAGGCTCGGGCGTCATTGCTCCTGGCGGAGCCAGGGCCAGGCTTGAGGGTCACCACGAAGGTCTGATCGCTAGTGGGAGTGAAGTCCAGGCTCTCGGGCAGGTGATTTGGCGCAGATAGATCGATCCGCTCGGGGATCTCGGAGCGCGGGATCTGCTGGACGAGCTCGGCGCCGCGGTACGGTTTGCCGCGGAAGACCACCGTGGGCACCCACTGAGCGGCCTTGCTCTTTGCAGTCCCTGCCTTGCCCGAGGAAGGGGGAGGCGCCTTCGCGGAGAGCCTCACCGAGACGCGCAGAGTGACCATCAGGGTGGAAGGTGATCTGTCGCCCCGCGCTCCGTCGCGACTCATTCGCTCGGCTGACGAGGCTCGATCCACGGAAGATCCATGGAGCTCGCTCTCTGCCCGGAGCAGCAAGCTCTCCACGCTGCTCTGGGCCCGGTCCGAGCGCCCGAGGGACAGGAGCACCAGCAGGGCGCCAACCGTGAGCCCCAGAGCGCCGGCCACCAGGCCTGTCCGGATCCGTCTCCTGGCGTTCGAGCCCGCCGGTTCGATTGAGCCGTCCCTGGTCGGAGCCGCGTCGGGCGTGGCATCGGGCGAGCCATCCTCGGGACGCTCGGACCCGATACGAGGGGGCGCGGGCTCTCCCTGGGCGCCGCTCCCGAGCTGGCTTCGAGCCAGGCGTATCTGCTCCTCTTTGTGCTGTCTGCTTTCCGAGAAGAGGCCGTTCATGACAGCCGCCATGTTCCTCTCGGTGACCAGCTTCTTCTCCCGTACGAGGATGGTCTCCAGCTCGTACGCGAGCTCGGCTGCCGTGGCATGGCGCTCGTCTCGGTCGAGCGAGAGCGCCTTGAGGATGGTGTCTTCCAGCATCGGAGGGATCTCGGAGCGGAGCTGGCTCGGGGCAGGGATCTCTCCAGTGGTTATGGCCAGGGCGGTTGACACGTCGTTGTCCCTGCGGAAGAGCCGTCTCTGACAGAGCAGCTCGTGTGCCAGCACTCCCAGGGAGAAGATGTCGGAGCGCCGATCGAGACGCTTTCCCTGGATCTGCTCCGGGGACATGTACGAGATCTTGCCTTTGACCACCCCTGTTTTGGTGGTGCTCGCGCGCTGGGCGGCGTAGGCGATGCCGAAGTCAGCGATCTTCACGTGGCCGTCGTAGCTGATGAGGATGTTCTGCGGAGAGATGTCGCGGTGGACCACGCCGAGCAACTGTCCCTCGGAGTCGCGCAGCTCGTGGGCGGCGTGGAGGCCCTTGGCCGCATCGGCCACGATCCGGGCGCAGAGGGACCAGTCGAGGGACTCGCCCTTGTAGGAAGAGGCGCGGAGCAGGTCGAGCAGGCTCTCTCCGTGCACGTACTCCATGGCGAGGTACTGTCGCCTCTCGATCTGACCTGCCTCGAAGATGGTCACAACGTTGGGGTGCTGTAGCTGGATTGAGATCCGCGCCTCGGTCGTGAACATGCTCAGGAACTCGCCGTCTGCCGCGTACTGATCGTGGATCAGCTTCAGGGCGACCAGCTTGCGAATGTCCTCCGGGCCGGATAGCTGGGCAAGCTGCACGCTGGCCATTCCTCCCCTGGCGACCTCGAGGAGGACCTGGTAGCGGCCAAAGGGACGGCAGATGAATGGCCCTCCGGGCCAAGGCGTCGCTCCTGAGATGAACAGCCCAGGATCGTTGGAGTTTGGCTGCGGCATGTGGACCGAGCGACGATACACAGGTTGCCTGGCAATGGGAAGCGAGCATGGCGATTGAAGCGATCACGGCCGAACGAGGACGAGCAGGATCGAGCGACGGCGGGCAGGGGCAGGCAGTGCCAGTCGGCAGTGCGCAAGGTCTTGAATGGCGCGGCTGGCGGCGCCGGTAGCCTACTCTATGGCGTGGAGCTTGCCGTCCGAGCTGCCCACGAGGACCAGCCCGTTCGGCGCGATGGAGGCTGGGCCTAGCACGCCGCCCAGGTCGAAGACCCTCCTTAGGAGCGTCGTATGGTAACCCACCGCGCGGAGCTTGCCGTCCGAGCCGCCCAGCCAGATGAGGCCGCCGTGCATGGCGGGCGTGGAGAGGCTGACTCCCTGGGCGCTGTATTCCACCTTGTGTGTCGAGCCGAACATGGTGTCCTGAACGCAGAGCTGGTCCTTCGAGGACCCGATCACCCGCATCTCCCAAAGGACTGGCGTGCTGGTAATGGCGGGCGTGGGTGGGCTCCGCTTTGCGCCCTCCCAGCGGACTTTCTTCTTGTCGAGATCCACGCACATGAAGGGTCCGGCCCCGGTCACGAGGCAAGCGAGCGCCTTCTTGCAGGCCAGGCTGGACCGGATCCCTCCCGGTGCGGCGAGGCGCCACTGCTCGGCTCCGCTCGCGGGGTCGAGCGCCACGAGGTCGCCGGACTTCCGATCCCGAGAGAGCGTCCCGACGAGGAGCTCTGCCTCGTGAAGAACGAGGGAGCCGTGGATCTGACAGGCCTGCCTGGCGCTCGCGCTTGGGGCCGCGCCCGGGGCCGCGCCCGGGGCCGCGCCCGGGGCCGCGCCCGGGGCCATTCCCAGGGCCGCGCCCGGGGCCGCGCCCGGGGCCATTCCCGGGGCCGCGCCCGCTTCCGGCCTCGCTCTCGGCGTAGCACCCGGCTCTGCTCCCAGGGCTTTTCCTATCCCGAGGCTGGCGTTCGAGTGAGCCTTGGACTGCGC
>JAVEWA010000309.1:0-7955 GCA_034004785.1 Polyangia bacterium
GCCGGGGTGTCCGTGGCCATGACCAACTCCATGCCGGCCAGCGACGGACCGGTAGGAATTGTCGATCACAGTCGGGATCCGCGGTCAAGATCCTTCCGACTGCCCGTTTTCTTGCGATCACCCTGGGGCCCGGCGCCTTCGGGCTTCTCCTTTGCCGCCGGGTTGTGCTAGCTTTCCACCGATGAGAACCCCACGATATTTCAGGCCTCAGAAGGTAGAGGAAGCCGTTGCGGCCCTGTCCAGCGATGGCAAAGGCGCCTATGTGCTGGCTGGCGGCACCGACGTCGTGGTCAAGATGCGCTCGGGCGCCATCCACCCCACCCTCCTGGTGGACATTGGGCGGCTGGGCCTAGGGGGCATCCACACGGCACAGGACGCGGTGCTTCTCGGCGCCACCTGCACGATGGCGGAGATCCGGCGGCACCCCCTCCTGATGGCCGAGTTCCCCCTTTTGACCCAGGCTGCCTCCCGCCTCGGCGCGAACCAGATCCAGCACATGGCCACCATAGGCGGAAACCTGTGCAACGCCTCTCCTGCGGCGGACGGCGCCTGCGCGCTGCTCGCCCTGGGCGCCAAGGTCATGATACGGAGCCCGAGGGGCCTGCGCTCCATGACCTTGGAGGAGTTCTTGGTTGGGCCTGGCAAGACGGCCCTGGAGCCCGGTGAGCTCGTGCAGACAGTGAGCATACCCCGGCTCAGACCACAGGGACGGGTCGTACAGTCCTTTCACAAGATGGGCGGCAGAAACGCGCTCGTGTGCAGCCTGGCCGCGGTCGCAGGCTTCACGGTGCTGGAGGGTGAACGGGTTGTCGAAAGCCGGCTCTCCCTGGGAGCGGTGGGGCCAACTGTGCTCCGCGCCGCCCGCGCCGAGAGCCTCCTCAAGAACGAGCGGCTCTCCCCCGAGCTTGCCCGGACGGCGGCGGCTGCGGCTGCGGCGGAGGCTCAGCCCATCACGGACCACCGCGCCACCGGCGACTACAGGCAGCGGCTGGTCTCGGCCCTTGTGCGCTCACACCTGCAGGAGTGCTTGCCAAATGTCTAAACCCACGCAGACCCTGCTCGTGAACGGCAGGAAAGTGACAACATGCGCAGAGCCCACCACCCGCCTCCTGGACTTCCTCAGGGACGAGTTGGGACTGACGGGCACCAAGGAAGGATGCGGCGGAGGGGAATGCGGCGCCTGCACGGTCATCGTGGACGGTAGCCCCGTTTGCAGTTGCCTGATGCTCCTCGGCAGCGCCGCTGGCAAGGAGGTGCTCACCGTGGAGGGTCTCCACGGCGAGGATGGCGGCCTGCACCCGGTGCAGCAGGCGTTCGTTGACCATGCCGCTGTCCAGTGCGGCTTCTGCACTCCTGGCCTGCTGATGAACGCCACGGCCTACCTCGAGAGCGGCGACCCGAAGGATCCTCAGAGCGTCCGCCACGCCCTGGCAGGCAACCTGTGCCGTTGCACGGGCTACGCCAAAATCCTGGACGCAGTCGAGCAAGCGTCTCGGGCCCTCCCGGCCCAGGGGAAGGAGGTCCAATGAGCGCGCGGCCCCAAAGCGGCGTTGGCGCCCGCACCCTGCGACCCGACGCGCGTTCAAAGGTGCTGGGAGATGCCATGTATCTGGCCGACCTGCGAGCGCCGCAGATGCTGCATGCCGCCATCCTGCCCGCGACCATCGCCTCGGCCCGCGTGACCCGGCTGGACACGTCCGGGGCCCGTGGCATTCCCGGCGTTGCGGAAGTATTGACCTCCAAGGATCTGGGCTCGGTGAACAGGATCGGGCTCATCTACGACGATCAGCCCCTCCTGGTCGAGGATCGTGTCCGCATGGCGGGAGACCGGCTGGCGCTCGTGGCGGCCGAGTCGCCCGAGCTCTGCCGCGAGGCCCTGGAGGCCATCGCCGTCGAGCTGGAAGCCCTGCCGGGGGTGTACGACCTGTCCGAGGCCCTCTCACCTTCTGCGCCAAAGGTGCACGAGGCCGGGAACCTCGTCCGGGAGTTCGCCGTGGTTCGCGGCGACGTGGCGGCAGCCCGCGATGGAGCCGAGATCCTCCTCGAACAGGAATTCAAGATCGGAGGCCAGGAGCACGCCTATCTCGAGCCTCAAGGGTGCCTGGCGGTTCCTGACCACGACGGAGGGATGCGCCTGTTCTCGTCTTGCCAGTGCCCATTCTACGTCCGCGGCGCGGTGTCTCGCGCCCTTGGCCTCCCCCTGGGAAAGGTCCGCGTGGTTCAATCCACGACTGGAGGAGGCTTCGGCGGCAAGGAGGACTACCCGAACGAGGTGGCCCTGTGCGCCGCCTTGCTGTCGGCCCGCACTGGCCGCCCGGTGCGCTTGGTGCTCCCAAGGGAGCTGGACATGCAGGCTTCCACCAAGCGCCACGGCATGCTAATCCACCATCGCCTCTACGCGAGCGCCGATGGCCGCATCCGCGGCGTCGAGATCGACATCCTGGTGGACGCGGGAGCTTACGCGGGCCTGAGCACCGTGGTCGCGGAGCGCGCCAATACCTCCGCCGTCGGCCCCTACGCCATTGATCATCTCCGCGTCCGTACGCAGGTCTGTTACACGAACAACCTCTTCGGCGGCCCCTTTCGCGGCTTCGGCGCCCCTCAGGTCACGGTGGCTCACGAATGCCAGATGGAGCGCCTTGCCAAAGAGGTGGGCCTTTCTCCAGTCCAGGTGCGCCGCCTGAACGCCATCAGCCCTGAGCGTCCCGAGTTCAGCACGGGCGAGCGCATCGAGAGCGCCGAGCGCCTGTCCAAGGTGCTGGATCGCGTGGAGAGCCTCACCCGCTCGAAGAATGCCCAGGCAGTAGCCGAGGCGGGAGATCGCTTCCGCTGGGGCACGGGAGTCGCTGTCTTCATCTACGGCGCCAACCTGCACCATGGCGGCCAGCCGCTCGACCGGGGAGGCGCCCTCCTACACCTGCAGGCCGATGGCTCGGTGAACGTCTCGATTGGAGTCACGGAGATGGGCCAGGGGGCCTTCGCCGCCTCGCGGGCAATAGCCGCAGAAGCCCTCGGCGCTCCGGCTGATGCAGTCCACCTCACGGAGGTCGATACAGGCCTGGTGACCGACTCGGGCCCCACCGTGGCCTCCAGGGCTACCCTGGTGGCGGGCAACGCCATACTGGACGCCGCATCCCAGCTCCGGGCCCGGCTATTGCCTCTGGCCGCCGAGCTCCTGGGCGCAGCCGAGAAAGAGGTCGAGACAGGGCCAGGCGGCTTCTTGGCTCCTGGGGGGCGCTTCGTGCCCTTCGCCGACGTCACCGCCCTGCTCTACCGAAGACGCATTCACCCCGCCGCCCTCGGCTGGTATAGGAGCGCAGACCGGATCTACGACCCTGCCACCGGGCAGGGGCAGGCCTACATGTTCTACACCTTCGGCGCCCATGTCACCCGGGTCAGAGTAGACACATGGACAGGCAAGGTCGACGTCACGAACATCCACGCGGTTCACGACATCGGCCGCGCCATTCACCCTCCTGCCCTGGAGGGACAGGTGCAGGGCGGCGCCGTTCAGGCCATGGGCTGGGCGATCATGGAGGATCTGCTCCTCGAGGAGGGCAGGCTGAAAAACCCTAGCTTCACCGACTACCTCTTGCCCACCGCTGTGGACGCGCCAAACGTAGAGATGACCTTCCTGGAGGACCCAGAGCCCCTCGGCCCCTTCGGCGCCAGGGGCATCGGAGAGCCGTCCTTCATCCCGGGGGGGGCGGCAATCGCCACCGCGGTGGGACACGCCCTCGGGATCCATGTGTCGGAGCTTCCCCTCACCCCCGAGCGGGTGCTTCGAATGCTGGCCCGCGAGGGTTGAGGACCGGCCGCTGCGAGGCAACTGACAATGCGAAAGATCTTCGGCACCGACGGCGTCAGAGGCGAGGCCAACGTCGAACCAATGACGGTCGAGACGGCGACCAGGCTAGGTCAGGCCGTTGCGCTCATCTTTTCCCGGCGGGCCGGGCGCTCTGGCCGGATCGTCATCGGCAAGGACACGCGCCTGTCCTGCTACATGTTCGAGAACGCCCTGGCGTCGGGGATCATGTCGATGGGCGCGGACGTCATGATCGTCGGCCCGCTGCCGACGCCAGGAATCGCGCACATCACCGCTTCGATGCGCGCGGACGCCGGCGTCGTGATCAGCGCCAGCCACAACGCCTTCACCGACAACGGCATCAAGATCTTCGCCCAGGACGGATTCAAGCTCCCTGACGACCAGGAGGCCGAGATCGAGCGTCTCATGCAGTCCGACGAGCTGGACCTGGCCCGCCCATCAGGTGATCGCGTCGGGCGGGCGCGGCGGATAGACGACGCCATCGGCCGCTACGTCGCATTCTGCAAGCAGACCTTCCCTGGGGATCTGACGCTGGAGGGCAAGCGCCTGGTGGTGGACTGCGCTCACGGCGCCTCGTACAAGGTCGCCCCGGCGGTCTTCGAGGAGCTGGGGGCGGAGGTCTTTCCCCTGGGCGTGGAGCCGGATGGCCGGAACATCAACTACCGCACCGGCGCCCTGCATCCGGAGTCCATGTGCGAGGCCGTGCGGATCTACCGCGCCGACTTGGGCGTTGCACTGGATGGAGACGCCGACAGGGTGATCTTCGCGGACGAGACCGGGCTCGTGGTGGACGGCGACGAGGTCATGGCCATCTGCGCCACGCGCATGCTGGCTCGCGGCACCCTCAAGCACGACACTCTCGTCACCACCGTCATGTCGAACATCGGCCTCCAGCGAGCATTGGAGGATGCGGGGGGCCGCCTCCTGAGGACACAGGTGGGAGACCGCTACGTGGTGGAGCAGATGAGGCAAGGTGGCTACAACATGGGGGGCGAGCAGTCCGGTCACCTGATCTTCCTGGACCACATGAGCACCGGAGACGGGATCATCGCGGCGTTGCAGGTGCTCGCGGTCATGGTGCGGGAACAGAAGGCGCTCTCCGATCTGCGCGGCATCATGACACGCTACCCGCAGGTCCTGAAGAACATCCCGGTGCGCTCCAAACCTCCCCTGGATGGCTTGACCTCGGTGCAGGCCGCCATCCGGGAGGTGGAGAACGAGCTCGGCGCGGACGGCAGGGTGCTGGTGCGCTACTCCGGCACCGAGATGAAGGTACGGGTAATGGTCGAGGGAGCCAGCCGCGGGGACATCTGCCGCATGGCCGACAGGTTGGCCGAGTTGCTTCAGCGAGAGTGCCAGTAGCCCCGCCTCGCTCACGCCTGGTCCAGAAGGTGCTTCACAAACGCCCGGCGGATGGACCTTCGCAGGTCCGGGTTGGCCACCCGTTCCAGATCCTCCTCGAGACGCGAGAGTGCCTCGGCCACGTCTGGGGCCAGTGGACGGCGCCGCAGCTCCTCCTCCGGATCGACACGTTCAGGCTCTGCGAGCGCGGTTCTCTGCGGCTCGGGGGTGTGGACTCCCGGTTGTACCCGGAAACGCAGCCCGGCCACAACCCCCGACCCAAGAAGCGCGCGCACCCGCTCCAAAACCATGCCCTTCAGGAAGGTGAGCTCCTGCATCCAGGTGGAGTCTGCCACCCCCACCACCAACCGTCCCTTCTCGAGTGAGACCGGAAAGGACCTCCCTGCCGCCACATCTCCTACCAGTGCCCGCCACTCGGCCTGCAGTTTGTAGATGCGAAGAGGCGCCTTCAGATGCCTCCGCTCGAGCAACCAATCAAGGAGGCTTCCAACAGACTCGGGACTGGAGAGGCGCTGGCGCCGCCTGGGGCGAAGGCGGTACCGTAGCGGGGGCCGCGCCGCTCTGCCGGCCGCCTCTCCCTCGCCGGGCCCACCGCTCACGGCGTCCTGCCCCCCCGATGCGGCCCGGGATCGGGCGGGACCTGCCTGACACCGCCATCGGCCCCGCTGGTAGCGCTCATTCCCATGGAATCGGCAACGGTCGCGTGTCTTGCCGGAGGTGTGACTGGCGATGCTGGCCCAGCAGGAGCAGGGCTGCCACCATCTGGGCCGCTCTCGGCATCATCCTTCCCGGCCCACTTGGGCGTCTGGTCCAATATCTCCCCTCGCGAGGATGCAGCCAACTTGAGGAGCGCCGCCTCCAAGGCCCGGTAAGGCGGGAATGCGCCGCGGATCCTCAGGGCGACTCTGATGGCCTCGAGGGCCTCGGGAAGACGCCTGAGCTGACCGAGGATCATGGCCTGCTGGGCGTAGAGGACAGACCAGCCGGGCCGGAGGCCGATGGCATCCCTCAAGGCCCCGAGGGCAGCGAGCTGACCCCGCCCTCCCTCGGAGAGGATCAAGGCGAGACGCAAGAGGGCTCTGGGATCCCCATCCGCGTGATAGAGAGCCCTCTGGATCTGGAGCTGCACGAGTGCCGGCATCGCAAGGCGCGCGGCGGCCACCGCGATCATGGCGCTGCCGGCAACCCTCGCGATGGGATCCGGCTCCATCGTGAGGGGCCAGGCTGCATCCAGAGCGGCGCGCGGGCGGCCCATGGATGACTCGAGCCTCGCCCAGCGCTCCCTCGCCTCGTAGGCCACCTCTCCCTGTCCACCGGCGGCCTGACGAAAGCTGGCTCTGGCCTCGGCGAAGCGACCCGCCAGGGCTGCGCCACGGCCAATGGCAACGAGAGTCTGGGGGGACGGCTCACCGGGTTCCGCGCGCAGAGCCCGCCTCGCCGCCTCGTAGGCGTCATCGCCCTGCCCAAGCAACCTGTACAGCCGGCTCTGCGCCCGCCAGGCGGCAGCGGTCTTGGGAATGACTGCCTCCAGCTCCCTCTCCGCAGCCTCAAGATCTCCCTGGTCGAGCAGGGCCTGCACCCTGGCCTCCCTGGCCCCCTTTACATCCGCGGCCACTGCTTGGTCAAAGGCGCGACGGGCCTCGGAGAAGTGCTCTCTCTCTCTGAGACAGCGCCCCTGGGAAAGACGCAGCGCGCCCTCCGAAGACGTCCTTTGCTCGATGGAGCGCTGGATGAAGCGATCGGCGACGTCGAAGTAGCTCATCCGGATCATCCGGCAGACGGTCTCGGTGGGGGCCTCGAGGGCGCTCGCGATCCATGCCTTGTCGAGGCCCTGCTGCGATCGGCGGAGCAAACCCGTGACCTCCAGTAGATCCTGGCGCGCCCAGTGAGGGAGGGCATCCCAGCGCCCTCGCGAGAGCGGCAAGAAATACTTCAGGAGCAAGGATCGAGCCCTCGCGCCGGCCTCCGCGCTCCCGCGCCCAGCCCGCAGGCTCGGAACGAGCACGCTTCGCACCGCGAAGTGAAGCGCGCGCCGGTAGAGCAGAATGGCCAGGGGGGGCGCCTGGGCAGCCTCTCCTGCCCACACCTTCTGGGCCAAGTCGAGCCAGCCGAGGAACAGGCGCGGGAAGGCGCTCCTGATGGGGCCCCAGGGCGGCTGAACCCGCCGCGAGTCCACCTCGGCCGCGCCGAGGGCTCTCAGCGCGGCGGCCTCCCTCTCGGAAGAGCCGAGCTGATTCAGGGAACGTCGAAACCCAAGCTGCAAACGAGCCGCCTCCTCGTGGAGCGAGAGGAGCTGGGCCAGCACGGCCCTGTGATGCAGGGCCTCGGCGCCAGCCACCCCCTCCAGCAGGCTCATCAGCTCGCGAGCCTCGGGCTCACTGCGGACACCACGAACGAGGGCGCTAGCGTGCTGGCGTAGCAGCCTTCGGGCAGGCAGGGATTCCGCGTGCTGCCTCAGCAGCGCGAGTCGGAAGAAACGGTCTCCGTCCCGCAGGCCCGCGAGACGCGCGAGGTGCTCCCGCTTCGCCTCATCGGATTGGGCGCCGCCAAAGGCCAGGAGCAAACCTGGCTCCTCATCCCGGGTCCCGAGCGGGCTGGCCGCACGAGGCGCGGTGTCCACCTGGCCAGGATCCACGCGCAACTTGAGAGGCTGGCAGTCAGCCTCCAGGGCCTGCGGCAGGGCTCCGACCACTCGGCCCACGAGGAGCCTGGCCAGCCTCCCGTAGCGGCTCCACAACTCGGCTCTCTCGAGATCGAAGCGCTCCAC
>JAVEWA010000310.1:0-7930 GCA_034004785.1 Polyangia bacterium
AAGGCCACCCTCCTCACCTCGCCGTCTCCCCCTTCGTCCACTGGGTATCTATAGTTCACCTGTGCCTCGGGCAGGCCGTCGAAGTCGAAGTCCCCAACCCGGAGCTGAGCCCCGACACGGCCCTTTCCTTGCTTCGTGGAAAAGGGAGGCTCGTCCACCAGGAAGTCGCTGACGATTTTGGGGGGGCCGCCCGCGGCTTCCACCACGAGAAGCCGGAACCAGGTCCGATCACTACCCTTCTGCCTCCCTGTGGCGACCACGGTGAACCTGGTCTGTCCGAGCGCGACGACCTTGCCAAGGCGCACGTCCTCCCGCTCCGGAGACCGGACCAGCGGATAGAGCGCTGCGAAGCTCGGCGCCGCCACGGTAGGCTTGAACTCGCTTGCCGGCATCTGTCGAGCGGGCGAAGGCCTGTCAGTTTCCCTTGTGGCGACCCGAGCCGAGGGCGCTGGTCTGCCATGGACCTCTCCGATCTGCTCGCGCCGCGATGAATCGGGCTCAGGCAGTTGCATCGCTGTTTTATCGTCCTTGGCAGGCCTCTCCACCCTCTCGGGGGACTTGCGTCTGCACCCGGATGGCAGGGCCAGCAGCATCACCGAAGAAAGCGCAATGACTGGCCACAGAGCAATCGGGCTCTGCCTACGCATCTCGAGCCTTGGCTGGTAGATGCTCCCTTCGTTGCGCATTTGCATTTCCTCCCCACAATGAATGTTCAATCCAGGATCGGGCTCGGCCCTCGTCCCCCCTGCCGGTATTGAACGACTGCTACCAAGCCTCTCGTCCTTGGACCTCGACCAATACACACTGCTATCCACGATACTAGCTCGTCGCGCGCACCCGACAACATGCCCAGGAATGGGCCCAACGCCGTTGGGCACGTCTCCATGACGCGCATGGCGCGGCGACAAAGAGATCCTGAAGAGAGCATCAGCGATCAGCCGCCAAGGGTCAAGGCTTCACCTGACAGGCTCCACCAAGCAGGCTCCATCAAGCAGGCTCCACCAAGCAGGCTCCACCAAGCAGGCTTCGACAGACAGGCTTCGCCTTGCATCGGCTCGACCAGACGATCAAGATGGAACTCGGATGCGGCGCTCGGACGCAAGCAGACGGACGCGAGCAGACGGACGCATGCAGACGGACGCAAGCAGAGGCAAGCTCGCTGAGAGACGCTTTGCGCAGGGGCACAGACGAAGGTCGCCGCATGCGGACCCCATCAACTAAAGCATCTCGGGCGCCGACTGACTAGATGGAGAGCACGCGAGGAGCGGCGGGCTTGCGGCCGCAGGGGCGGACGTAGCGCTCCGAGGGGTACCCGAGGGCCACCACCGCGTGGACTCGCTCGCCCCTCGGCAGGGCGAGGGCCCTGGCCACTCGCCGGTCGCTCTTGAACGCCGCGACGGCGAAGCCAACTAGACAGGTGCCGAGCCCCATCGCATGGGCGGCGAGCAGGATGTTCTGCGTCGCCAAGAGCGCGTCCTCTGCAGGGCACGAGGCCCCGGGCGCGGAGCCGACGAGGATCGCCGCGGGGGCGCCGTGAAAGAGCCGCTCGCGCCTGCCCGCGCGGAACTCCTCGAGGGCGGCGGCGACCTTGTCGCGATACCCGCGGTAGTACTCGCCGAGGGGGTCCCCCGGGAGCAGCCTGGACACCAATCTGAGCGCGGGATTATCGGCCTTGCGGTTGGTCTCCTCGAAGAAACGGAGCACCGCCTGGCCCAAGACCATCACGTCCTTCCGGGTCGGCAGGATGGTGAAGCGCCAGAGCTGGCTGTTCGTACCAGACGGCGCGCTCTGCCCGATCCTCACGAGGTCGCGAAGGAGCGCCTCGGGCACGGCCGCGGTCTTGAAGTTGCGGCAAGAGCGCCGCGAGCGCATCAGGGACACGAGCGCGCCTGGGTCGGCGTCCCCGGGCTGGATCATCTTGTCTGCGTCCGGGACCGTCTCGAGGCGGTGCGCCGCGGGATCCACGTGCAGCACGAGGATGGCGCCCTTGGGACAGACCGCGGCGCAGTGGTCGCAGCCGAGGCACTCCCCGCCCACCACGCGAGCCTTTCCGTCCCGGACCTCCAGGGTGTCGTCTGAGCACACTCGGACACACAGGCCGCAGCCGTTGCAGGCGTCGGCGTCGATGGTCATCGAGGGTTGCAGATTCATCGCCCAGAGCTAGCCCCTCGGTGGTCCCATGTCAACCGAGTCGGAGGGCCGAGAGTATCCATTCTCTACTGCAACCCGATTCCGTCCGAATCGCCTGAGCGGCTAACCCAAGCCAGCGATGGCGATCCCGGCACCTCCCAGGCCGCGCCTGGATTACATAGGCAACGGCGACTTCGTGCCAAAGCCCCAGGCCAGCATCGAGACCTACGCCCCTGTCCGCGGAAATGCCTACAAGCTGTCCCGCCGCCTTTGCCGACGGCGCAGGACCGGCGAGAAGATCGCCAGGAGCGCAAGCAGGGCGAGGAAGGCCGGGCCCGTGCCCGAGCCGGGGCCCGAGCCCGAGCCGGGGTCCGAGCCCGAGCCGGGGCCCGAGCCCGGGCGGCCCGCTTGGCAAGAGCAGCCGCCGCTCTTCGGCGAAGGGATGACTGGCTCCACCGGGTCGCAGCCCGTGGCGTCCTCCGACTCGACGCATACTACCTGGCCGTCCACGCACTGGGAGGCGCCCTCGCCGCAGGGGGTGAGGCAGGGCAGCCCCTCGCCCAAGGCATCAGGCGTGCCGTTGTCGATCTCGCCGTCGCAGTCGTTGTCGAGCCCGTCGCAGACCTCGATCGAGGGCCGGTTCGGCTCGCAGGTGAGCCAGCCTGCCACGCAGCGGCGGTGCCCCTCGGCGCAGACGCCCAGCCCCTCGGCCTGGCAGAGAGCGTCTTCCCCCGATGGGTCCGGCCCTTCGCAGGGGGACCAATCCGTGAAGAGACAGCCGTCTGAGCAGCTTCGCGACTGTGTGCCACAGTCCCCGCAGGCCTGGCTCTCCGTCTGGCCGCTCTCGCACACGCACTGCAGGATGTTCACCCGCCGGGCGCCGGTCATCGAAGTGGAGATGGCCCGCTGGTGCCGGATGATCCCCGGCGTGCACCCGGCCGCCTCCATCACGTCGTACTCTCCGTATGAATCCTTGGGTCCCACCACCAGGATGACGTGGGCGCTCGTGGCGGCGGCGTCGCCCGGCACCAGGGCGCTCACCGCCACGTTGTCCCAGTAGGTGTGATCCGTGGTGAAGGCACCAGCCGTGTATCGGTCCACGCCGCAGGCCTCGACGGGGTGCGGGTCAGGCACCTGCCAGGCCTTGGATACGAAGCCCGAGCAGTCGGCACCCCAGGTGCCGGAGTGCTGGCAGCTCACGCCGCTGACGCAGCAGCCGCTGCTCGTGGTGCAGTCGGCGCACCCGTCGCCGTCCGAGCAGCCGTCGCACAGCCCTACGCCGCCGCTGTAATCCGGCGCACAGCCGATCGCCTGCCAGCACTCGCCTCCCCAGGCATAGGAGAAGTCCAGGCCCGCATAGGCCCGGCATAGGATCGCTGAGACGGGCTCGGCAGGGGGTGCGGCCCCCGCAATGGAAGCTGGGCCAAAAAGCGCCAGAGCCAGGAACACGAGGACCAGGCAGGTTTTTCGGGAGAGGATCATGGCGCCCTCCCTTCCCAGCGCAGCACGAGCGCGCCCTGGTCCGACATCGCCATCTGCAAGACGCTCCCCTCCGGCGTCACCCGGATCTCGCCCCGTTGGGAGAGCGCCGTCAGGACCCAGGGGCTCGAGAACCTCGAGATCTCGGTGAGCCCCTCATCGAGCCAAACGGCCTCGTAGCGCTGCTCCGTGACCCTGAATGGCGATGTCCGGGAGAAGCGAGCGGTCTCCAGCACCGCCAGGATCTCGCCGGTATCGGCCTGATCCAGCCAAACGATCCGGCGCGCCGGGAGCTGGGCTCGCAGGGTCGTCTCCTTGGTGGCCCGGGCCGAGAGCCCATCGGTGCGCCAGAGCCGCACGGACCCGTCCGGGCCCAATGCGCCATGCAGGCTCTCGCCGCCCGAGCCGGGCCGACCCCTGCGGATACGCCTCGGGCAAGGCGAGAGGTCCGGGCCCAGCACGAGGACGCTGTGGCTGTGGGCCACCTCGAGCCACACGCCGTCAGCCCTTGGCAGGATGGCTGTCACCAGGCCAGGCCGCTCGATGCCCGGGCCGTCGAGAGGGACCTCGGCCAGGGGCCTGCCCTCGAGGTCCACCGCGAGGAGGGCCTTGCCGACCTGGCGATCCAGCAGGACGAGGGCCCGGCCCTCCACCTGCTCCATGTCCTCGAAGGTGGAGGTGGTCAGCGGGATCTCGCCGAGTGGGGCGCCGGCCTCGCTCCGCACCAGCACCCGCGCGTTCACCGAGTCGAGCACGAAGAGGACGCCGTCGGGCGAGACCGCGAAGCCTCCTGGGCCCCGGCTGTCGGCCTCCCGGCCATCCACTCGGCCCACCCCGTCCGCCGTCCTCCAGGGCAGCAGGGTCCAGGCGTCGGGCTCGCGCTCCACCGCGATTGGCGCGTTTCTCGCAGAGGCGGGTGGGCCCAGGCAGAAGGCCACCGTCATCAGAGTCAGGCAGGAGAGCTTCTTCATGTCCAGACCTCCTCGGGTCCGATGAGCGCCACGCGTGACGCTCGGGCAGCCTCACGGGCGCCCCGCTACTGATCCCGCACCAGGATGAGCTCGGCGTCCTCGCCCGCGACCTCCGCGAAGATCACGTAGCGCGCGAGCGTCGGATCGGCGCAGCGCTGGCTCGACCCCACGTACACCTCCAACTGATAGAGGCCATCCGTTGGAGCGGTGAAGCTGTACGAGGGGCAGCTATAGGCCGGCGGCGGATAGGTGCAGGCCACGTCGTCGTCGGCCTCGTGCAGCTCGGTGCCGTCCGGAGCGCGGATGCGAAGCCTGGTGTCTGCGGCGGTCTGGGCGTCCACCGTGTCCACGCGGACCGACACCGCCTGCCCGGCGCGGGCATGGAGGGCATAGTCGTCTCGGATGGTGGTGTGGCTGCAGCCGCGCAGGGAATCCACAAAGGGGCTCTCGGCCGCGAGGCCCATGGTGACGGTGACCGCTCCCTGGCTCTCGGCCGCCCCGTCCGCGAAGAGGGAGTAAGGCCGCCCGGCCACGGCGTCGAACCGAAGGAGCGTGCCGTGGCCAGCGGGGCTGACCTGGGTGGAGCAGGCGATCTCCGACTCGGGCGAGTCACAGTAGGTTGCGCCGCCCTTCTCCCCTTCCCGCAGGTAGAGCACCGCCGGCTCCAGGGCGGAGCTCGGGCTCGCAGTGGTGGCGACCCAGGCGCCGCCTAGGGGCACGGTGAAGGAGATGAGCGCCTCCGGGCTCCCTGCGCCGCCGCAAGAGCCGGCCATGGTGGCCGTGCTCGCGGCGGTGTCAAAGGAGAAGCGACCGCCGCCAAGGAGCTCTCCGGTCACCTCCGAGACCTCTCCCACTCCCTCGCACACCCCCTCGGCGTGCATGCCCAGGGCGAAGACGCCGCCCGTCGCGTCGGCTGACTCCACCATGACCACGTATGCGTCTCCTGCCACCACCGGGGCAGTCAGCCTGGCCCTGCCTCCAGAAGTTCCGGCGGCGCTGCACCCCAGCTCCGCGCCGGCGCAGCTCCCGTCCCTCAGCTCCACCACCGTGTCCGCCGTGGTGGTCAGGTGCTCGGTCGAGAGCACCAGGTTGCCAGTGAAGGGCGCGGTGAAGCAGAGATAGACCTCGGGGCTCTCAGCCTCGGGGCCGCAGGCCGGAGCGGAAAGATCCCTGCCTAGGGAGAGATAGCCGATGAACAGCCCGGGCGCGCCTATGCTCCCGGTCACCTCCGAGAGACACTCGCACCCGCGGCAGTCCAGGGGGCAGCTGGCCTCCGACTCCACGTCCGGGTCGCAGAGGCCGTCTCCGCAGGCCGCCGGGCAGTCCTCGAGGCAGTTGGCCGAGTTCTCCGCAGGGCCGCACAGGCCGTCCCCGCAGGCCTCCAGAGCGCAGCTCGAGTCGCAGCCGTCGCCGTCTGTCAGGTTGCCGTCGTCGCACTCCTCTCCAGGGTCCAGGCGGCCGTCGCCACAGCGCTCCTGCTTTCCCTGGCTCGCGCAGCCGAGACAGGGAAACAGCGCCATCCCGAAGACGAGCAGGAGGGAACAACCGAGGCGAAACTCCCCGTGACGACGAGGCGATCTGATGGAGAACCCGGCGCCAGTGAGAGCGTTCATCGCCATGCTACCGTTTCCTTCCCCGGACGGCGCCAGGACGGCCACTAGGGCAAGCCTCCCGCCGCTGCTCCTATGGACAAACCATCTGCCATCTGGTGGTGGGAGTCAATGGGAGACCAAGCGGGAGGCCAAGCGGGAGGCCAAGCGGGAGGCCAAGCGGGAGGCCAAGCGGGAGGCCAAGCGGGACCACCGCTGATGAGCAGCAGCGGGGCAGATGAACTGTGGGCCTTGGGAGCCGGGGGAGGGCCTACATACCAAAGAAGGCCAGGCGGCGCGCCTCTCCCAGGTAGAACTCCAGGTGGTCGAAGACCGGCATGGAGTGGCCGACCTCGTTGACGTGATCGGCGGGGAGCTCGCCCAGGTACTCGCCCCAGATGGCCGAGCGGACCGGGACCATGCCGTCGTTCGGGCCCACCAGGAAGTCCAGCAGGGTGTAGGTGGGGCCGAGGAGGACGAAGACCACCTCGCCCTGCTGCTCCGCGATGCAGATGGGCTGCAGCGCGCCGCAGCTGTGCCCCGCCCAGGAGTAGTAGGCGACCTGTGGGCTGTCGAGGGTGACGGCGTTGAAGGCGGCCATGGCCGGGGTGGTGAGATCCAGCACCTGCGCGCTGATCTCCCCGCTCCCCAGGCCGAGAAACCCCGAGACGGCGCCCACCACGAGGTCCGCCAGGCCGGCCGCCAGGGAGTCGGGGTCGATGATCCCGCATACCACGTCCGCCACCTCGGTGCCCAGGTTGGGGGTGGCGATCATGGTGAGGGAGGCCGGGCGATCGTCGCCGAGCCGGCTGATCAAGTAACGGGCGTCCAGCCCGCCCTGGGAGTGGGCGATGAAGTTGAAGCGGCGCCCCAGCCCCTGGGCCTCCAGGTCGTCGAGGTGGCCCTGCCACTGGCCCGCCCGCTGCGCTACGGAGCCGAAGGCGTCCACCCCAGGGCTCGCCACCAGGTAGCCGGCCGTCGTCAGGTGATCGTGAACCCCGTTGTAGTAGTTGACGACATCGAGGTAGGCGTCGGTGCCGGCCATGCCGTGCATGAGCACGATGGGGTAGCGGCTGTACTCCAGGTCGCAACCGTCGATGCACCTGACGAAGAGGCGGTAGCTGTTGGCAGGGGCGGTCACTATCCTGGGCCCGAGCTCGAGCAGGTGCTCGCCGCTGCGCTCCAGGGTGAGCTGGAGCTTGGCGCCAGGGCGGACGGGCGCCAGGCTCGCCAGCTTCTGGCCGAGGAGGTCCCGCACCACGAGCACCCCCGGCCTGAAGCCTCCCCAGTCGAGCACCTCGATCTCCAAGGTGGAGCCGGCGGCGCCCGCAAAGGCGTGGGTCACCTTGGCGCACCGTGGGCGAGAGCCGCTCAGGGGCTGGGACATGGGCAGGAAAGCGCCCTCTGGCGCGGCCACAGGCAGGGGAGACGGGCAGATGGGCCCTGGCGGGCTGGCGTCGGCGCCCGGAAGCGAGGAAGCGTCCAGGGTCGGAACCTCGGCGTCCTCCTCGGGATGGCTATTTCCAGCCGCCCCGTCCCGGCACCCCGGGCCCAATCCCAAGAGGAACAGCCCAGCCACGAGGGGCATAGCCCAGCGCCCCGTGACGCCTGGTTCCTGGCCCGGAAAAGCTCCTTCACACCCTGGCATCGCTCGGACACCTCTGATGCTATGATGTCAAGATCAGGTTATCACAGCCAGGATCTATCCAGCAAGGAAGCCAGAAGGAGAAAAGCCAAGGTGGAAGACGATATCGGCGGTGC
>JAVEWA010000311.1:0-7925 GCA_034004785.1 Polyangia bacterium
CTTGGCCTTTGCGTCGGCCGATCTCCTCGGCCTCGCCCGCACCGCCACGCCTGGCGCACCTAGGGGCGCCGCCCAGGGCGCAGAGCCTTTCCCCTCTCCCTGGCAGACCCTCAGGGGCTTCGACTCCGCTCGCGGGTGAACGGCCCCACGCGCTCCCCTCCCTGGCAGACCCTCAGGGGCTTCGACTCCGCTCGCGGCTAGTCCGCGCCAAGTATACGCCAAGCGACTCCGGGCACGGCGCGCCCGCTCGATCTGCATCGCGCCTCCAGAAAAGACGAAATCCTGCGCCGAGCCTGCGATCAGGGCGCGACGCAGCGATCCGTGACGCCGTCACACACCGCCCCGGACACTACCTCCACCTCCTGCGAGCAAACCCCGCTATCGCAGGTTGGCGTCCACTGCAGACAGCTCCCGCCCTCCTGCCTGCAGGCGTTTCGTCCGCAGCCTGCGTAGCCTTCGCCGTCGCAGACGAAGCCGCTCGGGGGCCAAGGACAGTCCTCGGGACAGTTGCATGGGTTCTCCGCGAAGTGGAGCTGGCAGATCCCGTCGCCGCAGGGCGCGCAGGTGAGCACGATGCAGGTCGGGACGCAGGACACCCCGTTCGAGCCGCTCACCATGCCCGTCATGGGCGAGAGCGACGGGAGACCCCTGAGCCCCGGGCAGCAGCGGCCCATCCAGGGCTCGTGGGTGCTCCCTGCGGGTGTGCAAGGCTCGGGCGCGCAGCACAGGGGATAGGTCCCCTCGCAGCCGAGCGGGGTCGCGCTGATGGTGCCCCCGTAGCAGTCCGCCTCGGCGGCCACGCAGCCGCCCCCCTCCCTGGCGCAGCGCGTCTCGCCGGCACAGGCGTCCCACGGGTCTACGCAGTCCCAGCTCCCGCCTCCGCCTGACCCGTCGCAGGCGCAGTATGGCACCCGGACGCCGTCGCTGCAGGACTCGTACAGCGCCTCCGGCTCGGTGCAGGCGGCGCAGTCCGAAGGGCAGCTCAGCCCGGCCTCCTCCGCTGGATCACAGACGCTGTCCCCGCAGAGCCCGCCGCAGACGCACTGCCCGACGTCCAGGCGGCACCGCGGCGAGCCCAGCCCTGGATCTCCTCCGCAGGCGTGGCCCGCGCAGTCTGTGTCGCTCGCGCAGCCCACGCAGTACCCGGCCACGCAGACCTCGTCACCGCAGTCCCCCTCCTGGCAGGGGCACCTGCAAGCGCCGATGGACAGCTCGCAGATCTTGAGGTCACAGCCGAGGGGAGCCGACTCGCACTCGTCGTATCCCGCGCAGGGGATCTGGCAGCTCATGCCTCCAGGGAGCCCGCGACAGGCGAGCCCTGCCTGGCAGTCGCAATCGTCGTCGCAGGCCTCGTTCAGGGCGCCATCTCCAACGCAGGGCCCGGCGTCCCCGGCGTCCGTCGCGCTGGCGTCACCGGCGGCGTCCCTCGGCACATGGGCGTCATGTTGGTCGTCGTCATCGTCGCTGCAAGCGGGCGCGCCGCCGATCAGCGCCCCGAGGCAAATGACGCGAGAAAAATGCGACAAGGATCTCTGCACAGCGGACAGGCAACGGTTTCTCATGTGCTCCCTCCCGGCGCGGTGCGCCATCGAGTCTCGGGGCGCTGGTCAAGGAGACGCCCCGAGTGAAGCGCGCCAAGATTGACCGGACCGAGCGACTCTCGACCCGGCGGTTAGCTGATTCTACCGCCAGGCGCCGCCAAGAGGCTACAATTCACACGCCTCTGCCAAGGGCAACCGATGGGCTGGCGCCGCGGCGGTGGGCTGACGCCGCGGCGATGGGCTGACGCCGCGGCGGTGGGCTTACGCCGCGGCGGCTCCTGCCACGCTCCTTCGAGGTACTCACACTTTGACGTGATCTCCCGACATTCGAATGCGATTCGATCTGGATCCGCGCCCCTCATCGTGTGATAGACTCGCTTCGTTCCGACAACGGGGAACACCGAGGTGACCGTGAGCGAGGAAGCGCGAGGAATCCCCCACGAGATTGTCTGAGCGGCCGATGCGCCAGTCGGGTGCATCGGCCTTCCGCGGCCCCAGTCCCGTCCCAGCGCCGTTCGGCGCAGCGCCGTTCGGCCCACCGGCGTCGCCCGACCCAGCGTCGCCCACTAGTAGTCTCTTCAGTCCTCTGGGGATCAGTCGGCCGCCAGGGCCGCAAAGGCTAGCACCGCTCTCACGTCTCGCAGAGTGAGCTCGGGGAAGCGCTTTCGGATCTCCTGGGGTCCTCGCCCCTCTGCGAGCAGCACCATCACGTCCCTTACGAGCACATCCGTACCCTTGATCACCGGCCGGCCGCCCTGGACGTCTGGCCGGCGCTCGATGTGGTCTTCGTACTTCAGCTTCAATTCACCCCTCCTTGCCGCCTCCCGGCGCCCATGGCGCCCCGGAGCCCGGCTCCATGACCTCACAGCGAGCCCTTCGAGCCGCGCGAACCAAGAACCACGAATCGTCAGCCAGAAATCAAGATTCAGAGCTCAGGATGTGATCATCGGCGAACGGCTGGCAGGGGTCAAGCCAGGGCGGTCACATGTCAGGACAGTCGCAAGAACAACATCCTGGGGCCGGAGGCGCCGATCCCGAGGGCGCTCAGCGGTAGAGCTTCAGCGCTGGAGCCTCGCCATACCTGCCGAGGCGGTGTCCATAGATCACGAGGCCGTTCGCGCCGGGCCCGCTCGCAGTGAAGGAGAGGAAGGCGGACTCTCCGGGTGGAGCCGCGAGGGTCACGTAGCCGCCGGACAGCCAGGCGCCGTAGCCACCCGCCGGGGAAGGGCCGTTCAGGTGGCCGAGGATCCCCCTGCTGTCGGCCCGATCGGGCGGGAGGGCGAAGAGGCCCAGGTCCTGGCCAGCGAAGGCCACGCGCAGCTCGCCTCCTTGGGCCGATGCCGTGGTCTGAGGCGCGCCCCGCAGGTTGGCGGCCAGCTCGCCCTCGAAGACCACCACGAGCGCAGTCGCATCCCGAAGCTCCTCGGGAATGGATATCGGGCACTCGAGGCCGCCCTCTCCGAGGAAGCCCACGGCCTGAAGCTCCCCGTCCACCTCCG
Source organism: Polyangia bacterium (assembly GCA_034004785.1). Taxonomy (GTDB): domain Bacteria; phylum Myxococcota_A; class Polyangia; order HGW-17; family JAJRWW01; genus JAVEWA01. The sequence continues at coordinate 3,041 of JAVEWA010000311.1, forward strand.
CGAGCGTGCCAGGGTCCAGATCGCCCGCGCAGCTCGCCAGATCGAGCGGGATGGCGCAGTGGTCGGCGTCGCAGCTCGGCGAGGGCGAGGCGGAGGGGACCACCTCGCCTGGGAGGTAGTTCGAGGCCAACAGATTGTCGTCTCCGTCCAGCCACTCGGCCAGCACCCAGGCAGGGCCAGAGAACCCGACGGGCAGCGGGACCTCCACCGGGCCGAGCGACTCCACCGAGTACCGGGCCTCTGACACGGGGAGCTCGCCCAGGGCACCAAGAGCCTCACCGCGCCCGCCCTGCAAGGTGAGACGGACCCGCTCGGCGCCCCCGATGGGAGCGGCGGACCAGCGGGTCACGAAGGGCGTCACCGCCAGGGGCTCCCCCTCCCCCACCTGGAACCATGGCTCCTCGAAGCCCACGAAGTCGGCCCCGTTCAAGGCGGCGAGGGTCACAGGCTCTGGATACCCCATGTCTTTGGGCGTACGGTCATAGTCGAGGAGCCCGTTGTGCTCGAACTCCACGTCGTAGAGCTGAGTGAAGACGTAGCCCACGAGCGGCGGGTGCCGGCGCAAGATCCCGGTGAGCACCCTCAGGCCCCAAGATACGTCCCGGTCGGTCTGCCACTCTGGCAAGAGCTCGAAGGAGAAGGGGCCGTACTCGGTGTTCACGAGAGGAGCGCCGTCCTGGGCCTCCCCTGGGAGGAAGTTGTGCCCCGAGCCCGGGAAGGCGTTCGCCGCCCAATCGGCAACCTTGTCCTCGAAGCTCCGTGGGTCGCTGCCGTAGAGGTGGAAGCTGTTGATATCCGTCTGGCTCACGTGGTCCATTCGCAAGGTGGAGTGGTCCTCCAACAGGCGGGAGGGGTCCAGGGCCTTGGCCCGGGCGAGGGTCTCCTTCACGAAGGCCTGCCTGTCGGCGTCGAACTCTCCATCCATGCCCGCCAGGCCCCAGTCCTCGTTCCAGAGGGTCCACCAGATCACCGAAGGGTGGTTGGCGTCCCGCAGGATCATTCCCTCCATGGTCTCGAGCCACCGCCTGCGGGACTCTGGCGAATCCCCGGATGCGAAGGGGAAGATCCCGTGGCAAGGAACATCGTAGCTCACCAGCATGCCGAGCTCGTCGGCGAGGTGCAGCACCCATGGGTCCTCCACCTTGATGTGGAGACGCACCAGGTTGTAGCCCGCCTCCCGGGCCGCCGAGAGATCGGCGCCGATGAGCTGCCGGTCCGGGTAGGTGTAGAGCCCCCAGGGATTGAAGCCCTGCACCAGCGCTCCGCGGACGAAGGTGGGCTCGCCGTTCAGCAGGATGGACTCGAAGGTCTGGCCCGGCACCTCGCCCCTGCCCACGACGCGCCACCCCACTCGGGTCCGAAGGGCGTCCTCGCCCCGAGGGCAGCGCAGCCGGGCCTCCACCCAGGCGAGCCGCGGGTCGGCCGGGCTCCAGGGGGTGAGCCAGGGTAGATCCACCTCGCCCCTGATCCGGCTCCCCGCGACCTTCCACCTGGCCAGGGGAGACTCGCCCTCCTGACCATCGGCGTACAGCCGCAGCACGCAGCCCCTCGTCGGGCCCTCTAGGTCGGCCTCGACGGAGAAGCGCCCAACAGCCTCCGGCCTGGGGAGCATGGTCAAACGCTCGATGGACGTCTCCCCAGCCAGCTCCAGGTACACGGGCTGCCACAGGCCCGCAACGTTTTGATACCAGGGAGAGCCCTGCTTTCCGTGGGGCACCTCGGCGTCGTTGCCAGGGTCCTCGACGCGCAGCACGAGCTCGTTGGTGCCGGGCCGCAGGGCATCCGTGACATCCACCCTCATGGGGAGGTAGCCGTTGTCGTGGCTGGCCAGCTCATCGCCGTTCACGAACAGCGTCGTGTGCCAGTCGGCTGCGCCGATCACCAGATGGAGCCTCAGCCCGCTCTGGAGCAAGGCGGGCACCACGACGAAGCTGCGGCGGTACCACCCCACTCCGCCCTCGTCCCCGGTGTCCTCCTCCACCCCGGAGAGCGCGCTCGTCCAGGGGAAGGGCACTCTGATGCTCCCCGAGAAGCTCACGCCCGGCGCCGCCCAGCCTTCCTCCAGACCGAGGTCCTCCGGGTCGAGCTGGAAGTCCCAGGCGCCATCCAGACGCAGACATACTCGCCGGCGAAGGCCGGGTCTGGGGTGCGCCGAGTCAACCCCAGGGTCTGCGGCGCAGTCCTCCCACTCGGCCCACTCGAAAGGCGGATCGGTCGGGCCTGAGCCCTGGGTCCCGCAGGCGCCGAGGAGCAGCACGGCAAGAGCCACTGTGGAGACGAGCGTGAAGACAAGACGCGCATATGAGCGCAGGTCCGCCTTGGTCCCAGAGTCAGGCCTAGCTCTCTTCACAGGTGCCTGTGCCATAGCAGTTCAGGGTGCAGGTCCCGGCCGGGCAGTTCTCGAGATAGCAGGTGCCGGTGGAGTTGCAGGTCATCACGCAGCCCCCGCCCGGACAATCCAGGTAGGCGGTACCCGTGCCGTTGGAGATCATCTCGCAACCTCCGGCCGCGCAGTCCAGGTATGCCGTCCCCTGGCCGTTGAAGACAGCGTCGCAGTCCCCGTCGGGGCAGTCGAAGGAGCAGGTGCCGATCCCTTCGCACAGGAAGTCGCAGCCCGCGCCGTCGCACTCCTTGTCACAGCTCCCGATCCCGGTGCACACGCAGGTGTGCCCCGGCTCGCAGAGGCCGGTGTTGGTACCCACGCAGCCCGACGTCCCGAGCGAAGCGAGAGTGGAAACAAGAAAAAACGTCAATGTCGCCGACCAGCTTGCCGACCAGCTCGCTCTCATCGCTGCCTCCTTGAAGTCTTCCTTCGTCGAAGTGAAAAGACCATGACAAGAGGATGCTAGCCCGTGCACTGCCCAGGCGCAACGCCCCGGTGCGACGCCTTGTCTTCCCCTGGTCCATGCCGGGTGCTAAAGTGCGCGGGCCCCGAGCGCCCACCTGCGGCCGGGAGGACCCTGATGCGGTACGAGCTCACAGTAGGAGAGGCCGAGGTCACGGTGACGGCGACGGCCCCGGGGCCCGATGGACGAGGCACGCTTGTGGTCGGGGACGATGTCTTCCAAGGCCGCCTGGCGGTCGGTGACGGAAATCGAGTGGTCCTGGGGGCTGAGGGGGCCCCGAGAGAGATGTGGGTAGCGCTGGGCGCGGATGGCCTCTGGACCTGGTGCGACGGCCGGGCGCGCCTCGTGCAGGACACCAACGCCCGCCGGGCCCGTCGCCGGGGAGGAGGGGCCGGGAGGGCGCGGGAGGTGACCCCCCCAATGCCGGCGGTGGTGACCAACCTGCTCTGCGCCGAGGGGGATCATGTCACACAGGGCCAGGGGCTGGTGGTGGTGGCCGCCATGAAGATGGAGATGACCCTCACCGCGCCCTTTGCCGGCACGGTCACCGCGGTGCGAGCCCAGGTGGGCGCCAAGGTCAGCCCGGGGGAGATCCTGGTGGACATCGCGCCGGAGCCGAGTGAGGCGGGCCCTGACAACGCGCCTGACGGAGGCGAGGGGTGAGCCATGCCTGACTTGACCTACGAGGTCCGGGACCTCGCAGCTTGGATCACGATCCGCCGGCCGGAGCGCCGAAACGCCCTGTCGCAGGAGGCCATCGTCGCCTTTGTCGCCGCCCTCGACTCGGCCGAGAAAGACGACAGCGTCCGCGTGATCTGCGTCACCGGAGAGGGTGACAAGGTGTTCTGCTCCGGGGCGGACCTCGCGTCCGCCTTCTCAGGTGGAGACGCCATGGCGGGCATGCAGGCCTACGCCGATCTCCTGAAGCGCATGGCGGCCTTTCCAAAGCCCTTCGTGGCTCGCGCCGCAGGGCACTGCCTCGCGGGAGGCCTGGGGCTGCTGCTCTCCTGCGACCTGGCCATCGCCAGGGAGGATAGCCAGTTCTGGACTCCAGAGCTGGATCGCGGCCTCTTCCCCATGATGATCGGCGCCCTCATCTTCCGCAGCGTACCCCGTCGCAAGGCCCTGGAGATGATCTACACGGGCCGGAGATACAGCGCCGCCGAGGCAGTGGACATGGGGCTCGTGACCTGCGCCGTGCCGGCCGACGACTTCGACGCCAAGGTCTCCGAGCTCCTCGCGACGGTGGCGGCCAAGGCGCCCTTGGCGATGTCCGAGGGCAGGAGGGCCCTCGCCCAAGCAGAGCATATGCAGCTCGGCCCAGCGCTCGATCTCCTCTGCCAGCGGCTCGGAGTGGTCGCCAGCACCGAGGACGCGGCCGAAGGGATGATGGCCTTCTTGCAGAAGCGGAAGCCCGAGTGGAGAGGGCGCTAGGCGCCGGCAGCACGCAGCCCCGCTCATGGGGCGCCCAGGAGAAAACGAGATGACCTCCCTGTGGACCAAGGACAACCAGGACTACGAACGCCCCTGCATGATCACCTGCGCCCTTTCGGGGGTGGTGGCCAACCGGGCGCAGTGCCCGGCCATCCCCTACACCCCGGAGGAGTACGCCGCCGAGGCCAAGAGGGCATACGAGGCTGGCGCCGCGGTCGTGCACATCCACGCCCGAACGCCGGATGGATTTCCCTCTTACGAGGTGTCGGACTACCGCGCGATCTACGACGCGGTCCGCGCGGCCTGCCCCGTGATCATCAACTTCTCCACCGGCGCCATCAACATCTCGACCGAGCAGAAGACGGCTCACATCAAGGCCATCAGCCCTGCCATCGGAGCCCTCAACATGGGCTCCATGAACTACGCCAAGTACCACCCCAAGAAGAAAGACTTCGTCTTCGAGTTCGTGTTCCCGAACCCGTTCTCCGAGATCGTCTCCATAGTCCAGGCCATGAACGAGGTCGGCACCAAGCCGGAGCTGGAGTGCTTCGACCTCGGCCACGTCTGCAACGCCTACCCCCTCATCGACATGGGCCTGCTCCAGC
>JAVEWA010000312.1:0-7902 GCA_034004785.1 Polyangia bacterium
AGGCGCCCGCACAGAGCAGGGACCCGGCGACCAGGACGAGGAGGGCGGTCGTCTCTGCCCGGCGGCTCATGGCGACGCGTCCTGGGTGACCTCGGCGTCGGGAGTGACCTCGGCGTCGGGAGTGACCTCGGCGTCGGGAGTCACTGCCGTGTCCGCAGGGTTGGCGGCGTCAACGGGCGCCGTCGAGTCGAGCCGAACCGCCGCGTCGGGCTGACCGGTGGTGCAGCTCTTCTGACAGGTGTTCGACCCGCTGCAGCACTGGAGCCCATCCTTGCAGTCGCTGGTCACCTCACAGCGGTCCCCCACGTCCTGAAGGCATCCGGCCACGGACCCCAGGCCCAGCAGGAGGAGCAGCGCCCACACATTCCAGAGTTTCATTCCTGTCCTCGTTCCCATGGGTGGTTCTTTCCTATCATGGGCATCACCCTTGGACAAGTCGTGGCCCCAGCCAGGCCCTAGTCCCTCCCGGAGCCGAGGGCGACCGAGGGCCGCCGGGGCGGCTCACCGGGCGTCCTCCGCAAGGGGCGCGGCGCCAAAGCGAAGGTCCACGAGCTCGTACTCTCTCATCCCGCCCGGAGCCTTGAACCTCACCTCGTCCCCCACCTCCTTGCCTATCAGGGCCCGGGCCAGGGGTGAGGTGATGGAGATCCTCCCGTTCTTGGCGTCGGCCTCGTCCTCTCCCACGAGGGTGTATGTGACCTCGTCTCCGCTCTCGCCATCCTCCAGCACCACGGTGGCTCCGAAAACCACCCGGTCCCCCTTCATGGCGGCCGGATCGATCACCTCCGCCAGGGAGATCTTGGTCTCCAGCTCCTTCATGCGAGCCTCGAGCATGGCCTGTCTCTCCTTGGCGGCGTGGTACTCGGCGTTCTCCGACAGATCGCCGTGAGCCCGGGCCTCCTCGATGTCGGCGACGTTCTGCGGCCTCTCCACCTCCCGGATCTGCTTGAGCTCTTCCCGAAGCCGCTTGAGACCATCCGGTGTCATTGGGTAGCGCTGTGGCATGTCGCTCCATCTCCATGGCGCCCGGGGGGCTCGGCGCGAAGCGGGCCCCGCCCCGGCGTGGCAACCGGGTCAGATGCGCGCCAGGACGCGCACGACGCGGAAGTCCTGGCCGTGACCGACCCCTTGTACCTTGAACTCCCTCGGCATCCGGCGCTCGATCTCCTTCTCGAAGCCGAGCACCGACCATTCCTCGCGAGAGAAACGGTCGAGGATCCTCTCCCTCACTCGCTCGTCGCTGCCGTGGTTCACCAGGATCTCCAGGAGCTGGCGGCGCACGTCTGGATCCTCGGGGTCGCCCAGATCCAGCAGGTTGTCGCCCGCTGCCGTGAGGAATGGCTCCCGCATGGCTGAGACCTCGCGCTCGATGGCGCCCGAGCCGCCCACGACGTAGCCCTCGGGCAGGACCTTGCGCGCCATCTTGTCGAGCTCACCGAGGGGCCAGGCCCTGCGCACCAGGAACTCCAAGGCGCGGAGGTACATGGTCGGTGCGAGCTCGCGGTTGCGAAGGATCCGGATCAGCGGCTCCAGGCCGAGACCTGGATCTTCGAGGGCCATGAGCCCCTCCACCGCCAGGATGAGATATGGCTCGCGCATGGACTCCGGGAACCGCTCCACCTGCTTCTTGGCGACCTTGTAACCCCGAGGGAGGATCTTCTCGAGCCGCCCTCTCACCCCATGGGTCGAGACCTGGCGGATCACGAACCACTCGGACACTCGAGACAGGAGGCGCTCGGAGGAGTTGTTGCTCTCGATGATCCGCAGGAGCGGCTCCTTGGCGATCCCGTCGTCCGGGAGCATGACCAGGCTCTCGGCCGCCTGGATCAGCCCAGGCTCGTCCAGCCCTTCCAGGAAGGGGAGGACCTCTTCCACCCAGCCGTTGTCGATGAAACCGCTCAGGATTCGGTTCCGCATCTGGTAGGACTCGTCCTGCTCACGCACGATGGCGAGCAGGCGTTCCTTGCAGAGCTCGGAGCCCTGGCCAAGGAGCGCCTCGGCGCACTGGAAGCGCACCCCCTCGTCGGCGTCGTCCAGATACGGAAGGATGGCCTCGGTGACCCGCGGATCCCGGCGCCACTCCCCGATGAAGGTCAGGAGCTCTATCTTGCGGCTCGGATCCCTCTCGTAGCCGGGCTCGTTGGCCAGGATGATCTGATGCAGAACCGACCAGGTGGTCTCCGGATCTGGCGAGATGGTCTCCAGGATCCTGAGGGCGAAGGAGATGCTGTGCTTGGGCTGGCCGATCGGTCCCTCCTCCGACAGGAGGAACTTGGTCACCTCGGGCAGGGCGGCCTCGCCGATCTCGGTCACGAGGTCGAAGACGAGGTTCTTCTCCTGCTCGTCGGTGACCCTGGATCTGGTTCCTACCTCTGCTGTGTAGGTGTACCTGACCAGGAGGGCATGAACGGCCTCCCCCGAAGCCTCCTTGGCGAGCTCCAGCATCGCGGCCCACCGATCCTCGCCAGCGGCCTTGACATTGGCGACGACGCGCGCGCTGCGGTCGAGCTGGCGAGTGTGACGCCCCTCCTTGGAGAAGAAACTCTTGATGCCCAACGATCCTACCTCCAGGGCACGAGGGCCCCTGTCTGCCTGCCTGCTCGCCTCGGGCGCCGTGGAGCACGGACGCCACACCGCCGGCGAGCCGCCGGTCCGCCCCAGGCCCGGATGCTCGGGGCCCCTCGGCCCTCGTGGCCTTGGATCCCGGGCATGGCGGGGGGCAACACCCGATGAGCAAAGCACTATGCCCCGAAGGGAGCCAGGCCGCAAGATCGGTGCAGGGCGGTCGCAAGAATATCATCCGAGCGCGGCCGCCTGGACCCGCATCCGATACTCCACGCTGTAGTCGCACCGCCTTCGTCGCCGACGTAGGCTCAGGCGGTCCTCGGTATAGCAGCGGATCCAACTCAACCGCTCAACCAGTCGGTGACCGCGAGCTTCGCCAGGGTGTCGAACTCAGAATTCGTTTGGGCCGATGTGACCGTGGCCATGACCAACTCCATGCCGGCAAGCGACGGATCGGTAGGAATTGTCGATCACAGCCGAGATCTGCGGTCAAGACCCATTCGACTGAGCATGTTCTTGTGATCACCGTGAGGGGATCCGGAATCCCGCTTGAAGGGTAGTTTCGGGCCGTGATACGCTGAATCCTGCCAAAGGAGGGCGCGGAGATGAGGAGCCAAGGCCACGCAGCCACTCGTGAAGTTGCCTGGGTCGTCACGTCGGAAACGATCGGTTTGACAGCGGCGGGGGGGGGGGCAGTAGCGTCGAGGGGTCGGGACCCTCGGACGCGCCATCGCTCCCAGCGACCTCCTGGCACATCTGAGCCAGGCATCGCCCCGAGAGCCCCAGGCCCAGCACGCCCGCCCTGGCTCCTGGCCATGTCCTTCGCGCTCACTACCCTGGCCCATTTGCTCTGCCCGCTCCCAGAGGCCCGCGCCCAGTGCGGCGCATCGGTGCTATCACCGGACCTCCAGGCCGCCATGGCTCGCTGCGCCTCATGGCGCGAGATCTACTACGACCCCGCCTCGGGCCTCCTTCCGAGCCAGCTCGCCGACCCCTGGGATCCCTTCAGCATGCCTTGCTCGAATGTGTACCTGGTGGATGGCAGGCTGCGCCTCTCCAACAGCAACTGCATGACCTACCTGGGCACGGCAGGCTTCCAGCGCTCCGAGCCGGATCTCCTGGCCGCGCCGCTCTACCTGATCCAGATGGACGTCCAGGTGCTGAGCGTGCAGCCCTACGTGGATCCCTGGTCCGACCCGGTGCTCTGGTTCTCATGGGTCGTGGACGGCGAGCGCCTGGGCTACGCCACCCTGGGCTACCAGGCAGGCCAGCCCGTGGCGAGCATCATCCCAGACGCGACCTTGAGCCCCATCGTGAGCATGCCATGGGACTGGACCCTCCACTCGCGCTACACGTACCTCGTGGAGCGGAGCGGGGACGTGGCCTTGGAGGTGGGCAACGAACCGCCGATCCGAGCGGCGTACGATACGCTGTCGCTCTCCCCCGACCCATCGGTCACCGAGGTGGGCTTCCATGTCGGCGGGGCCGTTGCGGACTTCTCTTACATCCGGGTCTGCATCTGCGAGGAGGGTGTCACGACCCCGGACAGCGACGGTGACGGCATCCCGGACGACACGGACAACTGCCCTGGCGATCCCAACCCCGACCAGGCCGACAACGACGGCGACGGGCTGGGAGATGCCTGCGATCCTTCGGAGCCTCCCCTCGTGGGCGCCGCGGGCAAACTCGCACTCGACAACCTGCGAGACTCCCCGGATCCCTTCCACCCGCCCGGCGAGGAGAGCCGGCTGGACCTCGACCTGCAGGTCATTGAGCTCCCTGGCCTGGCCGCCGGGCAGTTCGACTTCGCCTCCCGCGTGAAGTGGACCATCAAGTCCCCGCAAGGGACCTTCGAGGAGCGCGTGCTCGCCCGCGAGGACGCCCTCGCCCAGAAGGGCACTCGGGCCGTGAGCCTCCACTGGAACGGCACTGACGCTTCTGCCTACTATCTCCCCTCGGGCACCTACCAGTACCGGGTGCGGGCCGAGCTGATCCGCACGAAGCGCAAGGACGGCAAGACCAAGGTCGTGGACCAGGTAGAGTCTGCGTGGAGGACAGTGACCCTGGAGCGCCTCTCGCCAGGGCCGGTTGTCACGCTCTCGAACGCCTCGCTAGAGCCCCTCGGCTGCCTGGAGGTGGGTTCCTCCCTGCTCGTGTCCGCGAGCGGGCTCGCGCCCCACGGCTTCTACGACATCTATCTGAGCACCGAGGCTCCGGCCGAGCTGAGCCTGACCGGGTCCTACAGCTTCGCCCGCCTCGGCGCGAACGCCGCTGGTGAGCTCAAGCCCTTTGTCCTCTGGTACCAGACCGGCGTGGTGGGCTGCCCCCTGATCCTGCCTTCGGCCGCCGACCTGGGCGTCAAGAAGTTCACCACCATCGAGGAGGCCGAGGAGGTCCTCGCGGGCAGGCGGGTTCGCGTGTCCTTCTACCGGACGGACGGCTCCTCCCCTCCGGGCGCCGCGCCCCCCTCCACGGGCGGAGCGCCTCCCGCCGCTACGCTCAAGCTGCCCGTGGTGGCCCGGACGAACCCACTCCTCTACCCCTCCCTCGCAGACGGCTGTCTGATCCACAGCAGACCCGCCAGGAGCGAGGATATCTTCGTCACGGGACAAGGCTTCAGCCCGGGCCAAGAGTATCTCCTTTCGATCGTGCCGCATCAGTGGACCTGGACCGAGGGTGACCCGATCAAAGATGTCTCCGGGAATACCATCACGGAACGTACGATCGTCGTTGATGAGCAGGGGCGGTTCACGCACCGGATCTTGAAGGCTGACATTCAACACGTCGGGCGCTATGGCGTGATCGCCCACAAACCCAGCCCTGCGCCTCCTTCGAGCGAATACTGGCCTGTCCTGGAGATAGACGACGTGGTTGCGTTCAGGTGGGAGACGGGCCTCGGTCTTTTGGACCCTCGCCAGCCCCTGCTGACCACCTTCGACATCGCCGTTCGCGAGATAGAGCTGGGCCCCGAGGTGTTCTGCCCTGACATCTTCTGCGGCCTCCCGCGCTATCAGCTCACTGACACGTTCACGAGCGATATGACCGTATACGCTGCCCTGGACCCGCTACGGCGCCCCCGATCTCCACAAGGCGGAGACTACGCACGAATCCACGTCCTTCCGCACCGAGAAGTCTCGGGCTGGAGCGTCTTCGGCTCCACACCCATTGATCCGCTGAACGATCCGCCGGCCAATGATCCCTCGGACCTACAGGAGATCGTGCCCGTGAAGGACGCCTGGTTCAGTGGACCCCTGCCGGTCTGGCACCCGCCGCTTGAGCACGGCGAGTACGATCTGGTGGCCGACTTCGGGCTGGATGGCTCCTTCGAAGCGGGCACCGACATCCTGGACGGAGGTGCGCAGCCTGGGTTGGTGGTAGCCAAGGACCCCAATGAGAGGGGCCCATTCCCTGTAGTGTGCGGAGAGTACGGAGAGGGTGTGCTTAGGGACTTCTTCCAGGCGTTTGTTGCCACCGAAATGAGAGCGGTGGATATCTCTGCCCAATTCTGCCTCCCCTCAGTCAGCAGCACTCCAGGCCAGCAGTCTCCTGTGATGCCACAGGGCCAGCACCCAGTCTTCCTGATCCAGCATGGTTCCCATCGCACGTGCTCTCAGCTCAGCGACGACCCAGATGTAGGAAGGTGGAAGTATTGGGACGACTGCGATGAGTCAGACCGCGTCTATTCCTACCTGGGATTCACCGGGCTACTGCGGCTGCTTGCGAGCCACGGCATCATCGCGGTGTCCATCGATGCGCACGATCACAACGAGATTTCACATGGATTTTGGGGAGCGATCAGTGACAGTCAATATAGAGGAGATCTCTTTCTCTGGCACCTCAAGTGGCTATCGCACCTGAACGATTCAACAACATACGACGGCCCCCTACCTGGCACCGATAATCAGTTCCCCGACAGCTACCAGGTAGCCAAGCTAGTCGACATGGACCACGGCCTGATCCACCACTCCGTGGATTTGAACAGCCTCCTTGCGGGGCACGTTGATCTGTCACGGGTGTCGCTCTCCGGTCACTCCAAGGGTGGCGAGGCAACTCTATATGCTCATGCCTTGAACTCAGGGGCATTACCAGTTCTTCTCAGCGACATCGATCCCCAGCTTGAGCAACCTTTCGGCATCATCGCTGTCTCTGCCATTACCCCCAGTAGCATGGTCCATCCAGAAGGAATGCCATTCTCTCCTTCGGACCTCGAAGGGTTGCCCTACTTAGTAATAGCTGCATCTTCAGACTGTGATATCAGGTGCTGTGGACCTATCCAGAGCTACAATTTCCTGCCGGACAGCAGCACCAAAAGCGGTGTCTACGTTTGGGGTGCCAACCACAACTGGTTCAATACGGTATGGGCTGCGGATGATGAGTATCCAGACGGGGACGACTGCCCTCAGGGTCTGCCACGGGCGCACAAGCTGTCCAAGGACCTGCAGCGAAGGCTCGGGGAGGTCTACCTCAGCGCATTTACCCGCGCACATCTCTTGGGTGAGGTCTCACTCAATGCCCTGATGCGAAATGAGGTGTCCTTCCCGTCGCTAGATGGAATCATCGTGTTCAACCTATTCCACGACGAGCATCACATCAAGGTCGAGGACGGCCTCGGGCACGTCAACTTCTCACCGGGTGGAGTATTCGTGGACTCGCTGCCCTACGAAGTTACGGATCATTCCGAAATGGAGTTCAACCTGGGTATTGACGAGGCGGTCCTCCGGGTCAGATGGATGGGCAGCGAATGGGTGGGCCCTTCGTACATCGAGTTCGCTGGGCCTTGGAACCTCACGACCCTGGATGTCCTCTCCTTCAGGGCGTCCTGGACCGACTGGATGAGCTGGAGTCAGGCCGGAAACCCGGCCGCGTACCAGTGGCTCAGCGTAGAGCTGGTCTCCGGGACTCGTTCGAGCACGGTGGACGTCGCGTCGTACGGCGGCATTCCCATAACATATCCTCATCCCGAGTATCCCGCCGACGATCCCTTCAACGTGATGACAACTGTGCGCATCCCGCTCGAAGCTTTCCTGCTGGAGTCCGACATCGATCTCAGCCACGTGGACTTTCTTCGCCTCAGGTTCGCCTATCCTGCGCAGGGCGAGCTCTACCTGGACGATGTGGAGTTCTCCAGGTAGCCATGCCACATCGGACACCCAGATGGCGTCGAGAGAGGGCGCGCGTTTGCGACGGATCCGGAAGGGAAGGAGGTGATCCAACATGACGGCCCCAGGTCGAGGAATAGTGTTCTCGTGGCTTTCCGTGGTAATGGCGTTCTTCGGTGCCTGCAACTGCCATCCTGTGGACGGCCACGAGCCTTTGCGTTTCGCCGCCTCGGTTCCC
>JAVEWA010000313.1:0-7835 GCA_034004785.1 Polyangia bacterium
GCGCCACCTCTCGGGCAGATCTGCTATGCTGGGCCGTAAGGCAAGATGACCCCATCCCAGACAAGCAGGATCCTCTTCTCGCCCTTATGCCTCACGTTCTTGGCTCTCGGGTGCCAGGAGCGTAAAGAGGAGCCTCGAGGGGGCCCCAGGGAGCCAGCCGGTCCACTCGTGGAGTCGGTGCCTTCTCCCCTCCATAGCTGCTCCTCGGAGCCGCGGCCGCTGGTGACTGCCCTGGACGTCAAGGAAGCGCCCGTGAGGATCAGCCTGGTGCGGGCCCAGCACCTCTGCCTCGGTGAGTACGCCGCCCTGTTCCGGCTGGAGGGTGCTTCGCCCGGCCTGGTGACCCAGATCGTCATCGAGCGGGAGTGGAGCTCTGTCCATGGCGACCACGAGGTCCGAAGGGAGGTGGAGAGCCTGGCCTGGACCTTTGAGAAGGGAACGGTGCGCTACCTTCGCATCAGGTGGCGCGAGGGCCTCGAGAACCGCGGCGAGCGAGTCCTGCGCCTGAGGCTCTTGCGGGCCCATCTGGCCGAAGGCCCGAGCTTCGAGGCGGGCCCCGCCACAGCGCCTGCTCCTCCAGGCGGCGGGCACCAGGAGAGTCTCGGAGACAAGCTCCACCAAGTTGGTGAAAAAATTAGGCAAATCACCGACAAAATTCGAAAGGCCCATGAGAAGATGGAGCAGAACCCCCTGGCCAGGCACCCTCCCCCTGCCGCACGGCCAGAGCAGACCCGCTGAACGCCCGACCTAATTCTGAGGGATGGGGGCCAGCCTGCCACCCATCGGCGCCGATCGGCTGCCGATGGCTTTCGAACCCCAGCCAAGTCTCGTCCCAATGGATGATGGGAAGCAACCTTATGGGAGGGAACCCGGGATGAGGGTCCTGCTCCTAGCAGACGAAAAAAGGGCAACTAGGGCTGGCTCTGCGGCTTCACCGAGCCAGCCGAGCCTCTGCCACCCGAGCTCGGCGGTAGCTTACGTCCCAGGCTCACCGTTGCCACGAAGAGCGCGATCGTTATGCCCATTACCATCAGATTACCGTAGATCGCGACCATGGTGACTCCTGTGCTGTACCTGCTGGAGTGTCTTACCTGTGCCTACATCATACTACACTGGATCCACCTGGCAACTTAAATCACACCTCTTCTCCGCTGGCCGGCTCTCTGTCCTTCCCTGCCGCGGGGAAGGGAAAAGCGCTCTCGACCCAGACAATATTTGGGTGCTTAACTACGAAGATCATTGCCTCGAACAGCGGTGTGGGTATAACTCTCTGTCTCATGGAACCAGGCGGACCTTCATGGAAGAGATCCCAGGCAGCCTAGTCGGCAAGCAGGTCGGCAACTACTCGGCAACCAGGTTGCTCGGCCGCGGGAGCATGGGAGAGGTCTACGAGGGCAACCACCCCATCCTCGACAGGAGAGTAGCCATCAAGGTGCTCTCCCAGGATCTCTCGGCCTATCCAGAGCTCGTCTCTCGCTTTCGCCGCGAGGCCAGGGCCATCGCGCGGATAAAGCACCCGGCCATCGTGGAGGCCTTCGACTTCGGCAACACCTCGGATGGCCGCTCCTACTACGTGATGGAGCTCCTCAAGGGCACCAACCTCTCGGCCTTCATGCTTGCAAGGGGTGCTCTTTCGCTGGACGTGGCCTACTGCATCGCCCTCCCTCTCATGGAGGGTCTCTCCACTGCCCACGCAGCCGGCTTCATACACAGGGACATCAAGCCCGACAACATCTTCATAGTGACACAGGAGGACGGGCGCCCCTTTCCCAAGCTCATCGACTTCGGCATCGCCAAGCTGAAGAACCCCGACGAGCAGGGAGACAGCGTCGTCACCCGGATAGACGCCGTCATGGGCACTCCGCTGTACATGTCTCCGGAGCAGGCCCCTGGAGCCACCGAGCCCGTTGGGCCCTGGTCGGACATCTACTCCACTGCCGCGACGATCTTTCACATGATCTGCGGCAAGCCGCCTTTCTACAGCGAGAACCCCCTCGAGCTCATGCTCATGCACGCCTGGACCGCGGCGCCCCGCGCCCACGAGGTGCGGCCGGAGATCCCCGCCGCTGTCAGCGACGTGCTGTGGAAGGCCCTCGGCAAGAAGCCGGCGGACCGCTACGCGAGCATGCAGGACTTTGCCGACGCCTTGAGAGCGGCCGCTCCCGATGCAGCCAGCGGCACCGCCCTCCCGGCCTCCGCCCAGGGCTCGACGCCTAGCCAGGCGGCCCCACCCCAGGCGGCTGTGCCCACCTCCGGCCCCCGCCTCACCCAGGACGACGACGAGGACCCGGAGGACCCGAGCCTTGGCGACACCGTGATGGAGGGGGAGCCCCTTTCCGTGGTGGAGGGAGTCCTGCTTGATGACGAAGACGAGGAGGCCCCGCGGCCCGAGGCAGGCCCAGAGCCCGCTGCCGCTGCTCCCGCCCTTGCGCCAAGTGCCAGCGAGGACGCACCCCGCCTCGAAGAGGGCGGCGGCAAGAGCCACATCGAGAGTAGCCTCTCAGGCGTCGCCTCCGAGAAGATCCTGGACGCGCCGCCTTCCTCTGCGACGCTCTTCCAGCGCAAGCGCTTCCCCTGGGCGTGGGTCCTAGGCGGCGCCGGGGCCCTGGCCGGTGCCATCCTGGCCTTCGCGCTCCTCGGGGGCCCGAGGTCCGGCGCCGCCCTTCCAAAGAAGTACTCGCAGCTGAGCGCCAAGACCCAGCACACCTGCGCGGTCCTCGAGGACAGGGGCGAGGTTCACTGCTGGGGGCGAAACAACTATGGGCAGCTCGGGGTGGGAGACACCGACGCGCGAAACCGCCCATCACAGGTGAAGGGCCTCGAAGGGGTCCGCCAGGTGACCACGGGCGGGCGGCATTCCTGCGCCATCGGAGCCGACGGCCTGGTTCACTGCTGGGGACGCAACGGCTCTGGGCAGCTCGGCGATGGCACGAGCACCGACCGGTTGATCCCAGTGAAGGTCAAGGGGCTCGGCAAGGCCATAGCAATCACAGCCGGAGCGGACCACAGCTGCGCCCTGCTCGAGGAAGGGGACATCCGCTGCTGGGGCGACAACCAGGGCGGCCAGCTCGGCCTCGACACCGCAGGCCAGAGTCGGCTCGACCCGCAGTCAGTGCCGGACCTCAAGGCCACGGTCGCAATCGCGGCTGGCGGGTTCCACACCTGCGCTCTCGCGGCCAACGGCAGCGTCTGGTGCTGGGGCAAGAACGATCGTGGCCAGCTCGGCCTCGGCGATCTGGAGCCCCGCGCCATTCCCACCAAGGTGGATGGGTTGTCCGACGTGCTCTCGCTCTCCGCGAGCGGCTCACACTCCTGCGTCGTCACCAAGGGCGGCGCGGCCCACTGCTGGGGAGACAACGCCTCGGGGCAGGTAGGTGATGGCGCGAGCTCTCCCCAGGTGAAACCCAGGCAGGTTTCAGGCCTCCCGGCGGTGCGCCTGATCTCTGCTGGAGGCGGCTACAAAAGCGGCCACACCTGCGCAGTGGCAGAGGCCGGAGCGATCTACTGCTGGGGCTCGAACTCCGCCGGGCAGCTCGGCGCCCAGGCCACCCCGAAGAAACGACCTCGACCCGGGCAAGTGTCCTCCCTGACTGGCGTGAGGGCCATCAGCGCCGGAGGACGCCACACCTGCGCGCTGCGCGAGAGCGGTGAGCTCCTCTGCTGGGGTGACAACGGCGACGGACAGCTCGGCGACGGCAGCGGCGTGAACAGGGCGGAGCCGCGCGCCGTCCGCTAGGCGCAGTTCGGGCTCCCCGGGCCCCCGCTAACTGGTTCCTTGCCCTCCCCGGTGGCGCCGTCGGCAACGCCCTCGGCAATGCCCTCTGCTCGCAGGTGCTCCAGACACTCCTGACAAGAAGCGCCCAGGGGCAGGGCGCCTCGGCGGACAGCCTCCTCCAGGCGTCGCCTGAGCCGGCCTACCTCGGCTCCAGGGGCCAGGCCCAGGCGCTCCATGAGGAGCTCGCCCAGGCCGAGGGGTAGCAGCCGGGGCCGGGCCGCGGCCTCGCGCCAGGCCTGGATCCGGGACGCCAAGGCGTCCACCTTTGCGAGGGCCTCTTCCCTGCGGCCCGGCAGCCTGGAGGTCACGTCTGCCCTGGCAAGGGCCAGGAGATCCTCCACCTGGTCCTCCAGCTCCCGGCAGAGCCGCCCGATCGCGGACTCGGACCAGCCCTCGTGGTAGCCCCCTACCCGGCCGTGATGGCGAACGAGCCGGACCAACTTGGCGCTCTCCTCCTCCGAGAAGCCCAGCCTCGGGGCGACGTCACGCTGCACCATCTGGGCGCCCGCCTCCTCGTGCCCGTGGAAGCTCACCTCCCCTCCAGGCTTCACCTTCCTCGTGGGCGCCTTGCCGATATCGTGGAGCAGCGCCGCCCATCTAAGCAGCAACCTCGGGGGGCACCCTGCCACCACGAGCAGCGTGTGCTCCCAGAGATCCTTGTGGTGAGCTCCCGGTGGAGACCTGAGCTCCGCGAGGGCGGCCACCTCGGGCAGCCCCTCGGTGAGGGGCCCACTTCCGCGCAGAGCGTCCAGGGCCTGCCGAGGGTCGGGGGCGAGCAGGGCCTCCTCGAGGGCGGCCCTCGGCTCCTGGCCGCCGGAGGAGGCCGAGCCATCGGGGGGAGGATGGGCTAGTGAAACGAACGTCGTCATGTCCTGTCACGAGGATGAGCAAGACGGGGCCGGTAGGAATCGCCAGGCCATCCTGTCAACACCAGGCCATCCGCACCAGGCCATCCGCACCAGGCCATCCTGCACCAGGCCATCCGCACCAGGCCATCCTTGACACCCCCAATCGGGGCTCCTATGGTCACCCTCCATGAGCGCGCAGGATCCCATCGGGGTCTTCGACTCCGGCATCGGAGGGCTCACGGTGCTGCGCGAGCTCATCCGGCTGCTTCCCTCCGAAGACTACATTTATCTGGGCGACACCGCCAGGGTGCCCTATGGCACCAAGAGCGCCAGCACGGTAATCAAGTACTCCATGAACAACCTGGCCTTCCTGAGCCGCCAGGAGGTCAAGATGGTAGTGGTGGCCTGCAACACGGCCTCGGCCTACGCCATCGAGGCCCTCGGGGAGCTCTCCCCCATCCCGGTCCTCGGGGTGGTGGAGCCCGGAGCGAGAGAGGCGGTCCGGCGCAGCCGTTCCCAGGTGGTGGGCGTGATCGGCACGCGAGGCACCATCAAGTCTCGGGCCTACGAGCGCCGCATCACCGCCCTGGCGCCCGAGGCCCGCGTGATGGGCTGGCCATGCCCGCTCTTCGTACCCCTGGCCGAGGAGGGCTTCACCAGGGGAGAGATCCCCAGATCGGTTGTCCTCCACTACCTGACCGGCCTCGCCCGCGCAGAGCCGCAGGTCGATACCCTCCTGCTGGCCTGTACGCACTACCCCCTGCTCTTCGACCTGCTCGAGGAGCAGGCCAACGCCATCTTCGAGCGGAGGGTGGCCTGCGTGGACTCCGCCACCGCTGTGGCTCAAGAAGTTCGCGCGAGCCTGGAGGAGATGCAGCTCCTGTGCGACCGCACGGGGGAAGGGCATCGGTCGTTCTACGTCACCGACCTCACCCGGTTCGAGGAGGTCGGCGAGCTGTTCCTTGGCCAGCCAATCCAGGACGTAAAACAAGTGGACGTGGGGTGACGGCAGGATGGCCTGACCGCAAGGGAGGGGGCTACTTGCGCCGCGCTTCCTCCTCTTCGATCCGTTTGGTGAGGGCCTCGAGCACTTTGCGTCCTCGGAGCGCGTTCGCGAGGTAGTCCTCGTCAAGATCGAAGTCGGTGACGAAGGCCAGGCCCTCCTCGTAGAGGAATACGCCCGCCTCGGGGTCCTCGATGTACTCGGCGGCCTTCTTGCCCTTGTAAACCAGCTCGGGCAGAGACGGCACCTTGGCGAGCATCCAGTCGAAGACCTTGCCCAGGTAGGCGCTGAAGGCCTCCACCGTCTCACCCGCCCTGTCGATGATTCCGTCGAAGCGCTCGGAGAACTTGGCCGCCACCTCGGGGTGTTGAGTCCGGATCCTGTCGAGCGCAGCCCAGAGTATTATGGCGTCGTCGGCGTAGCCCACCGGCATGATGTGATCCGGGATGATGTCGTTGGGCCCGAGCACGTAGAGCGCCGTGCCGGCCGCGAGCAGCCGGACCTCCCGGTCGCAGTCCTCGTCCGCCATTATGGCGAAGCAGATCTTCAGATCATATGGGAGGGCGAGGATCTTCTCGCGCAGCACCTCGTTGAAGCGGTTTTCCTTGTCCTTCATTGTCCTTCCTCGCGGTTCGGTCAGCATCTTAGCACAGGTTTCATGCAATTTGACCCCGAGGCGCCCCGCTCGGCAGAGCCCGCTCGAGGAAGCCCTGGCCCCCGGTTCTGCCCGGCCAGACGCCACCTCCTCGAGCCCTGCTTTTGGCCTCGATGAGCTCCGAGCACCCTTTCTTGCTGGATGAGCCTTTACATGGTATCGTCTTCCTTCAAACAATTCGGGTGGATAGGGCCTATGGCCACCCAGAAGTCTCCTCTGTCGGGCTACAACCACAATTTAAAGTACAAGGGACGCGTGTACCACGTTCAGACCGAGGACTCTGGGCTGGACAACCCGCACATCTTCACGCACCTCTTCCACGACGGAACAATCCTGAGCACGGCAAAGCAGGAGTACAAGGATCTCCTCTCGGATCCAGACTGGGAGTCCAAGCTCCGCACCCGCATGCAGAGCCAGCACAAGGACATGATGAAGGAGCTGGTGAAGGGTGGCTGCGACGAGCGCATCGTAGCCTTCTTCGGCATGCTGGAGGCGCTGGTGGAGGAGGAGATCCCCATGGCGACCCTCCCGCCGCCGCCAAAACGCGAGCGCGCAGCGTCTGGAGAGGCCCCGGCCCCGAGAGCCCCTACGAGGGCCGAGACGCCCTCCATGACGGCGACGCCGGCGACGACGGCGATGCCTCAGCCGCAGGCGCAGCCCCCCCATCCGGCGATGCGCGCCCCGTCCCCATCGGCCACGCCCTGGAATCCGCAGCCCATGCAGGCCGCGCCACACCCACGCCATGCCCCGCCCGTCTCGAGCGGCGGGGTGGTGGTAGCCATGCCAATGGTGATCGTTGGAGGACAGAATCCCCAGCAGGCACGCGCGCCGAGCCCCTCGGCCTCAATGGCAACTCCCACGGCGGCTCCGCAGATAGCCTATCGCCCCGAGGAGTCCAAGACAGTCCCCGACTCCATCTTCGGCTCGGACCTGATCACCGAAAAGAGCCTCGACGAGGTCATCCTGGCCTACCTCTCCGAGGACCTCGCCGAGAAGTAGCGCCCTCTATTCCACCAGCCGCCAGCGCGTTCCCTTGGGAGAGTCCATGAGCTCCACTCCCTTGGCGGCCAGCTCCGAGCGGATGGCGTCCGCCGACGCGAAGTCCTTGCCCTGACGCGCCCCGGCCCTGGCCTGGATGCGTTCCTCGACCCACCCGGGATCCACGCCCCGGCGAGCGGCCAAGGCCACGCGGGTGCGGCCGAGATAGGCCTCGGGCGCCTCCTGCCAGAACCCGAGGGTCTCCCCGACTCTCCTGATCTCCGCCCTGAGCCGGAAGAGGCTCCGCATCCGATCGGCCTTTGGTGCGGAGCGAGGATCCTCGAGGAGGCGATTTGCCAGCTTGAACAGGTCGCCGACGGGCGCCAGGACCGCGGCGGTGTTGAAGTCGTCGTCCATGGCCTCGTCGAAGGCGCCCCCGGCCGCGGCGACTCCCTCCACCACCGGGCCCGGGCCGGGCTCCTTGGCGCCGCCGAGCAGATCCTCCAGGCGCTGAAGCGTGTCGTAGAAGTAGGAGAGCCTCCGCTCGGACTCCTCCAGATCGGGGAAGCGGACCTC
>JAVEWA010000314.1:0-7835 GCA_034004785.1 Polyangia bacterium
ATGGATCTCGCCAGGCCGGGCGAGATCCGCTGCCACTGCGAACCGAACGGCCTTACCACCTTCAAGGAGTACCTCGAAGACTACGCATCCGTTGGTACCCGTGTAGTGGGTGAGAGGCTGATCGACGAGGCTCTCTGCAGCATCGCCCCAGAGATACGGAGCCGCACGGCGCGGATGCTGGAGAGAGTTACAGCAGGACACCGCGACGTCCTGTGCTAAGGCTGCCCCATGCGGCTGAGCGTGTCTCCACCGCGCCCGCCAATCCCTGGCACCGACCTGGAACGCCCTCATTGTGACGAGCTTGGGAAGCTCGACCACTCTGGTTTGGTCTCCTGGCTTCGCGAGACGGACCCGCGCCGCCTCGAAAGGCTCTTCGCGGCCGCTGATGACCTTCGCCGTGCCCGGGTGGGCGACTCGGTGGAGCTCAGGGGCCTCATCGAGATCTCCAACCACTGCGTCAGACGTTGCGCCTACTGTGGCCTGCGCGCGCCCAACCACGCCGTGCAGCGATACCGGCTCAACGACGACGAGATCGTAGCCACGGCCAAGCTGGCCGCGGATCTGGGCTTCGGAACTGTCGTTTTGCAGTCCGGCGAGGACCCTGGCCTCACGTCTGGCCGACTCGCGAAGCTCGTGCAGCGTCTTCGCGTCGAGACGGCTTTGGCTTTGACGCTGAGCCTGGGCGAGCGCTCCGAGGCGGAGCTGGAGGTCCTTCGCGAGGCCGGCGCGGATCGATATCTCCTTCGTTTCGAGACGTCCAACCCAGAGCTCTACGCACGGATCCACCCGCCCCTGGGTCCGGGGCTCCCAGATCGATTCGACCTGCTCGAGGCGCTCCGACGCCTGGGGTACGAGGTGGGCTCCGGCGTCATGGTCGGTATTCCAGGACAGACCTGGGGGGACCTCGCCTGCGACCTCGAGAGGTTCCGCGAGCTCGAGCTCGACATGATCGGCGTTGGGCCCTTCATTGCCCACCCGGACACGCCCCTCGGTCGGGTGAGCGAGACTGGGCCAGAACAAGTTCCTGCAGACGAGGAGGTGACCTACCGTGTTCTCGCCCTCAGCCGGCTCCTCCGGCCGGACGCGAACCTGCCCGTGACCACGGCGTTAGCCATCTCCGGCGGCGAGGATGCGCGGGGCCTTGGGCTTCAGAGAGGCGGCAACGTGCTCATGCCGAACCTGACGCCAGCAGAGGTGAGAGCCCACTATGAGATCTACCCGGATAAAGCATCGGAACCTATTCCGGTGGGCGCGGCGCACCAGGAGCTCATGAGGCTTCTTTCGTCGATTGGCCGCTACGCGGGCTCGGGACCCGGCACATCGCCCAGCTACCGAGTAAGGATGGAGAGGGAAGAGGTTTCATGAAGGCATCACGCGGGCTGAGGCTCCACATCGCTTTGCTGGGCCGCCGCAACGTGGGCAAGTCGTCGCTCTTGAACGCCCTCACGCGCCAGGATGTGTCAATTGTGTCCACAGAGGCGGGCACCACCACGGATCCGGTCGAGAAGCCCATGGAGCTCCTGCCCCTCGGGCCGGTCCTCTTCATCGACACCGCTGGCATCGACGACGAGGGGGCCCTAGGCGCGCAGCGGGTGGCCCGGACACACCGGGTGCTCGACCGGACCGATCTCGGCCTGGTGATCTTCACGGGCGCTGCCTGGGGATCCTTCGAGGACGAGCTCGTGGCGGCCCTCGCCGAGCGCGGTGCGCCGGTCCTCGCCGTGGCCAACCAGGTGGATCTGCAGCCTGTTCCGCCCGAGCTCATGGTGAAGCTGCGTGCGGCAGGGCTTGTCGTGGTGTCCACGTCGGCCACCCGGGGCGATGGTCTGCCAGAGCTACGCGAGGCCCTGCTCGAGAGCGCGCCCGGCGACTTCGTCAACGCACCGCCCCTGCTCCACGACCTGGTGCCCCCGGGGGAGGTGGCGGTCCTGGTGATCCCAGTGGACAAGGAGGCGCCCAAGGGGCGCATCATCCTGCCGCAGGTTCAGGCGATCCGGGACCTCCTGGATCACGACGCCCTGGCGCTGGTAGTCCAGGATCGAGGCCTCGCCGGCGCCCTCGCATCCCTCGGCCGGCCGCCGGCCCTGGTCGTCACCGACTCCCAGGCTTTCAGCCGGGTGGCGGAGCTCACCCCAGAGACCGTGCCTATGACTTCGTTCTCCATCCTAATGGCGCGTCACAGGGGCGACCTCCAGACCCAGGCGGCCGGTGCCCTCGCCATAGATGGGCTGCGCTCCGGCGACCGGGTGCTCGTGGCCGAGTCCTGCACCCACCACCCAATCGAAGAGGACATTGGAAGGGTCAAGCTCCCAGGCTGGATCCGCGAGCGCAGTGGCGCCGAGCTCGCCTTCGACACGGTGGCGGGCAGGGACTTCCCAGACGACCTGTCGCCCTATCGCCTGGTGATCCAGTGCGGCGGCTGCATGACCAACCGGAGGGAGGTGCTCTCCCGGATCCTCAGGTGCCGGGAGGCGGGCGTGCCCATAACCAACTACGGGGTGGCAATCGCCCATTGCCTGGGCATCCTCGAACGCGCCTTGGCTCCGTTTAGATTGCGAAATAGCGAGTAGGCCTCGACTGCTGCCCAAGGGCGAGTGGAAGGCCCATGCCTGCTCAATCTCGGAGAGCCCTTCGAGGCGGTGCTCTGCACGTCGAGCTGGACTGGCTCTGCGCCCGACAACCTTGGAGACTGGATCCAGGGGAGGCGACAACGAAGTTGTCACGCCGAGTGGTTCGAGGGCCACGCGAATCTCGGGCGCCCGGCCCAGATCGTGAGGAAAGCAACGGGGGCAGGGGAGAGCTGGGGAGGGTGTCCATGCTCCGCGCTGGAGCTGGAACGGCGGTTGCAGGACATCGTGGTGGACCCAAGCCGATGGTTCGGCACCCAAGGAAGGAGGTCCCCATGAAGACCGCACTGCAAAAGACTATCGCGAGGTGCTTCGGATTCGGCCTGACAGCGCTCATGCTGGTCTTCACCCTGGCATGTCTCGACCGCCCTATGAAGAACGCCCAACCCGAGCCCAACTATTTCATCGACATCGATTTGCCCCAGAGCCTGGAGCGGGATGTGGACCTGCTCTTCGTGATAGACGACTCGGGCTCCATGTTGGACGAGCAGATCCTGCTCCAGGCACAGTTCTCGGCTCTGATGCAGAAGCTGAGGGCCATGGAGGGCGGCCTGCCCAACGTGCATCTGGGGGTGACATCGACGGACCTCGGCACGAGCCCCTTCCCGATCACCTTCTGCGAGCAGGCTGGAGGAGACGGCGGGCGACTTCTCACCGGGAGCTGCGTGAACCCCACTGGCGCGCCCTACGTGGTGGACGTGGAGCCACAGGCCTGCGAGATCAGCAAGGACGAGCTGGGGATCTGTTCGGCCCACGGCTGCCAGGAGGCCAACTGCGCCCACGAGCCCAGCACCTCCCTGGCGATCGATGCGGCCACCGGCTGCCCCCGCTGCCGGAACTATCAAGGCCAGGATCTGGAGGATGTCTTCTCCTGCATCGCGGGTCTCGGAACCCAGGGCTGCGGCTTCGAGCAGCCTCTCGAGGCCATGTACAAGGCCCTCGACTCGGCCAGTACCGCGAACAGCGGCTTCGTCCGCGAGAACGCCTTCCTGGCAGTGGTGTTCATCACCGACGAGGACGACTGCTCGGCCTCCAACCCGCAGCTCTATGACAACAGCCAGACCGACATCAACTCGCAGCTCGGCCCCCTCACCAGCTTCCGCTGCTTCGAGTTCGGCATCCAGTGCGACCAGACGGGCCGCACCTTGCAGGGGCTGCGCACCAACTGCCAGCCCCGGGAGGACGCCGGGGCGCTGCTGCACCCGGTGAGCCGGTACGTCAACTTCCTCCAGCAGATGAAGGACCCGCAGATGCTAGTGGTGGCAGCCATCGCCGGGCCGGTCACGAACCAGCAGGTCACGGTGGGCCTGGATGAATACAGCCAGCCCGAGGTGGCGTTCTCCTGCTCCACCGAGCGTGGCGGCGCAGTGCCCGGCGTGCGTTTGCGGGCCCTGGTGGACGCCTTCAACCAGCCCGAGGATCTCTCCTGGGCCTTCAGCTCAATCTGCTCGGCGACCTACACCGACGCCCTGCAGGGCGTCGCCGACAAGATCATCGGCGGCCTCGCGCCCCAGTGCCCCCCAACCCCCTTCAAGGGCTGCTCTGATCCGGGCGCGCAGTTCGGTCTCCCCGCCGACGGCTACGCGGGCAATGACCAGTGCCTCCCCACCTGCCGGCTCCAGGATGTGTTCCAGCGCGGAACTGCCGAGGAGAGCCGGGCGGACTTGCCGCCCTGCCTGGAGGTCTGTCCGCAGGGCTCCTGCCAAGGCAACCAGGATCCGGCCCTGGCCTATGCGAGCGGCCACCCGGCCAAGCGGGACTCGAGTCTCCCGGTGGAGGCCTGCTGGCACATCAACTACCAGGAGCGCTGCGTGAGCTCCAACTTCGGCGAGATCCAAGTCTCCCGGAGGGCCGACCCGCCGCCCCGTTCCTTCACCGACATGGTCTGCGTGCTGGTGCCCCAGACCGAGCTCCTTTGCACCGATGGCAGGGACAACGACGAGGACGGGCTCACGGACTGGGACGACCCCGACTGCGCCTCCCCCTAGGGCGGACTGGCCAGGGGGCGACGGGACTGTGGACACCTACCGCGTGGTTCTGCCCCCCGCGTGCTGGGAGACCCTGGGCAGCCTCCCGATCTGCCCATGAGACCGGGAGGCAGTTTCTCCCTGTATCGGCGAGTCGGCGATGGGGCAGGGCGGGGCGCGCGGCCCCGGCTACTTCACCTCGGCCATTGGGATGCCGAGGGCCTTGGCCACTCCCTCGCCATAGGCTGGATCGGCCTTCTTGCAGTTGCCGATGTGGCGGATCTTGATCTCCTTGGGGGCGTCACCCATGGCCCTCGCGGTGTTCTCGAAGAGCGCCTGCTGCTGGGCGGGGGACATCAGGCGGAATAGCTTCCCGGGCTGGGTGTAGTAGTCCTCGTCCTGCGGGTAGCTGTCCGCCGCTCCATCCAAGGCCAAGGGCGGCTCGCGGTGGTGCGGGTGGTCCTCCCACTCCCCGTAGGAGTTGGGGTCGTAGCCCAGGGTCGCGCCCTGATTTCCGTCCACGCGCATGGCGCCGTCCCGGTGATAGCTGTGCACGGGGCAGCGCGGCGCGTTTACGGGGATCAGGTGGTGGTTGACGCCCAGGCGGTAGCGCTGAGCGTCGCCATAGGAGAAGAGGCGCCCCTGGAGCATCTTGTCGGGCGAGAAGCCAATGCCCGGCACCACGGCGGCGGGGTTGAAGGCGGACTGCTCTACCTCCGCGAAGTAGTTCTCCGGGTTCCTGTCGAGCTCGAGAACACCGACCTCGATCAGCGGGAAGTCCTTCTGGTACCAGACCTTGGTGAGGTCGAAGGGGTTGTAGGGCATCTTGGCCGCGTCTTTTTCGGGCATGACCTGGATGAACAGCTTCCAGCGCGGGAAGTCCTTCTTCTCGATGGCCTCGTAGAGGTCGCGCTGGTGGCTCTCACGGCACTTCCCGACGATCGCCTCGGCCTCTGCGTCCGTGAGGTTCTTGATCCCCTGCTGCGTGTGGAAGTGGAACTTAACCCAGTGGCGCTCGTTCTGGGCGTTGATCATGCTGAAGGTGTGGCTCCCGAACATGTGCATGTGGCGGTAGCTCGCCGGGATGCCGCGCTCGCTCATGGTGATGGTGATCTGGTGCAGGGCCTCGGGCAGGGAGGTCCAGAAGTCCCAGTTGTTCTTCGCGCTGCGCAGGTTGGTCTTGGGGTCGCGCTTGACCGCGCGGTTCAACCCCGGGAAGCGCAGTGGATCCCGCAGGAAGAAGACCGGAGTGTTGTTTCCCACCAGGTCCCAGTTCCCCTCCTCGGTGTAGAACTTAATGGCCGTGCCCCGGATATCCCGCTCGGCGTCGGCCGCGCCCCGCTCGCCCGCCACGGTGGAGAAGCGCAGGAAGAGCTCGGTTTTCTTGCCGACCTCGGAGAAGATCTTGGCCTTGGTGTACCGCGTGATGTCGTGGGTCACCGTGAAGGTGCCATAGGCGCCCGAGCCCTTTGCGTGCATCCGCCGCTCGGGGATCACCTCACGATCGAAGTGGGCGAGCTTCTCCAGGAACCAGACGTCCTGAAGGAGCTGTGGCCCCCTGGGGCCCGCGGTCTGGACGTTCTGGTTGTCTGCGACGGGGGCTCCCGCCGCGGTGGTGAGCTTCTTTTTCTCTTTCATCTGTGCTTCTCCTCCTTGGTTATGGCCTCACGGCCTCCTCCGCGCCTCGGAACGCGGATTCGGAGCCGCTGCCTTTTCACAGTTGTTGCAGATGCCCCGTACCTCCACGTGGGTGGCGGTGGCTCTGCCGTACATCTCGACCGCCTCGTGCACGTCCAGCGAGTCCAGCTCTTCGCTCTCGAAGTCCCTGGCCTGCCCACAGCCGAGGCAAACGAAGTGGTGGTGGTGCGAGAGGTTCGCGTCGAAACGGACGCTCTCGTGCCTCGGGCCCAGCGTGGAGAGGAGCCCGAGATCCTTGGCCAGCCAGAGGGTACGGTACACCGTGTCTAAAGACACGGTCGGCATCCGAGCCTTGACCGACCGGAAGACGGTCTCCGCGTCGGGGTGCTCCAGGCTGGCGGCGACCTCCCGGAAGATCTCGAGACGCTGGTGGGTCAGCTTCACCCGGGCCGCCCTGGCAGCCGCCTCGAAGCCTTCGAGCCTTCTCGCGACCTCGCTCCTCGGTAATTTCACAATGACTCCTATCTGATAGCGTTTTGGAGATAGGAATCTAGTGACATCTAAGCCCGGCGTCAATCGAATATTTTCCGGACTGGAGCGGCAGCCGCCAAGGCATTTCAAACATGAGGTATTTGGGCGCGGGAGAGGCGGGCCCTACTTCACCGCTTCCTGCACGGCCACTGCGACCGCCACGGACGCGCCCACCATGGGGTAATTGCCCGTGCCTACGTAGCCCATCATGTCCTCGTGGCCTCGGCAAAGCTGCCGTATATGCCGGCGCACTTGGAGAGGGCCTCGGCAGGGTCCTTCTGGCTCGCGATCACATGCATTCCCAAAGCTCCGCGGACTTCAACTCCTACACTGTGCCTGGAATAGTACAGTGATTACAATGTACTCCGTCCGACTCAGAATACCCTGCACATATTCACAAATATAACATCTCGTTTGCTCGCAACTTGGTATCCATCTTGGCCTCGTGAAACATTTCACATATCAATTGACAGGCACTTGGCTGCCAGGTATATCCCTTCCAGATCATGAGCTCAGGTTTTGAGGATGTCCCTGTGAAAGTATTCACAAGCCCTGACGGAGCCCCGCAGGTGACCGAACCGAGCCTCTCTCCCAGGGCCGTGGGCCGGCTGTCGGTTCTGCGGAGGGTGCTCGGAGAGATGGTGGGCCGAGCCGAGCCTCCAGAGTACCTGCGCTCCAGCCAGATGGCCAAGCTGTGCGGGTGCGAGGCGTCGCTAGTGCGCAGAGACCTCGTGCAGGTTGGCGCGAACGGGCGGCCTGGTTACGGCTACCCGGTGCGAGCTCTGGCACAGCGGCTCGAAGCCCTCTTTCGTCCCGTGGCGAAACACCGGGTCGCAGTCGTGGGAGTGGGGAACCTCGGAAAGGCCATCATCAACTACTTCCAGCAGCATCACCAGGACATGAGCGTCGTGGCCCTGTTCGACGCCAACCAGGAAAAGACCGACCGGGTGCTCCACGGCATCCCGAGCCACCGGATAGACAGGTTCAGATCGGTTTCCAAGGACTTGGGCGTGTCCGTGGCCATCCTCGCGGTGCCAGAGGCCGAGACCCAGCACGTCGCTGACATCGTGGT
>JAVEWA010000315.1:0-7789 GCA_034004785.1 Polyangia bacterium
GAGCGCGTCCCGCCGAGGGAGCGCGTCCCGCCGAGCCCCGAAGGCCGGGCGCTGGACCTCCGCCCGGGGCGCCTCCCCGGGGGAAGGCGCGTCCCGATCGGCCCCGGACGCTCATGCCCTGGGGCCGGCCAGAGGGCTCGGGAGATCCTGGCTCCGCCGGAGAGCCGCGGCCCGGGCCGGGGCGAGCCGGGGCCGGGCCGGCGCGAGCCGGGGCCGGGCCGGCTCGGCCCGGAGAGCCACCTCCGAGGATGATGGACATCGACCCAGCCAAGAGCCCTGGCATCGGCTTCACCATCGAGGGGGTGCGGGTGCTCGGCAACAAGAAGACCGCCAAGGAGGTGCTCCTCGATGCGGCGCGGGTTCCAGTCGGCAAGCCCTTCACGTTGGAGCTGAGGGACCGGATCCAGCGCGACCTCTTGAGCAGTGGCTTCGTGCGCTCCGCGGACGTCAACTGGGAGGTGTCCAAGGAGCGGCCGAACGCGGTGAACCTGTTCCTGTCGGTGAAGGAGAAGATCACCTGGTTCGTGGCCCCGAACTTCAGCTACACCGACGGGCGCTATGGCGGGTCCGTGGCCTTCGGGGACCGAAACCTGGGCGGCATTGGCAAGCAGCTCCGCGTGTACCTCGGGTACAACACCGAGGCGCAGCGGGTCTCGGTCCGTTACACGGATCCGAACATCATGTTCTCACCATGGGGATGGGGGACCCTGGTTGGCTACTCCAGGAGCATCTTCAAGGACTACGACCCCACCGAGAAGGGGATACGCCGGGGGATGTTGCTGAGGGAGCAGGTTTTCCAGCGCTTCTCCACCGAGCTGGAGCTGAAGTACCGCTGGTTCGACTGGGTCACCACCGGGCTGCGCTATCGCTTCGGGCTCGTGGACAGCGAGGAGCCCCTCTGCCTGCGCTCGAGCCCCATCGATCAGCGGACCTTCCAGCGGTGTCCCACTGGTTACGAGGGGCTGGATCCGTCCCTGCTGGGGGCGTCATGGTACGTGGGCCCCGAGGCGTTTCTGGGGGATCACGGCCTTTGGGTGGACCACACCGGACAGGGGAGCAAGTTCTGGCGCTGGCGGCGGGACGCCGGGTTCGTCCTCTTTGCCGATGTCTCGAGGATGCGCAGCGTGCACGGCATGGAGGACGGCTTCAAGGTGGATGGAGAGCTGTCGGTGAACCACCGCCACCTGGGCGGCAGCTTCGACTACGTCACCTGGAAGGCCCAGTACGATCACGCCCTGTCCTTTGCCAAGAGCGCCGTTTTCGGCGCCAGGCACGTGCTCTCTTGGCACATGGAGTATTGGCAGACCCACAACGCCCCCTACTTCAGGGAGCCCAGGGTGGGAGGGACGGACCTCAGGGGTTTCTTGTCCCAGCAGTTCGTGGGAGACTCCTTGGCGAGGGCCACGGTGGAATACAAGGTCCACCTGTTCCACGTGGGCTGGTTGATGGTTCGAGCAGTGGCATTTTGGGATACGGCCTGGCTGTTCTTCCGCCAGGGAGGCGCCGAGGACGCGACCCTGCGAGAAGAGGGAGACTTCCGCAGGGTGCTTTTGGCCGGGACCCCTGGCCCAGGGGACCTGCGCTCCTGGCACAACGGCATCGGCGCCGGGCTGCGGGTGTACATCAAGGGGATCTCCTTCGGCACCCTTGGAGTGGACCTCGCCTACGGTATCGAGGCCAATCGCGTTCGCTTCGTCGTCATGGTGGGATCTTGATTTATAGCGGTCTTGTCATGCCTGCATCGCGCCGCTTGCTCGGGGGCGCCGCTTTCCTCCCTGTCGTGTTGGCTGCTCTCGCCATGGCAGGGGGGAGTCCTCCCGCGTGGGGTGCCCCGGTAAGGGGGGCCTCTCCGAAGGCCGGGGCCCAGGGCGCCGGCGAGGAGAGCCTGCCGCGCCGTGAGCTCTGGCAGGTCGCCCTCAGGGCAGCCTCGGACGTGGCCCAGGGTCGCCCTCGCGCCGCCCTGTCCGGGCTTTCTGCCCACAGGGGCAGAGCGGACTCTGCCGCCCTTGCGACCGCCACCGCCATGTGTCAGCTCCTCGTGGGCGATGAGGTGGGCGCCCATAGGACGCTCCAGCAGGGAGCCCGGCAGCCCGGGACCTTCCTGGAGGTCCACTACTGGCGCGCGGCGCTCGCTCTGAAGAGAGGCCTCCTGGACGAGGCCCGGGAGGCCCTTCATCATCTGTCCACCCTCGGAGGAGATCGCCCGAGGACCCTCCTGCTTCAGGCCCTGCTGTCGAGGCGCCTGGGCCAGGCTGGGCAAGCTGCGGACCCGCTTCGTCGGCTCGCCCGCGTCCGTTGCGATCTGCTCGACCCCTGGCTTTTTCCCGACGCTGTGGCGGGCCTTGCGGACGCGGTGGTCCACCTGCTGAAGGACTTCCCGCAGCCCGCCTCGGCTCTCCTCACAGCAGGGAACCTGCTCTGGGCCACGAGGCGCTTCAGGCAGGCCGAGGAGTACTATCGCGAGGCCGGGCGCCTGTCGCCCGAGCACCCGGCGGTGCTCTTGCGCCTGGCCGACGTCGCCCTGGTGACGGGCGATGTGCCCGAGGCCATCCGCTTGCTCACACGGGGCATAGCCAGGAACCCCGAGGCGGCGCCGCTCCGCGCATCCAGAGCGGAGGCATATCTCCTGCTCGGTAGGAGCGACGAGGGCCGCCAAGACCTCGAGCGGGCGGTGCGCGAGGAGCCAACCCATGCCCTGAACCTGTCGAGACTCGGCGATCTGCACTTCGAGTCCGGCTCCTACTCGCAGGCCGAGCTCTTCTACCGCTACGCCCTGGCGAGGCAGCAGGGCCTGGCGTCCGCGCGTTTCGGAGTGGCCAGGTCCCACGCAAGAAGGGGAGAGGACGCGCAGGCAGCGGAGTCCTTCCGCGCAGCGACGGCCCTGAACCCGGCAAACGAGCGCTATCACCTGGCCTATGCTCTGCACCTGGAGAAGCTCGGGCGCAGCGCCGAGGCCGCACGCTCCCGGGCCCGGGGCGCGGCCGCGAAGGCCTTGACGGATCAGCTCGTCGCCGCCGTGCGGCAAGCTCAGCGGGAGGGCGGCGCCCTGAGGTCCGTGTGCCGCGCTGCCCAGGCTGGTGCATTGAAGGCGGCGGGAATCATGGAGCGCAGGCTCGCCGCTCCCCCCGCGGCTCGGGCCTTCTTGCGGGCTCACCTTTCGCTCCGGGCCGGAAAGCCAGACGCCGGAGCAATCGCCCAGGCGGCAGCGGGGCTCCGGCCGGACCGGCTCCTGGCGATGGGCGCCGAGCCGCCGAGCGTCATCACGGTCCAGGGCCGCGTGGACAAGGACGTCCCCGTGGTTCTCAAACGCTTCCTGCCCTTTCTGCATCCGGCGCTCTTCCGTTGATTGTCAGCCCTGACGGACACTTGGCCTGCCAGGTAGTGGCTCGCCTGGTGATGGCTCGGAAGGTATGGAAGACCGCTCAGGCCGACCGGAGGCGGATATGGTCGAGGCCTCGTGACAGGGCTATCTGGTCTGGGGGGGCTTGCGCCCGCGCTGGACAGGAGTTAACTTAGGGGACCCTTCTCGCTCCTTGTCGCGCTTGGAGGGAGACGAGACTGAGCAAGCAATGATCAGGCTCCTTTACGGCCTTTTCTTCCTCGTGTTCATGACCTCCCTGGTGGTGGGAGTGCATTACTACATGTATCGCAGGCTGGCGGTGGATACCCAGCTCTCGTCGAGGCTCAGGGCGACCGTGCGCCTGGCCCTGATCGTCCTGGCCGCTGGGCTGCCCTTGACCATGCTCCTTCAACGAGCTCTCCCCATGACCTGGGCCAGGGTTCTGCTCCAGCCTTGGTTTGTGTGGATGGGGATGATGTTCCTCCTCGTCTGGCTGCTCCTGGCGTCTGAGGGGGCGAGGCTGATCCTCTGGGGCTCCTCCAAGCTTCTCGGCACGCAAGGCCTCGCGGATCCGGGCAGGCGGAGGCTCTTCGCCCGCGCGGTGGCAGGCGGGGCGCTGGCCCTGGCGTCCGGCTCGGCGGCCTACGCTCTACGGCAGGCTCTCGGGCGTCTGGAGGTGAAACGCGTCGAGGTGCCGCTGCCCAGGCTTCAGCGGGCCTTGGACGGCTTCACGATTGTTCAGCTGACGGACCTGCACATCGGGGTGAACAGGAGCGGGGTGTTCTTGAAGGAGGTGGTGGAGAGAGTCAACTCCCTATCTCCCGATATTGTGGCCATCACCGGGGATCTGGTGGATGGCACGGTTGGCCAGCTCGAGTCCGACCTTGCTTGTCTCGCGGAGCTGAAACCCAGGCATGGCACCTACTTCGTCACGGGCAACCACGAGTACTACAGCGGCGCCCCGGAGTGGGTGGCCCACCTCGGAAAGCTCGGCGTACGGGTGCTCAGGAACGAGCGGGTGGCCATCAGCAGGGACGGAGCCACCTTCGATCTGGCGGGCGTGGACGACTACAACGCACGTCGGATGGCCCCTGGCCATGTCCACGACCCCGACCGGGCCCTCGCGGGCCGGGATCCCCGGAGAGCCGCGGTACTGCTCGCCCACCAGCCGCGCTCGGTTCACGCCGCCGCCAGGCACGGAGTGGGCCTGGTGCTGGCCGGGCACACCCATGGTGGCCAGATCTGGCCCATGGAGCTTCTGGTGCACCTGCAGCAGCCCTACGTCAGGGGGCTGGCGCGCCACAAGGGGACCTGGATCTACGTGAGCTCGGGCACGGGGTTCTGGGGGCCGCCCCTCAGGCTCGGCTCCACGGCCGAGATCACCCGGGTGGTGCTTCGAAGTGAGGAGAAGGCCAAGGCCTGAGCAGCGGAAGGGGAGATCGGCTCTGGGCCACGAAGGTCCCGTCGGTCTGGGCCATTGGAGTGGCTCAGGTTTGACCGAGGGCCTCCAGGATGGCGGGTAGGGTAACGCTCGATGGGCCAGGCACACGGAGCTGACAGAGCTGCGAGAGGCCGGTGCGCTCCAGGTTGAGCTCCACGAGGGAGGCGCCAGCCCGGAGGGCCAAGAGGGGCAGCTCCGAGGCGGGCGACACCGTGGCGGAGGTTCCCACCACCAGCACGACCCGGCATGAGGCGGCGTACTCGAAGGCCTTCCTGAGCGCCCCTTGGGGGAGGGCCTCGCCAAAGAAGATCACGTCCGGTTTGAGCACCCGGTCGCAGGCGGGGCAGCGGGGGACCTCCCCGGGGGGAGACTCGCTCGCTCCAAGGCGCAGACCGCAACGGCAAACCAGACGATCGGCGCTGCCGTGCAGCTCCACGACCTTCCGCGAGCCCGCCCGTTGGTGCAGCCCGTCTATGTTCTGGGTGATCACCGCCTCGAGCAGCCCCTGTCGCTCCAGCTCCTCGAGGGCCAGGTGTCCCGGGTTGGGCTCGGCGCTTGTCACCAGCGATTCGAGGTCTCGCACCATGCGCCAGACCTTGGCGGGGTCCCGCTCGAAGGCGTCGATGGTGGCGTACTCCATGGGGTCGTATCGGGACCACAGGCCCTCGGCGGAGCGGAAGTCCGGGATGCCGGAGTCGACGCTGATGCCTGCTCCGGTGAGGGCGATGGCGCGGCCTCTTTCCCTGAGCAGCTTGGCCGCCCGTCCGATGGCGTCCTGCATTGATTTCTTCTCCAAGTCGGATGGCAGGGCTCGGGGCCCGTCGCGGCAGAGCAGCGCCGGGACCCAGCGCCGGGTAAGTCCCGCGCCGGGATCCGCCGCCGGGTCAGTCCAGCTCCGGGGGCAGGCGCGCCTCCAGGTGCTCGAAACGCTTGCTTGCGACCCGCACATCGAAGTAGCGGGTGAAATAACCGGCCTTCTTTACAGCCACGCGGTACTTGCCTGGCTCCAGGCCGATGACGTTGGGCTTTCGGGCCGACAGGAGCGTGATGGCGTGGTCGTTGATGTAGAGGGCCGCCTTGTGGCGGTCCACCTTCAGGATGATCCCCTGGCGCGGCTGATCCTGGCTTCGCGGGCCGGTCAGCCAGTTGCACCCGGAGAGGCAGATGGCGAAGAGAAGGACCAGGGCGGCGAAGGAGCCGAGGCCTGCCGGTGCGCGTCGAGCTATGGGCGGAAGATTGGTTGCCTCGGGTCTTGGCAAGGGTCTCGGGCTCATGGATTCTCCTCCGACAGGCGGGCGGACAAGGCCAGCTGGCCTCCGGGCTGGACTACCTGCGCCGAGAGGGTGAATCCGGGCGGAGGCGTGACTCTGCCAAGGGCCTGACGCAGGCCCGAGACGTCCAAGGTGGTGTACACCTTCAGCCAGGTTTCACCCCGGCCAAAACGATCCGGATGGGCCGCCTCGACGCCTGGCGCCTCCCGGGGCAAGCTCCCGGCCAGCCCAAGGGCTGCCTGGAGGGGCAGGGCCCCGAGGATCTGCAGGCGCAGGGCCCGTCTGGGCCCGGCGGGGAGCTGCCGCGGCAGCTCAGTGGCGAGCGGGCGAGCGAGCCGGGAGAGCGCCCTCTTGAGGGCCTCGCGGGCGGCCGAGGCTGCGTCGGGGCCGAGGGAGGTTGCGCTCGCGTCCTGCTGCCAGATGGTTGGCGAGGCGGCGCGAGCTCCGTGCAGGGTCACGAGGACTCTGATACGCGCCGAGGTCACCCGAGGGGCCACTGCCTGGCCCGGCTCGGGGTGGCAGCTGGCCACGAGAGCAGCGCTCGTCTCCGCCTCACGCGCCTTCGCCAGGGCCGCCTCCGGCCGCGCCCGGACCTCCGCGACATGGGCGGGAGTGGTCGCGCTGCTCCATGGAGCGGGCACGGCGCGGATGCCCGAAGAGGCGAGGGCGGCGGTGAGAGCCTCGCCCATGGGACCAGAGTCACAGTGGGCCACAAGTAGCACACCCGGGGCCAGAAGGGGGATCCCCAGGGCGGCAAGGCGCCGTCTGAGCGCCGCCTCGTCCACGGTCACCTCCAGGCGCACCGTCACGGTCTTGGCCTCCCGGAGCACCTTGCGCGTCCGATAGCGCGCAATCAGCTCTCTGACCTTCACTCCCATACTGCGGCGCAGGGTCTCCTTGCGGTGCTCCGGGGCCAGCAGGGCTGCGGCCCGCTGCCAGACCGCATCGAGGAGGGCCGCCTGTGTGGCCTGGAACCTGGCTGGTCCCACCCGGCCTCGGCGGATCTCGGCGGAGCCCGACACCATGAGGACTCGACCCGAAACGGCATCTGGGCGCGCCACCGGCGTCTGCGTCGCTAGAAGGGCCCAGGCAACGAGCATCGTGGGAAGCATCGTTCGAGAGTCTGTCCGAGGGGGCCTTCCGGGTCAAGGGGTCGGTCAAGGGGGGTGCAGATCCTCGAAGGTGCCCGCACCTCGAGCCGGGCCCGAGGAATTCCCGAGAGTTCCAGCTAAGGGTCGCGCCCGAAGCGCCTTGGCCGGGCTCCTCGTCATCCTCTAGACGACACGAGTGTTAGTTGGATAGGTGGGGGGCTTCCGTGTACGCTGGCTTGGGGAACACAAATTCGTCAAGCCAAAGACCCATCGTTGATCCTGCCCAGCCCGCCCGCGGCGACACCTCACCCATTGCCGGGACATATCTCAAGAGGATGCTCCATCCTATCGAGTTGTGGCCCGGCACCGGGCCTATGCGCGGCGACAGCGCACCCATTGCCGGGACATAACGCCAAAGGATGCTCCATCCTATCGAGTTGTGGCCCGACACCGGGCCCATGCGCGGCGACAGCGCACCCATTGCCGGGACATAACGCCAAAGGATGCTCCATCCTATCGAGTTGGACGAAACCGCTACGCGGTAGGGGGAGCCGCGGTGCGCGCGGGGCGTAGGCGGTAGGTCGATAGCCCCAGGGTAGAACGGGGCGTGCCTCTCTGTCAGGCTGGTTGTTACCCAACTACTAGC
>JAVEWA010000316.1:0-7746 GCA_034004785.1 Polyangia bacterium
ATCCCTCCCGCGAGGCCGCCCAGGTGGGCATAGTTGTCGATCTGCTTGACGTCGAGCCCAGGGAGGAAGCTGAGCCCGATCACCAGGACGCGGGAGAACATCCTGAAGCGCCGCCAGGACTCGGGCACCTTTCCCCTGGAGAGCACGAGCACCGCCAGGGTCGCCCCCAGCACTCCGAAGATGGAGCTGGAGGCGCCCACCGACACGGGGTAGTCGCGGTAGAGGTGGGAGGCCAGGTTCCCGAGCACGCCGGCGCCGAAGTACACCGCGAAGAACCGGATCGACCCGAGGAGCTGCTCGGCGAAGCGGCCGAGGAACCAGAGCATGAAGGAGTTCAGCACCAGGTGGAAGAGACCGGCGTGGAGGAACATCGCGCTGGCGAGGCGCCAGTACTCGCCAGCGTTCACGGCCCCGGTCAGGCTCGCCCCCGCCTGGATGAGCCGCCGGTTGGAGTCTGCCTCCTGGCCAGTCCAGTACACCAGGCCGTAGGCGAGCAGGTTGACCGCCACGAGCAGCAGCGTGACCGGGGTCCGTCGAAGTCCCGCTGGCCGGATGGCGGGGCGGTCGGGCTGCGTCCGGGCGCGGTCCTCTATGGCCTCCACCAGCCGCCTGGCCTGCTCTGGATCCGGCAGGGCGACGGGCGAGGCGCCCGAGAGGAGCTGGGTCCGGCGGGCCGTCAGGGCCTCCCTCGCCCGGACGTCCTCGGGGCCAAGGAGCTCCTCGGCCTTCTGGAACCACTCCCTGGCGCGGCCGACGTCCCCCGCCTGGTGCCAGGCCACTCCTCGCCAGAAGGCCTGGACCTTGGCCTGCAATGGGCCGGGAGCCGTCCGTCCGAGGAGCCCCTCGAGGACCTCGGCGTGGCCGGTGAAGGCGAGCACCATGATCCGGCAGTGCTCGACGACCTCGGCGTTCTCGGGCTCTCTTGCCCCTGGGCCCCCCTCCACGAGGTACATGACCCGGATCACCGCGTCCATGCGGCCTCGCTCGCCGTAGGCGCGGATCAGGGCCGACCCCAGCCGGGGGCGGGCGGCCACCATGCCCGGGGTGACCCGCTCGTCCGCCCAGGCCTCGGCCTCTTCCCAGCGCCTCTCCAGGGCGAGCAGGGTGAGGATCTGCTCGTGGAGCATGGCCTGGAGCTCTGGATCCTGGTTTGCGACCGCCTCTTCCTTCAGCCTTCGGAGAAAGGCCTCGGTGTCGCCCGCCTGGACCCGCTGCAGAAACGCGAGGAGCTGCTTCTCCCTCCCGATGCCCGCCCCTGGCTGGAGCAGCTCCCTCAGCCCCGTTATCCGCATGGCGAGGCCCCAGCGCCCGCGGCGCGCGGCCCAGGCGGCCACGCCTCTCAGGAGACCGGGCACCACCGCCAGGAACACGAAGGCCCCCACCGCCACCATGGCGAGGGGGTGATCGTGCAGGTTCGCCGCGAGGAGCGCCACGGAGAGCAGGAGATCCGCGCCGATGAGCAGCGCGTAGCCCCGCTGGCCCTGGAGCCCGCGCCGCCACATGAGGAGCAGGAGGAGGGCGGCGTTGAGCACGACGGCCCAGAGCAGCATCCGGAAGATGGTGTCGTTCGACATCGCGCCTCGGGTGTACCCCAGGGAGGGAGCGGGCGCAACGGTGAGGGGAGCCGGGCGCGGGGGAGGGGCCAGGAGCGGGGGAGGAGCCAGGATCGAGGGAGCCCGAAGG
This sequence comes from Polyangia bacterium, assembly GCA_034004785.1. Lineage (GTDB taxonomy): Bacteria > Myxococcota_A > Polyangia > HGW-17 > JAJRWW01 > JAVEWA01. The sequence continues at coordinate 1,684 of JAVEWA010000316.1, forward strand.
GGCCGAGTCCGCCTTGGAGCGAGCCCCGTCCGCCTCGCCTGGCGCTACCGGCCTCTTCTTCGCCGCGCCACGAGCAGCAGGAGCAAGGCGATGAAGATCATGGAGCCCGGGGCGCCCGCAGAGCTGCAGCCCGAGCAGCCGCTTGTCGCTTCGGGCCGAAGCTCGGGCTGGACGGAGTGCGTGTAGGTCAGGCTCTCGGCGAACAGGAGATCGCCGTAGCGGTCGATCACGCTGAAGGTGACGAGGTTCGAGCCCTCTCGGACGCCTTCGGTGATGTCGAGAGCCGAGGCGTCTCCGGGCAGGCTCGCCGTCCAGTCCTCGTTCACGCCCACGTCGATGCTGTCTATCTCCGACGCCACCAGGTGGTTGTCCCAGAGGAGGAGCACCGCGTCTTCCACCCTCTCCACCCGCAGGCGGTCATAGGATCCGGGATCCAGGCGGTTTACGAGAGTGAGCTCGGCCGTCCTAGTGGTGCCGTCCCTCAAGAAGACCTCCACGATGAGCTGATAGGTCAGGCCCGGCACGAGGGGGCCGAAGAGCTCCTCGGTCTGGCCCGGGGCCGGGGTGAAGGACGCGTAAACCGCGTCAGGAGCCTGGGCGTCCAAGAGCTCTATCCGCCGGACCCGTTCGTGACCCTCTGCGAAAAACCGGAGGATGCCGAGGCTGAGGTCCGGTGGGTTGACGTGGGCCGAGAAGGCGTTGACGTAGGCCTCCGGGTCGAAGTCATCGACGAGGGGCGGCCGCCGGGCCGGGATGGTGTAGCTGTCGTGCACCACTCCGTCGGCGTCGAACATCTGCCCGTGGATGCCGGTGTCGGTGACGGTGATGGTGGAGACCGAGCTGACGTAGTTGCTCTCGGTGGAGCCTCCGTAGATCGCCGCGCCGTACGTCCCCAGGCTGCTCGCGGCCATCCTCCCCCGGTCGCCGATCTGGTTCGCGGTGATGTAAACCGTCCCGGCGTCCGTCGTGGACACCTCCCCGCCGTAGATGGGCTTGGTCCGGACATAGACGTGATCGTCCCCGGCCAGCACGAGGTCGATCTCCAGCTCCTCGAACAGCGGACCGAAGCGGTTGTAGTTGGTGGTGCTCTTCCGGACCTCCCCGCCTCCCACGATGGTTGTGCTCCCCACGAAGAAGGCTCTGTGGGCGAAGGCGATGTAGTACTGGGCCGGGTTGGCCTCCACCACCTCCCTCAGCCAGGCGCGCTGCGAGTCTAGCTGGGCCGTGGAGTTGGCCTCCGTGTTCATGGAGATGAAGATCGCGCCGTTATACCTGAACCAGTAGGTGGTGTTCGGCGCCAGAGGGGCCCCGTTCCCCGGGTTGTGGATCACGGCGTTGAAGTAGCGATCGTCGATGGTCGCGGCCGAGGTGTCGTAGTAGTCGTGGTTGCCCGGCGTGGAGGCAATGGCGAAGTCCCTCACGAAGGGGGCGGCTGCCAGGTTCTCCCAGTGGGTGTAGTTGGCGCCGTGAGCCGTCAGGTCCCCGGTGAACACGATGAAGTCGAGGTCCGTGACCATCTGGGTCGCCCGTGAAACCAGGGCCACGGCCCTGTCCACCCTGCTCTGGATGGGCGGGTAGGCGTGGACGTCGCTCATGAAGATGAAGCTGAACTCGCCAAAACCGCCGGCGGTCCTGAACCTATGGTCCTGGGTGAAGGTCGTCTGGCCGATCCTGAAGATGTAGTCGGAGCCACTGTCCAGGTCGTCGAGGGTCACCTGGTAGCGGTAGAAGCTATTGGAGGGGAAGGTCGTGGTGTCCTGGGAGACCGAGAGGGCCGCGCCGCCAAAGGTCATCGAGCTCGAGTAGGTCGGATCGCTCGCCTTGGTGAGCTCCAGGACCTCGTCGGCGCTCGGTGAGTGCCAGCTCACGTTCACCTGGCTCGTGGCGTCCTGCCCGGGGGACTGATACACGAGGCCGGCGCCATCGGCGCGCGCCCCGGTGCAGAAGTCCCAAAGGAGCAGGAAGGCCGCAAGGATTATCGTTGGCTTGGAAGAGCGCATGGCATCCACGTCCAGGTTCGATGACTCGGTCGCCTCCGGTGCGAGGTGCGCGGCAACCCTGGAGCGCCCAGGCGGGGAGCGCCCAGGCGGTCTGCTCGATTGGCAGTGGTAGAAGCGCACGGCGCCCCTCGGCGCATGGCACAATCATCGGTGTTTGGAACTCGGAGGTCAATGCTCCTCATGGCTTCGCCCGACAGGCTTCGCCCGACAGGCTTCGCCCGACAGGCGAAGCCTGTCATGATGTGCGCTGCCGTCCTTACGTGTTCCGAGGACACCCTCGTGGCCAGGCTTGATCGCGCTTGGGATAGGCGCTGGCGGCGAAGGGCGCGCGGCGTGTCCCTGGGCCTCGTGCAGGTGGGAGCACACTAGAGGCCTTGCTACGTGTCGCTAGGTGTGCAGAAGAAGACGTCGGGTTGACATACAAAGCAGATTGACTGACAGCCGGCGCAATACTGGAAGATGGGCTCGAAACCAAAGTCAGTGCAGGTAAGGCCACGTAGGTTGGTTCCGTCGCATGCTTCATGGGCTGCGAGCACTCCGTCGCCGCAGCCACAGTCAACAGTACAGGTTTCTGGTGTCTCGCTTTCGTCGCAAAGGCCGTCACCACAGGTTTCCTGTCCGCATGTTCCCAGATCCTGATAGATCGCGAAGATATTGCTTCCGTCTTCAGAGACCGCGACAGCTTCTCCCTCCGGTCCTTGTATCCGCTGGCCCCAGTAGAGTGGCGCGTTGTTACGATGATAGATCCGCAGCCACCCGACCGGGGGCAGCTCGAACTCTTGCAGCGCGTAGTGAATATTCATGGCATCACGCCTGCTCTGATACTCCTCGCGAGAAATCGAAGTATGCTCGAACATGAACAGATGAACTCCCCATCCTTCTATTTTATGAGAGGGCCAGACGAATCTGTAGCGGAGCTCGGACACCGGAAGAGCGTTGCAGTCAAGCCCAGGCTCGTCGGGCGCGTAGAGGGCTACGACCTCCACGCTGTTCGTGGTCGCATCATAGGTCGCTGACTCGTTCAGGTAGTCGTACCAGCCCACCGGCCCGTTCCCATTGTTATTGTTGCCGAGGGCACTGTTGTTGTCGTCTTCCGAGCTGCCGCCGCAAGAGGCGAGCAGCAGGAAACCGAGTAGGGTCATTGTACTTCGGTGTTTGTTCATAGTGTCCTCCCCCAGTGAAGCTAGTAGAGCCAAATGAAATGCTGCTTGTTATGTTCGAACACGTAGAGCAAGCTGCCTACTTGGAGCAGCTCGGGCTCGGAGCGGTTACTCACATCTCCGGAATCGAAGGGAAGTATTCGGGTTCGTTTTGAGGGATTCCGGGTAGCCTGGTCTACCCACAGCCGGGTCATACGGAAGTCGGCTGGCAGAGACGCCCACGCCAGGTAGAGGCGAGCAAAGGACTCGCGACCTGAGGGCATCGTCACTCCGAAGAGGTTGGGGGTCGTGCCTGAGGAGTTGGTATAGGCGAAGCAGTTACCCAAGTTGTAGCTGGCACAGGTCACATAGCCCTTCTCATCCGGTGGTGTCGGCAAGGGGTAAGATGGAAGGTGCACGAATTGGTTCAACGAGGAGTCGTATCGCGCCACAAACTGGTGATTCGACCAGGTGCCCTGCCCAGGTTGAACGGTCCCCACCAGGAAGATGTTACCGTTCCACTTGGCCAGCGACACTCCCTTCACAGTCGGGATGCCCGTGGACGCGTTGGTTTGGCAAGTGCCAATTCGGGTGACACTGACGTGGCCTATGCTCGAGGTCGTGACGACGTACTCGATGCCGGCGTCCACGATCCCCGCTGGAGCATAGGTCGAAGTCTGGGGGCAACCCAGATAACTGAAGGACCAGACGGTAGTCGGAACAGTTCCATCTGCATAGACCATCACGTAGTACACGTTCGTCGAGCCCGCGTGGCGGAAGATGATGCGCGTGTCACCATTCGCAAGGTCGTAGGCATCCAGACCCATGGTAGTGCTGGCGTTGGTATTCGCGAATTCCACAGGGGTCGTCCAGGTGCCGTTGGAAAGCTGTCTTTGGTACACGATCCGGTTGTTGGAAGGGCGAGCGTAGAAGAGGTAGGTCTCGTTGTTCTTTCGGAAGGCTGCCTGACGGTAGCGCGTGCCGTAGTGCCCAGGGATCGTCGAGCTGCCTGTTGTATGACCTGCCGCCCTGGAGGCATATAGCGCCTTGTTCCGCTCGCTTGCCGTCAGCACCCCATCATAGTAGAGGCCCCAGGCCGCCGCCGAGAAGTTGGCGCCAAAGGTCGCCCAGGGATGCTGGCCCAGACCGCTCGCGTAGGTGGTCACGAAACGATACCAGAGCTGCGCGGTCTTGTAGAGCGACACGGCACCGGACAGGGCGAAGCCGTTGAAATACGTCACTGGTGCGCCAGGTTTGACATAGTACGGCAATTCGGTGCCTTCGCAGTCATCAAGCGAGGTCGGAGTCCCAGCGTTGGGATCGATCCATCGGTCCAGATTGAAGAGCTCGAACGCCTTGCTGTAGGCTCCTCCGGACTCATGGTCTGCAAGTGCCGGGTCCATGATGTTCCAAGAGATGCCCGGCATGGGTGACTCCACTTTGTCCAATAAGTGGTTCTTGAAGGGACGGGCGCCAACCGTGTCCCCGCTCAGCATGGTGCATCGAGCCTTGGTGATGTGGTGCATCACACACTCGCGTTCCATGTCCCAGTCGGGGTAGTTGTGATAGCACCAGTGGCCCGTCCAACCCGCGTAGGCCTGAGCCAGGACGTTGCCGTAGGTGTCGGCGAGCGCATCCCCAATCCCGCCGTAGGTATCCCCGGCCTCCGAGTTGAGTACGCCGTGGCTGAACTCGTGTCCCAAGGTGGAGATCCGTGAGTAGCGATCCAGCCAGGCCCTTCCGCCAGACCACGCGGGCGACGCAATGTCGTCATCGACCATCGCCCAGTAGGGGTCGCACGAAGACGGTGTGCACTCGCCGTTCCAGGCGTATCTCTGGTGCCAGTAGGCCATGTGCAGCCAGTAGTACCAGAGGTTGTCGGTGATACGGTTGTAGTCGGCGTCGATACACGGCCCGTAGCCATGGTCGTCCCACTTGCAGTCCTCATCGACCATGTACGACTTGAACGTGTCCGAGTGAGGGGGGTAGGGTCGGTATACCCATCGATGAGCCACTTCGAAGTCCCAAGGGCGCTCGAAGTTCCCCGTGGCCTCGGAGAAGTAACTCGTCACTGGATGACCGTCCAAAGAAAGGCCCTGGACCTCGAAGACCGGATACATTGCCCCGTCAGCAACACCCGTATTCCTTTCGCTCTGCGAGTAGAAATCCCGGCAGCCTACTATCTCGTAGCCCAAATCGTCATGATGGCCGAGGAGCGAGCCGCAGCCAGTCGAGGATGGGTTGACTTCCGCTAGCGCCGGTGGGAAGTACTCACCGCCGTAATAGACAAGCCGGCCCTCGCCATCGAAGACAAAGGTGAGCCGGCTCTCGAGTATCGGCACTCCTAGGAACACCTGGCGGAACACGAGTGCTCGGGTCACGGGGTTCGCGTGATCTCGGAAGAGCGCAAGCTCAGCGTCGGGATCAGCCATCTCAAGGAAGTTCCAGCGGGAGAAGACCTGAGCGACGATGCCCAGGGGATCGTCGGTGAGATCGAAGTCACCAACTGCAAAGCCGGGTCCTCCGACAAACGTTGGTAGCGATGATTGCGGCGAAAGTCGGACCTGCATTGGGCTGCCCGTGGCCGTTACCTCATCGACAGCGCCCGATCGCACCTCGGCCGGAGCCGTCTCCCAGTTCCGGTTCGCTTCATCCTTCATATGGGAAAGAGCCATGTCCACCGCTGGGGGCGGCGAACCCTCGGCAGGGGCGACATCCTCGGCACTGGTTGGCTCAGGCTGGGCGCGACCGTCTGGCTGCATTCCTACCAGCCCCACGGCGACGCCCAGCAGAGCGGCTAGGGCACGAAAGTCCGATGACTGGACAGCTCCTGCATTCTTGTTGGCCCAACTATTGCCTTGCCTTGCCTTGCCTTGCCTTGCCTTGCCTTGCCTTGCCTTGCCTTGCCTTGCCATTTGACCTAC
>JAVEWA010000317.1:0-7733 GCA_034004785.1 Polyangia bacterium
ATTGACCCTACGGGCGGAGCGGGTCGTCCCCCGCCAGGGGATCTGCCGCCTGGTGCCAGCCGGAGATGGAGCCTAGATGGAGCGGAGAGACAAACCCGAGAAGACCACGCGTCCTGTTGCGGCCCCTGTCGTGCAAGACAGCGCGGCCAGGGTGGACGATGGAGCCCTGGCCCAGACCATGGCCCCCGTGGTTGAAGACTCGGCCCTGGCCGAAACCCTTCCTCCCGAGTCTGGGGACTCGGCCCTGGCCGAGACCATGGCTCCACCCAGCACCTCCGTATTACAGGCCGGCAGGGCTACTCCCCCGGAGGCTGGGCAGAATACCGGGGAGGCCGTTGCCAGGACTCTCCCGGCGAGCAGCCCGCCGCCCCTCGGCCCGAAGGCCCACATGACCCTCGATGACACCCTTTTGCCGCCTGGCGCCGCCCGCGGAGACTCGCCCCTGGCCATTCTCCTCGGGGTGCCGGACTCGGCCATGGGAGCCGGCTCGGATGGTCTGGCCGCCACGGAGGCCACCCTGGCAGCAAAGGATGGGGGCGTCGGATCTCGCGGTTCAATTGGAGTCGCAGCTTCGGGGAGCGCCCCTGAGAGCGAGGTGATCGAGCGCCTGATGGCCTACGAGCAGCGCTACGAGGAGAAGGACGAGCTCGGACGCGGGGGGCTCGGGCGCGTATACCTCGCCCACGACCGGCAGCTCGGGCGCGAGGTGGCCATCAAGGAGCTGCACAGGAGCCTGTCATCGCCCAAGGGGCCAGGGCGTCCTGACTCCACCTTCTCGTCCAGGAACCCACTGGAGGTGAGGTTCCTGGACGAGGCTCGCGTGACCGCCCAGCTCGAGCATCCGGGGATCCCCCCGGTGTACGAGCTCGGACAGAGGGAGGATGGCAGCATCTACTACGCCATGAGGCGTATTCGCGGCCGCACCCTTTCGGCAGCCATTAGGGGTCAGACGCTCGAGAAGCGCCTGGAGCTCATGCCCCACTACCTGGAGCTATGCCACGCCGTGGCCTTCGCCCACAGCCGCGGCGTGATCCACCGCGATCTCAAGACCGAGAACGTGATGCTGGGAGACTTCGGCGAGACCCTGGTGCTCGATTGGGGCCTGGCCAAGGTGCGCGGTCGGGCGGACAGGCAGCTCGAGAAGCTCGCCGACGGCATAGAGCAGCTCAGGGACTCCGACGCCATGCAGACCATGGCGGGCCAGGCCCTGGGGACCCCTTCCTACATGCCGCCAGAGCAGGCCCGAGGAGAGCTGTCCGCCATTGACGAGCGCTCCGATGTCTACAGCCTGGGCGCCATCCTCTACGAGATCCTGACCGGGAGGCCGCCGCACAAGGGCGCGACGGCCAGGGAGGTTCTCAGCGCAGTCACGGACAAGGACGTGACCCCTCCCCAGGCCCTGGTGCCGGAGGTGCCCTCGGAGCTGGCGGCCGTGGCCAGCCGGGCGCTGGCGCGGGATCCTTCGGCGCGCTACCCGAGCGCCCGGGAGCTGGCGGAGGATGTGCGGCGCTTCCAGGTGGGGGGGCTCGTGCGGGCCCACCAGTACACGGCCTGGGCCCTTATCAAGCGCTGGGTTCGGCGCCACCGCACCGCGCTCGTCACCCTGGTAGCCCTGCTCCTCGTCGCCTCGGGCGCCTGGTGGTACCGCGGCTGGAGCGTCGAGCGTACCAGGCAGGCCGCGGAATCCAGGCGCCTGGAAGACGTCGAGAAGGCCGTGATGCGAATGATCGCGGAGGTAGCCAAAGGCCCCAAGGAGAAGAACTGGCTGGAGCTCTACACCTTCAAGCTCATCTCGATGAGAGAGCCAAGGGTGGAGAGACTGCTGACAAGCGCCCTCGACCACGGGGAAGAGCGGGTTCGCCGCGTGGCGGCGAGGGCCCTCGGGGGGATGAAGTCGCGCCTGGCCGTCCCGGCCCTCATCGCCAGGCTCGGTGAGAAGGTCGAGTCGTCGGAGACCGTCGGCGTGGACGTGGTGAACGCCCTCGGGATCATCGGCGATCCAAGGGCTGACCGTCCGGTGGACGAGGCTCGCTGGAGACATGGCCAGCACGGCTCCTTCTGGAAACAGACCGCCCTCGCCTACCAGATGATCCCCGCGCCGCCCCTCTCATCGAGACCCACCTACGACGAGATCGTGGACAGGGGGCGCAGCCTCACGAACAAGGGCCTCGGCAAGGAGGCCATCGCCCTCTTCGACAGGGCGGAGAAGCGGGACCCGCGGCGAACCCGGGCCCTGGTGAACCGCGCGGTGGTCTGGCAGCAGCTTGGAGATCTGAAGGCGGCGCTCGAGGATCTAGATCGCGCCCTTGCCCTCGACCCCAAGGAGCACAAGGCCCGACACAACCGGGCGCTCATCTACCGTCAGCTCAGGCGGTACAAGGAAGCCCTCGACGACCTCGACCTGGTGGTCCAGTCTGACGCCATCCCCGTGGTGGCTCATCGAAACCGCTCTCGAGTCCACGCTGCGATGGGCAACCTGGCCCTCGCCGAGCAGGACATCGGCAAGGCACTCGCTCTCGATCCGAGCCACATCTCCTCCCGGGTCTCCCTGGCGAGCCTCCAGCTGGACCAGGGGAGGCCCAAGGAGGCGGAGAGCGAGCTGGATCGCGCCCTCTCCCAGCAGCCCCGCTACCTCCCCGCCCTGTCCCTTCGCTCCCTGCTCAGGCGCTTCCGCGGGGATCTCTCGGGAGCCCTGGCCGACGCCGAGTCGATCCTCGCCGTGGATCCCGACTTCTCCCATGGCTTCAGACACCGCGCCTTGATCAGGTCGCAGCGAGGCGACCTGGCGGGCGCGAGGAGCGATCTCGAGGAGGCGCTCAGGCGTGCGCCCGACTCGGCGGAGATCCTGGTGGAGCGGGCCATGTGGCTGCACCTCGCGCAGGGCGACCACACCGCCGCCGAGGCTGATCTGACCTCGGCCGTAGCCATTGCCCGCAAGTCGGGCGCTGGCTACGCGAGCTACTTCGAGCTCTACCGGATCCATGTCTTGCTTCGCCTCGGACGCCTCGAGGAAGCCCGAGCGGCGCTCTCGTCCATGGAGGCCCCAACCCGCCGTTCGGCCAAGGCAGCCCTGGCCTTCCTGCGAGGCGAGGCGACCATCTCAGACCTGGAGACCGGCCTCTCCCCTGGCTCCTTCAAGCAGCACTACCGGCGCTACTATCAGGGGCTCAGGGCGGAGCTGCAAGGCGACAAGGCCGCTGCCCTGGCCGCCTATCTCCAGGTCCCCGAGGTCTGGTACGTCGCCGTCCACGCGACCACCCTGGCAAAGATCAGCGCAGCTGCCCTGTCAGGTAATCGAGCAGCATCGCCAGGACCGACGCCCCCAGCGCCCCGGCCAGCGCCCCGGCCAGCGCCCCGGCCAGCGCCCTGATGAGGACCTCCAGGAAGGCGTGATACGCCTTGAAGGATGTCCCCTGGGCCCGAAGGGCCAGGCTCCCCTGCCGGTCCGCTCCGGCGCGCAGGGCGTTCTGCAGAGGCGCGAGCTCGAGCGCGGCCACGGCCCCTGTTGCCGTGCTCCCCATGGGGAAGCCGCCCACGAGCTCCAGGAGCTGCCGTCCTGTCCGGAGGACCTGGCGACCGAGGCTCGGCAGGGACCCCAGGGCGAGGCCTGCCGCGGCCCCCCCCACCGACTCGATGACCCGGTGCACCGCTCGCTGGCCCGCGGAACCCGCCCAAGCAGCGCTAGCCCCGCCCAAGGCTCCAAGCACGCCAGGAGGCACGATGCCAGTCACTGACTTCATTCAATCCTGCCTAGCGCGCTCTTGCGCCGCTCTTGCGCCGCTCTTGCGCCGCTCTAGTTCTCCAGAAACCTGTCCTGCCCGGCCGTGATGCAGTCGTGCAGATAGCGAGCCCTGGGCTCGGCGCGGGACAGAAAACGCGAGAGGAGCTCTCGCCGCTCCGGATGCGCCTTGGCCTGCGCGGCCAGGATCTCCGCCATGGTCGAATCGCATTGTAGCCTGATGAGACGCTCGGCGTGGAGCATGGCCCTCGCGAAGTCCCGCTTTGGATCCCAGTTCTGACGCAGGGCCTTCCACCAGTCGCCTGGTGGCTGTCGCTTGAGCGAGCGGAGCTTGTCGGCCACGGTCCGGGTGAGGAGGTGCTCCTGGGCGGAAAGGCAGCAGCTCTCGATGGAGGCCACGCTGCGCTCCAGGGGATCGCTCGATGACAGGCTGCGCCAGCGCGCCTGGGCCCGTCTGGCCAGGAACTGCCTGGGGCGGCGCATGATGTCGGCGAAGGTGTCCTTCATGGCCATGAGGGCCTGGATCTGGCTCGTGCCCTCGTAGATCGGCATTACCAGCGCGTCTCTCACGAGCTTCTCGGCGCCGTACTCGGTCGTGTAGCCCACGCCGCCGTGGATCTGGAGGCAGCGCCTGGATACCTCCACGGCCTTCTCGGCGCCGAAGTACTTCACGAGGGGAGTGACGCGCCTCGACTCCCACTGGTGACGGCGGATCCGCTCCTTGATCCGCGCCTCCTCGTTGGAGCGCCACTGGCCGTAGCGGAGCCGAAAGTCGAGCTGCCGGGAAACCTCCTCATGGAAGGCGCCATGCACCGCCAAGGCTCGCAGGGCCTGGATGTCGGTCTGCATCTCGTCGAGGTAATCGGCGATCATCTCGTGGCGGTCTAATGTCTTCCCAAATGCAGTCCGCTCCGAGGCGTAGGTCCTCGCCATCCGGTGTGCGGCCTCGAGGAGTCCGAGGCATTCGAAGCCCACCCCCAGGCGGGCGTTGTTCATGAGGAGCAGCATCCCCTTGAAGCCCTCCCCGCGCTTCCCGATGAGCTCTGCCGGCGCCCTGTCAAAGGCGACGCTCACCGTGGGCGAGCCGTGGTGGCCTAGCTTCTCCTCCAGGCGCGAGATGGTCACCACCCGACGCTCTCTGCCCTGCCCGTCCTTGTCGAAGGCGGGGACCAGGAAGAGCGAGAGTCCCTTCAGCCCCTCGGTCTTGGGATCGTCCTTGGGCTCGGTGCGTGCGATGACAATGTGGTACTTCCCGTGCCCGGAGGTTATGAAGATCTTCTCACCCGTCACGAACCAGCTCCCCGAGGCGTCCTGCTCTCCCTTGCATCGCAGGGCGGCCATGTCGCTTCCTGCGTTGGCCTCGGTGATGTCCATCGCTCCCCAGGCCTCACCAGAGGCGATCTCCTCCACTATGTCCCTGAAGCGCAGGGAGTGGAGCTCTCCGGACTCTAGATCCAGGTCCGCGTTCCCCTCGAGCACCGCGTAGTACATGAGGGCGAGGGCCATTCCCTGGTGGAAGCCGAAGTGCGCCATCACCGACACGTCTGCGCGGCCGATGAGCTCACCAGCCAGAAAGTACATCATCATGGGGCAGTTCATGCCCCCGAGGGCTCTCGGGATGCACATCGAGTGCAGCTCCAACTCCTTCATCTGGTCGAATATCTCGATGAAGGCCCTGGGGTGCACGACCTCCCCCTTCTCGAGCCGGAGGGGAGTGCGATCTATCTCGGGGATCCGGGGAGCTATCTCCTCGGCGGAGAGCTGTCCGATCATGGTCAGGGTGTCCCGGTAGAGCTCCTTGGCGTCGGAGACGCTCGCGAGCTCCCCGCCTGGTCCGAGCCGCGGCTCCACCAAGCCCACGAGGGTCTCCCAGTCTATGAACCTGTCCACGTAGAAGAGGAGGTCCTCGTTGTCCAGGAAGTAGTTGGCCATCGTCCCTCTCCTCGGCGCCGAGTCTCTCCCGTATCTATATCATGGCGCAGGCTGGGGCATCGTGCTCAGAATGGCTTGCGAGCCAGCGCAATGGCACCATCGATGATCGGCATGAGACGCTCCTGAAGTCGCTCGCTCAGCCCTGGCAACCAGATCCCGTGGCGCTTCATGACCTCGGAGGTAACGGCCTCGATGGCGGCGCCGAGGCGGCCTACCATGACCGCTCGCAGCGCGGCCTCCGCGCTTCCAGACTCGGCCGCAGCCTCGGCCACGTGCTCCACAAAGGCCCGGGTCATCAGGTACTGCAGGAGCGCAGGAGGGACCTCGTCCAGCACACGCCGTGAGATATCTCCGACCACCACCTCGCGCCGCCTCTGAGAGCGGCGAAGCCTGGCCAGGGTTATAAACTCGGCGAGGTCGATGTCGCGCAAGGTCATGGGGTTTACGAGTCCCAGCACCAGCATCTCCTGCTCGAGGTCCCGGGCCGCCTCCTTGATCAAGCGGTCCTTCGAGTCCTGCCATGCGGTGAGCAGCGCTGCCCTTGCTTGCTCGGAGAGCTGAATAAGGCTCTCCAGCCTGTGCTTGGTTCGCCTCCGGTCTATCTCGGCCTGGCAGGTCTGCTGCAGGCTCTCCAGTGTCACATCGAGACGGCCCGCACCTGAAGACCCACCCAGGACGAGGTTGCGCAGACGTTCGGCCACGTGGCGGGCGGCGGCCACCGCCGGAGCGTCCAACTCTGTCTCCAGAGTTGTGTCTGGCAGGAGCAGCTCCGATGAAGGCTCGGAAGCCGCGGATGCCGCGGATGAGGCGAAGTTGGCAAAGGCGTCATGAGTGGCAGAGGGTGCAAGGGCAGCAGGATCCGGCTCGGCCCGGAAAACAGGCGCCTCACCCTGAGCAGTGGAAGCCTGGGAAGGAGCGAAAACCGGTCTGGCTGGGCTCCTCGCCGACTCCGCCGGATGGGGCGCCGAGGGAATCCCCGCTGGGCTCCTCGCCGCGCTCACTGGATGAGGAATCGCTGGCGCCCCTTGGGGGCCAGAGGCCAAGCCCGAGTGGAATTGAGACGAGGGGGATTGAGACGATGGCTGTGGAATCGCAATGCCAGGCAAGGTGGGGGTGCTGGAAGCCGCTCGGCCGGTTGGCACCAGAGGAGGACCGCCTGGCAAGGAGAAGGACTGCGACGGCTGCGCAGCGGAAGCGCTGGAGAAGGACACCGCTGTCGCGGGTGCGAAGGAAGAGCGGGACGGGGCGGGCAACGGAGCCGAGTGGCGCTCCTTCTGGTCCCGATCCCACCGCTCCATGATGCCTTCAGCCATGTCCTTCGAGAGGCGTGTGCCGTCTCGAGTCACGTACCGGAACTCGCCTCCGCGACGAACGAAGCTGGCGCCGCGAAGCTCGGGCGGGAGGTCCTCGCCGTTTCCCAGGGTGTCGATGACCTCCTCCACCAACGCCGGCGCAGACAACACCGGCGCAGAGGGCGCGCCAAAGAGTCTCGGCTCCACAGCCGCCTGGCTCTGGGGGCTGGCGTAACCGACCCTGGGCCCAGTCTTGGGGGCCTTTGGCGTTATCGTAGCAAGCTCTTGGCGGTAGGAGTCGATGAGGACGGAGGCTGCCTCCTCGCTGATGCTGAAACCATCCGGTCCCTGGTAGAAGACCCCTGCCTTGCCATCGGGCAGGGTCTGCTCCACGACACGGCAGCCGCGAAACTCTTCGGGCATGTCCAGGTCGTCTTCGGCAATGGTGTCCAGCACCACCTCTTGTGCGGCCTTGGGCCCCAGGGTCGGCGGCGACGCAGGAGGGACCTGTGCGGGCTGCCGCGCGACCTGTGCGGGCACAGCCGGCCGCGCGCCGGGCTGAAACTTCGGCAGGGGCGGCGGCTGCGAAGAAAAGGGCGGCGGTTGCGAAGGAAAGGGCGGCGGTTGCGAAGCCAGAGGCCGAGCGCCAGCCTGGAAGGTTGGCAATGGGGCGGAGCTTGGGGGCGCAACCGGCCTCGCGCCGGGCTGAAACTTCGGCAGGGGCGGCGGCTGCGAAGAAAAGGGCTGCGGTTGCGAAGCCAGAGGCTGCG
>JAVEWA010000318.1:0-7712 GCA_034004785.1 Polyangia bacterium
CCACTTCCAGAGCGTGCCCTGGAGGTGCTCATCGACCTGGCCCAGCACCGCCGTCTGAGGGAGAGAGAGCTCGTATTCACCAGCGCTCCCCAGGAGCTGCGCCGCGCGCTCGTGCGCGCCCTTGGCGAAGGCCACGGGATCACGCTGCTCAAGTCGTGGGAGGAGCTTTTCGAAACTTAGGCGGGCTCGCGAAGGGAATTCAGTTCCGCGCGTGGATCTTCTCCACCATGGCGCGGGTCTTGGGGCAGGAAATAGTCTTGTCTCCCTCGACGCGGGTCTTGATGTCCCTGCCAAAGGCGAGGGCGTCCTTGTAGGCCAGGGCCTCGCGCGCCGCTCTTTCGAAGTCGGGGAGAAGCTGGATCTCCACCTGGAAGTCCGGGAGATAGACCAGGCTCAACTCCTTGACCCCGGTCTCGCAGAGCCTGTCGAAGACGTCGTAGGCCTCCTGAAAGATGGAAGCGATCTGCACCTTGTCGGAGTACCGCCCGCCGAGCTCCAAGCGCAGGGAAAAACGGCCTTTTTCCTTTGATTGAAGAGATGCCGAGTTCATTGGCCGACGCTTGGCTATGGATTCAGTGTCTTCATAAAATCTCATGTATAGTGGAATATTCGGAGCGTCCTGTCAAGCCGGGGTTGGAGTGAATTCCACGTGGAAGCGGAAAATTTGCCCGCGCCTTGTCAAAGCGGTGCTGGAGTGAATTCCACGTGGAAGCGGAAAATTTGCCCGCTCCAATGCCTCATCGGACAATCCACCCGTGAGGCAGCGCTCCTACATAGAGGGACCATTCAGGGGATCGGTCCGGAGCAACCTCGGACCGCTGGCCCAGGAGGCCCTGTACGCCTGCGGAGGCTTGGCCCTGGTGGCCTACCTCTGCTACGCGTTCATCGTGGGCTGAACCCTGGGTCGTCCTGTCCCGGCTTGCGCCTCTCCTCGACCTATTCGGGGCCAGTCCTGGTCAGTCTTTCGTTGGGGAACCTATCTGCTGAAGCGGCGTCACCGCCTCGGGCTGATGGGGAAGGAAGATGAGCTCCTGAAGCTGCGCCTTCCGCAGCCACAGCACCGTGTGCTCCTTGTTCTTGTACTGGAAGACCCGGATGGACCCCTCTTTCTTGCCGCTGTAGAGCCGCACCGCCATCGCGACCTGCTCTGAAGGCCCCCAGCGCCGATCCAGCTCCTTTGCGAGCTCGCTGTCGGAGCCGGACAGGATTACGTTGAACTGGCGCAGCCTCCCTTCCAGGAAGAAGAGCTTGGCGCGCAAGAGGCCGCGCAGCTCGTCCTTGCTCTTGTCACGAGCCGCGGCGTTCACGGCATCGCAGCGCTCGGTGCTGCCGCGGCTGCCCGCCTTGACCCACTGGGTGACGAGAGTCCCGCCATCCAGGAACATGACGGTGCGCGCCTCCTGGCAGGTGAGGGTGGTTCCGAGGGTCTTCAGCCGTTCCTTGGCCTTGTCCGTCGGCATTCCTAGGGCGAGGCCGCTCCAGGTCATGGGCTCTCGCGATGGAGCCTTGCCTCGCCCCTTCTTGCCGCAGGCGGCGAGGGCGAGCACTGGTAGCAGGCAGAGCAAGATGGGCAGCACGCCAGGCTTTGACCAGCAATGCGCTCCAAGGCATCGGCGGCAAGGGAAGTGCATTCGACGGCCTCCTCGAGAACCATCGCACCCTACGCCAGGCCTGGCGGCCTGGCAATGCTTTCGCCCGCCGGGCTCCTCGGGTAGCATGGCTTCCAGCATGCGAGGTTCGCTCCCATTGGCCGTGGGGCTCTTGGCCTGCGTCCTCTCCACGGGCGCCGCTGGCTGCAGGCAGGGCACTGGGCAGGCTCCGACCAGGCGTGATGCCCCGAGGGACGCCTCTGCCCGAGGGGGCTCGGACGCACGGCCCCCGGCGCCTCCTCGCGACGACTTCGCCATCCTCCTTGGAAGCAGACCCGAGGAGGCCCAGTTGTGGGTGGCCCTCAGGGCGCCCTCTGCCTGGCTCCGGGGTCTCGACTCGCTGAGACCATGGCTCGCCTCGCTACCCGATCTCGGTCCCCGCCTCGTCCGTCTCGAGCGCTCCCTGGCTGCCTGGCTCGGGGCCTGGCCGCCCTCCGATTCGAGCTGGCGCGAGCTGGGCCTGGAGCCGGGCGGCGGGCTGGCCTTTGCTCAAGTCCCCGCCAGGGCAGGGGGGAAGGGGGCGGGCCAGGAGGCGGGCTGGTGGCTCGGCCTTCTCGCCAGCGACCCCAACAAGCTCCTCGCTCGCCTCGGCCTAGGGCGGGCTCTCTCCGTCCAGCGCCTTGCCCTGCCCTTTGGCGGCGCCCTTCACTGCCGGGCGAGAGGGACCCTCCTCGAGTGCGTCAGCGACCCGCGGCTGCTGGATTCTCCCCGCGCCGGGCCTGTGGCCAGTCCTCCCCGTGGGGATGCCCTGGTCGGTGTGAGCCACGGGGCCTTTCGTCTGCGGGCCTCCATCTGGCGGCGAAAGGGCGGGTTGCGGATCAGCGCGCGGCTCGAGGGCGAGCAGGCGCGCGCTCTGGCCGAGGTGCTTGCCTCGGCCGGCGCCCTGCCGCCGCCGCCCGCCGCTGCCCTTGCGGCCCTGCACTTCCGACTGGCGCCCTCGCGGCTCTCCTCGGCCTTGGGTTGGTTGCCCGCCTCCTACGGCAGCCTGGTCCCATCCAGGGGAAGGCCCATCCCCCTCACGGCCCTGGCCGCCACCTCCGAGGGGAGCTGGTGGCTCAGCCTGCTGCCCTCGGGCTGGCGCCTCTCGACGGTCAGGGCCGGGGGCGCCGATCCATTCCCCGAGCCCACCCAGGTGACCCTAGGCAAGAGCGTGCGGCTCTGGGCGCGCACCGGGCCGACTCTGCTGGTGCTTGGCTCCTCGAGAGGCGCCTGCCAGGACTCCCTCGGAAGCGGTCCTGGCTCTGGCAGCGCCTCGTGGCGGCGCCTTCCTCGGGCCTCGGTGGGGCTGTGGGTGGGCGTCACGGATCCGCTGGAGCTCGTCGGCAGTCGCTCGAGGGCCAAGGCGGTGGCGGCGCTGCTCGGCCTCGGGGAGGCCGAGCGCGCGGCGGTGGCGGGCGCGAGGGCTCTCCTCACGGCCCTCGGCGAGCTCCTCGTGCTGGCCTGGCCTCGAGGCGATGCCCTCGAGCTGGAGCTGAGGATGAGCTCTCCCTTTGGTGCGCCGCCTCGGGCGCGGGAGGCCTTCCGGATCGCCTGGCTGGAGAAGTGGCGCCAGGGGGGCTTCTTCTCCCCGGAGGCGCTCGGTCGCCTGGCCAGGGACCATGGGGACACGGTCGTGGGGCGGCAGGCGGCGCGTCTGCGGAACCAGCCCATGGAGCCAGCCATCGAAGGACCGCTCGTGGACCTCATCCTATGGGGAATTGGGATCCTGCGCGGGCTCGAGGTGCCCTGCGCCCGGCTCTCGGCGCGGCTTCACCGCTGCCTCGAGGCCTTTGGCAGGCAGATCGAGCCCTGGCGCTGGGAGCGGCTCGACCGGCTGCTCCAGCTGGGGGAAGCAGGGGACGAGCCAGAGGAGCTGAGGGCCCGGGCCCGCAAGAGCGCGAACGCCGTCGGCTCCCACTGTGACCGGCGGCAGGGGCGCCTCGAGGGAGCCGAGGCCCTGGAGGCCTGCCTGGCCCTCGAGGGCTGTGCCCCCTTCGCGAGCTGTCTCATCCATCAGCTCGAGCGGGTTCCCGAAGCTCCGAGAAGAAGGCCCTGATCGCCTGGTTCACGGCCAAGGGGGCCTCCTGCATCAGCATGTGCCCAGCCTCGGGTATCCACTGGAGGCGGGCGCGGGGCAGGCCCGCCGCCAGCTGGTTCAGGCGGCCGGCGCCGACCAGGGCGTCCTTTTCGCCTCCGAGCACCAGGCAGGGCGCGGCGATCTCTCCGAGGCGCTCCCTCAGGTCGAAGGTCTGGCAGGCCTCGAAGTCGGCCCTGACGACCTCCTCTGCGGCCTGGATCGGGGCCCCGGTGAAGCGGGCCACGAGCTCCCGGGGAGTGCTCGGGGAGTAGGCCGTCATGCCGAGGAGAGCGCCAAAAGCCTCCAGGCCCGCGCCGATGGCCTCGAACACGGCCGGAGACACGGGGAGGCGCGCCCCAGTGGCTACGAGCACCAGGCCGGTCACCCGCTCGGGCGCGAGGAGGGCGAGGCTCATGGCGATGGCGCCCCCCATGGAGTGACCCACCACCACGGCAGGCGGCAGCCCGAGCGCCTCCAGCAGGCCCGCCAGCATGCGGGCGTGGGAAGGCACGTCCGCCGGCCCAGGCATGGATTCCGAGGCGCCGTGGCCCGCGAGGTCATATAGGAGAACCCTGTTGTCTTGCGCGAGGTCCGAGGCCTGCTCCAGCCAAACGTACTGGCCTCCAGCCGCGCCGTGCACGAACACGAGCGGCGGCGAGGCGCTCTGGGGGCCCTGGAGCCGGTATCGAATGAGGATCCCCTCGACGAGCTGGCTGGACATTTTGAGGCTCCTTGTTCCCGGGGGGTGGCCTGTTCCCCTCGATGCTCGGCTCTAGTGGCCCGTGGCGGTGCCGCAGAGTCCGCAGAAGCGCCCCCCTGGCACGAGGGCCGCGCCGCAGTGGCCGCAGAAGCGGTGCTGGCCGATGTAGCCATGGGGCCCGGGCCAGGCCGGCGTCGCACGGCGAAGGGCCGGGTGCATCGCCCGCATCATGAGAAAGGGCATGGCGAAGCCGAGACCGAGGCCGAAGCCCGAGGCCGCGGCCTCGCCTGCGGTCCCTGCGCTCGCCTGGCTCGCCCCTCCCATGTCTCCGAGGGCCTGGCCGAGCTGGTATTGCAGAAAGAGAGACATGTCGGCGCCCATCGCCTACGGCTCTATCAGGCCAGCCTCCACTGCCACACGGTAGTAGCAGTACGGGTTGTCGAAGCGATGGCCAGTGTGTGAGTGGGCCGTCCAGGCGCAGCCCCCCCTGCAGATGTCGGCGTAGCGACAGGTGCGGCAGAAGCCGGTGAGCTGGTCCACGGTGAACTTGCGATTGTAGGCGAAGGCGCCGTCGTCGCACCAGATCTCCGCGAGGCTCCGCTCCCGGAGGTTCCCCTCGATGAAGTCGAAGACGTTGTTCACGGCGGAGGGCAAGGAGAGGCAGCCCTTGATGTTGCCGTTGCTTTCTATACCCAACACCTGGCATCCCGCGCGGCAGCCCACCCAGAAGAAGATCCGGGCGCCCCGATCCCGGATGGCCTTCTCGTGCTCGCCGAAGTAGCCGACGTTGTCGGCGGCGTAGATTCGAGGGCGCTTGTCCATGGCTCGGAGCCGGGCCACCTCGGGCACGATTCGAAGGAGATCCTCGGGCACGATGACGAGGTCCCGGTTGTCGGACATGTTGCCCGCCGGGTTCCCCAGCTGGAGCTGCCAGGAGGCGACCCTGTGCTCCGACAGGAGATCCCGCATCTGCTCCAGGGTGTCGAGGTTCAACCGGTTGATGTGGGACACGGCGGCGGTTGCCAGTCCAGCCTCGGCGCAGGCGTCGAAGGCGCGAAGGACCTCCCCGAAGTTGCCAGGCTTGCGGATCCGGTCGTGGACCTCCTCCAGGCCGTCCAGGCTGAAGGCCGCCGACTCGAGCCCCGCCTCCTTTGCGAGGCGGCAGTGCTCGGCGTCCCAGGTCCTGCCGTTGGAGATGATGTTCACTCGCACGCCCTGGCTCGTCAGGCGCTTGCCCAGCTCGTGCCAGTGGGGGTGCAAGGTGGGCTCGCCTCCGGAGAGGGTCACGCGCTCGGAGCCCAGGGTCACGAGATCGTCGGCCACCCGGCAGAGCTCATCGTAGCTGAGCTCGTCTTCACGGGCCTTCCCCGCCCGAGAGCCGCAGTGGCGGCACCGGAGGTTGCAGGCCAGGGTGAGCTCCCAGACCACGTTTCTCGGGAAGTAGCCGAGCCGCTTCAGGTATTCGATCATTTATCGGGGTTCCTCTGGCGGGTGAGGAGTCCGAGGGAGGGAGCAAGCAGCAAATCAGCGGTCCTCGGGAGGGGGCGGGCCCATGTACAGGGGAACCGCGCCGCCATCCTCCACCTCGGCGTCGAAGGGCGCGGCGTACTCGATGACCGCGCCGTCGAAGGGCGCGATATATGCCGGCTGCGTGCCGCCGTCCGGATCCACGGAGCCGTCGAAGGGCGCGGCGTACTCGATGACCGCGCCGTCGAAGGGCGCGATGTAGGCGGGCTGCGCGCCGTCGTTCTGGATGGCGGCGTCCTGGGTGGACGAGTCTGTGGCTGGCTCGACGCCCCGGTCGATGCAGCCCGTCAGCCCGAGGGAGGCGGCCACCAGCGGCGGCCCGAGGTATCGCACCAGCCTCGATCGCAGGGGCGGCACCGCGAGCCGGCCCGTGTCTATGTCATCGATCACCGCCTGCAGAACCTCTCGCATCTCACGTTCGCTCATGCTCCCATATCCTTTCGGCGCTTCCCAGCCTCTCGCTGGGGACGAGCCGCCTTGCCGAAGGTCCAGTATACCCCAAATCGAGCAGGTTTTGTGCCAGGGCGCTCGCCTTTGCAAGGCGTTGAAATCAAAAGAATGACGGGGGCGTGGGCAGGGAAGGGCCTCAGAAATCTGAGAGATCGGTGGCCAAAAGGGCCGGGGCGCGGAGCTCCTCCTGGGCTGTGGCGCTCCTCGGCGCCAGGGCGGCCATGTCGGCCGGAACCTGGGAGGCTAGCCCTGGGGCAGGGCCGGGAGGCAGGGGTACGCTGCGGGTCGGACAGGGGGTGGCAGACATCCGGCTGGCCCGCAGGTGTCCGAGGTCCAGGCTGCGCGAGCCAAGGAGAGAAGCCGGGCCCAGCAGGGAGGAGCGGGGAATGGGCTCGGGTGTCAGCCCACCCGAGAGGCCCGGCTCTTGTCCCGGGGTGGAGGTGCAGAGCTCGCCCTGGCACTGCTCGGCCACCGCGGACCAGAGGGGCTCGTCGGGCAGCTCGCCCGTGAGCAGGCGAGGGATCACGGCGAGGGGAGTCTTCACGAAGAAGCGGTTGGCGTAGTAGGGGCGGCTCCAGTCGGGCACGAGGCCGGCGGCGTGGATCAGGTTGCCCGCGGCCTGCTCGAAGGAGGACCAGCGGCAGCCTTCGCACTGCCTGGGGTACATGAGCGAGTCGGGGCTCTCCGAGTGGGCGAGCCCCCAGACGTGCCCGAGCTCGTGGGCCACGACCCAGTAGAAGCTCACGGAGCGGCCATGGTCGCCGTACTTGGTCCTGCGCTTGCTGCCAGGGAACCAGGAGCGGCTCGCGTTGAGCTGGATGTGCTCCGCTCTCGTGCCAACCGCGAGAGTGCCCGGCGTGTCGATGGGAACGAAGGAGACGAGAGTGTCGGCCCAGGGGCTGTCGAGCTCCGCGCGGATCCGGTCGCAGCGCAGCACGGCCCTCCAGTCGGCCACGGCCTCCCTCAGGGCCTCCAGGAAGGCTGGAATGGTCTCCGGGGCCACGCCCGCCTCCACCAGGCTCTGGCGGTCGAGGCTTACGACGTAGGGCGTCCCCGGCTCGCAGACGAAGTGCACCAGCTCCTGGTTGTCCGACTCCAGCCAGCGTGCGCCGCCGGCCTCGTACTGCAGGTGAAGGGTATGGCCCTTGGACGGGCCGTTCTCGTCGAGGATCCGGGCTGAAGAGGGAGCGAGGAGGGAACCGGCGAGAAATGCAAGAGTCAGGGTGCCAAGGCTGGTCCGAAGAGCTCTCCTCGGTGGCCCCGGGCCACCCCGGGCGTGCGCGGATCCAGGGGAAGGGCTGGATCGCGCTGTGAGCTTCGTGAGCATGAT
>JAVEWA010000319.1:0-7709 GCA_034004785.1 Polyangia bacterium
TCGCGGCCAAGGTCACGGCAACCCCCACGGCAGGCTCCCAAAAGCAGTGCGCCGCGACCAACTCGCGGCGCGACGCAGGGCTACCGCTCAAGAGCCCCGCCGGTCCGAAGTGGGCGATACTGGATTCGAACCAGTGACTTCCACCGTGTGAGGATGGCACTCTTCCGCTGAGTTAATCGCCCGGAAGACGAGACGGCTCCTTATCATGGCATCGGCAGGACTGCAACCGTAAAGATCGGCGCAGAAAAGTGTTCGCGAAGGCACGCCGTGCCCCAACCCTGCCACGCCCGAACCCATGCCCTACACGGGTTTGAACCCCCCGCGAGAGCGCTCGGCGCGCTCGTGGGCCTTGGCGCCCTCCTCGAAGGCCTTGCGGATCCGCTTCGCCGCCTCGAAGCTTCGCAGGGGCAGGAGCACCACGTCCTTCCCCTCGGGTGAGATCCTCAGCTCGAATAGCGCGTCGTCGATGGGGATGGAGCTCTCCTTCCGAGCCCGGTGGAAGGCAACGTAACGCCTCTCTCTATCCTTGGTGGGGATGACAACGAAGCCAGCAGCCACTGGTTCCAAGGAGGCCATGCCACCACCCTACACGGTTCCGCCTGGCCAGAAAAGCCCTCGGGGGAGGTGAAATCCGAAAAACCACTCGGCGCTCGAGGCAGATCCCCGCTCAGGTGACGGTCTTAACCACATGGTCGATCCGCTCGAGATCCGCGGTCCCAAGCCCCATGCGCGCCGCGGTGAACACATGGGTTGGCCGGCCCGCCTTGGCAGGTCTGTCCTCCAGCCTGGGCATCTTGGCCTCGGCTCGAAGCCCCTCGATTATCTTCAGGGCGACCCGGTCCATTGCCACCGGATCGGTCGCGGCGAAGACCGAGTGCAGCTTCCTCAAACCGCGCGGGTTCCCCTTCGGACCACCGTCGATGATCACGCTGAAGGCATCCGCGACGATGAGGCGAACTTTGTCCTTGATTGGGCCCAGGGCATAGATCTCAGGGACCATTGGATCGCAGAGCCGCTCGCCAGAACGAGTTGCATGAAAGGCCCATGGGTTCGGAATGCTGCCGAAGGCCATGTTCTTGAGGGCGCAGGTCACTCCGGCAAGATCGTGGTCCTTAATGACAGGAAGGTTGACCACGGCGTCCACCGCCGTCAGGGCCTTGGTGAAGTTCACCGGAGGCCCCGAAGGGATGGTGTGGGCCTTGCGTTCAAAGCCCCAGGCCTTGATTGGTTTAATCTTCATCGGGCTCTTGCGGTACCGGGAGGAGAGGGGCGAGGCCTCGAACCCCCACATGTCCCACATGTACATGTTTCCATAGGGCACCCCCGCAGATAGGAGCCCTTCGATGATGGCGTCCACCGTTGCGGGATGAGTCCAGCAGAGCTCCCGCCCCAGGCTGTTGGGCTTCAGCCCAACCTTGTCGGTGGGCTTGAAGAGGGACTTCCAGGCCTCAAGGGCTGAAGCTGCCCCTGTCAAGGTCATCACCGCCTGATCCACCATGACCTTGACCGGCTGGGGATCCGGGGCGCCCTTGGCATCGTAGGCCTTGGGATTCACTACCTGCACAACCCGGGACTTCCGGGCGGCGGGAGCGGCCCGGGCAGCCTCTCGTCGAATCGTGGAGCTGCCATCGGTCTCACCCCGTGGGGGCTCTGCCCGCCGAGGGTCATCGGGTCCACGGGCTTCTCGTCTTGGCGACGAAGAACGAGGTCCTGGCTCGGTCGGCCGATCCTCCCCACGGCGGGCAGAGGTGTCCCCCGCCCTCTTGCAGGAGGCCAGCCCAACCGCACCGGCCGCGAGGCTGCCCAGCAGGAACCGCCTTCTGTCCTTGTGGAGCTCTGCCCCGTTATCTCCCATCCTCTCCCCTGCCAGAGCCTCCTCCACCATCGCGGCCTCGTTCTCATTATCCAACTCTCTCATGGTACCTCTCTGCGGGTTCATGACCCGACCAGATCTTCTCTCTATACGAGAACCCGCACGCTCGTGCCATCAATACCGTCTGATCGCCTGGCAAGCCCGGTCGCACTCAGGGCGCTCCGGCTAGGCTGGACCACGGACTGGGAAAGCAGGCTGGTGGGAGATGCCGTCACTTCAGGAGCAAGGCCGCGGAGCGTGCGAAGATCCTCTCAACACCTTGGTTGTCCTTGACTGTCACGCGGATCTGGTAGCGCTTCCCTCGGGCGAATCCGAGGAGCTTGTGCATCTTGGCCTTGCCGATGATGACGTTCGTCTGTGCCGCCACCTTCACGTCCTCGGCGTTGATGTACTTGTAGCCGCCACCCGCCGCCTCGTAGAAGACCAGGTTCACCACGTTCACTGGAGGTGCTTTCGTAAGGACAGCGACATAGTGGAACTCCCAGGAGTCGCCGCCCTTGTTCGCCTTCAGGGTGGTGCTGGTATCCTTCTTAATCCAGCGGTCCACCTCCTCCTGCTTGGTTGGGACCGGCTTCTCCGACACGAGGATCTTACCCTTGTGTCGGGCATACTGAGCCACGGCCGGCCCCCCCGAGGCAGTCAGACCCGCAGCGCCCCCCACCCCAGCCCCACTTCCAGTCAAAGCCTTCATCAAGGGATGCTCCGCCTCAACCAAAATGCCGGCACCCGGGCCCGGCCCACACGCCGGCGGCAGATCTACTCATTATCATACCCGCTCTACGGCCACTGTATTCAACATGCCGGCCCAAAGATTCTCCCGAGAACCATCAGACCATGGCTTCCCCCACGACGCAACATCCCCATAATTGACAATTATTACTTCTACTTGACCCTGATGCCCGGGTCGTCCGGCGCCCGACTTGGACCAATGGTGCGCTGCCGCTGGCGGTGAAGCCTCTGCCAGAAGGCAGGGTCCACGAGGTCTTCGAGGGTCACTGGAGGAAAGATGGCTGTCCGGGGCCCCTGTGCGCCGCGGGGAAACAGTACGATATGTCCAAGTCTCTGAGCGAGCGCCAATCCCGCGGCCTCCCTCGGCAACGCGAGCACCGAGACCCAGGGCGCCCTGGCCGGTGGCCCATCCTCGTTCGCGACCGCCTGCGCCATCAGGATCCTGGCGTCTTGCATGAGCATGATCACGCTGGGCCTCTCTCCTGCCTTGCCTTCCCGCACGAGCCCGATGTCCACGTGATCTCCGGGCTGAACCCAGGTTCCACGACCGCCCACCCAGTCGATCCTCAAGGTCACGGAGCGAGCGCCCGCCGGAAGCAGGCCTCCCTGCGATGCAGCCGCGCTGTCGGTCTCCAGGTCGGACTTCCGGATGGCCTCCCCCGCCGCCAGCTCGCGCCTCAGACGCTGCCCTGCGAAGTGAACCAGGTCCACTGGCCTCAGGTGTCCCTTCCACTCGAAGCTCTTGTCCGGGGCCCGCACCTCCAGGAGGCTCGCCCGCAGCGAGGTCCCAGCGCTCAGGGTAACGCGTGCCACCAGGATCCGCTCCTCTGTGCGCGCCGGCTCATCCAGCTTTAGAAGATAGGCCGTGGGCGCTGGCTCCAGGATGCATCGAGGGGGAGGAGTTGGGCGCTGCCTGGGGCACGGACAGCCGCTCCAAATGCAAAAAGCGCATAGAAGCGCACTGAGAGCGCTCGTGAACTTCATGAGGCCAAGATGATACCTGCTCACCGCCCGAGGTCAATCCGCCCGTACCGGCTCGCGCTCCACGCCAGCGGCCTGCAGGTACTTCTGGCGCAAAAGAAGCGTCACTGGACCAGGAAGGCCGCTTCCCACCACGAAGCGCTCGCCCTGGGCGTCCATCGCCTCTGTGATGGGGAGCACCTCCCGTATGGAGCTCGTCAGGAAGAGCTCCTCACCGCCGCGCAGATCTCCTGGCTCCATCTCCCGCTCGATCACCCCCAGGCCCGCTTCCCTCGCGAGGCCGAACAACTGTCGCCTCGTGATGCCCTCCAGGATCCCCGCGCTCAGGGGCGGCGTGTGGAGGGCGCCGTCCTTCACCATGAAGACATTCGAGGTTGCCCCCTCCGTAACTCGCCCTCTGTGGTCGAGCAGGATGGCCTCGTGGGCTCCATGCCGCCTCGCCTCCCCAAGGGCGAGCACGTTCAGAAGGTAGTTGCCGCTCTTGGCCCCTACGAGCAGCCCCGAGTCTCCCCGCCCGGTGGCGACCAGGCAGACGAACGCTCCCTCATCGTAGAGCTTCTGAGGGTAGGGCACGAGCGGGGTGACGATCACCACCCTGCGCGGACCTTCCGCGGTCATGGGGTCCAGCGCAATGGGGCCCGATCCACGGGTCACGATGATGCGCACGTAGGACTCCGGGTTCCCGGCTGCGCGCAGGGTAGCCTCGACGTCTGCGGCGATGGGCTCGAGGCCGCCGGGAAGCTCGATGAAGAGCTGGTTCGCGGATCGCGCGAGCCGCACCAGGTGCTCGTCCAGCAGAAATGGCCTTCCTCCGTAGGTGCGCACCACCTCGTAGATGCTGTCTCCATAGAGGAAGCCTCGATCCGTCACCGGGATCCCGGCCTCTTTGAGCTCGAGAATGTCGCCGTCGATGGAAACCTTGATGCTCACCTTTCCTCCTGGCGCCCGGCCTGGACGCGGCATCGGCACATCAGGCTCTTGCCTCGGGCAGCCCCCAGGCGCAAGGGGACTCTACCACATCCGCATTTTGGGGCCGAAGCCAGGAAAAGCAGCCGCGTGTGAAAACCGGTGCAAGGTGCCCCTACTCGGCCCCTGCTAAAATGGACCTGAGTGTGCTATGTTGCGCGTCATCAAATTTTGGAGGAACTGCCATGAGAAAAGTTACATCCATCGGGATCCTGATCGCTCTTTCCGCCTGCCTGTTCGCCACGGCTTGCTCAGACGACGACGACAATCCCGCCGTGTGCGGCAATGGCCTCGTCGAGGGGGCCGAGGTCTGCGACCAGGCCAACCTGAACGGGCAGAGCTGCACCACGGTGCCGGGCTCCTTCACGGGCGGCACCCTCTCCTGCACGAACGCATGCACCTTCGACACCTCTCAGTGCACCACGGGCCAAGAGGAGTGCGGCAACGGCGAGCTGGAGACCGGGGAGTCCTGTGACGGCAGCGATCTCGGCACCGCGACCTGCCAGACCGTGGGGAACTACGTCGGCGGCACCCTCGGTTGCACGGGCACTTGTACCTTTGACACGTCCCAGTGCGAGCCCCCTGCGAGCTGCGGAAACGGCTCCATCGACACGGGAGAGGACTGCGACGGCAGCAACCTGAACGACCAGGACTGCACCACAATCGGCGGCGGCTACTCTGGCGGCACCCTCTCCTGCAAGAGCGACTGCACATTCGAAGAATCCGCCTGCACCACCACCCCCCCCGACTGCGGCAACGGTACAATAAACGCGGGCGAGGACTGTGATGGAAACAACCTCGATCAGAAGACCTGCGCCGACGTGGGACCCTACGAGGCGGGCGTGGGCACGCTGAGCTGCAACACCAACTGCACCTTCAACACGGCCCAGTGCGTGGCCACCCCGTCGGGGGAGATCCAGATCGTCATCGATCACATGGGGCAGACCGGGCTCTCCCTGCCTATATCGGCCGCCTACGTGACCTACGTCACCCCTGGCATCGGGAACCTGGCCAATGACCCTCCTGGCTTCACCCTACAGTCTTCCCAGGAAGGCCCCGCCATCTTCGTCGCGGTGAACCCGACCACCCTGACCCCGGTCCCCGCCGTGGGAGATCTGGTGAGCCTCACCGTCACCGAGACGGCCCTCGTGAACAGCCAGCCCAGGGTGCTGGCGCTCACGAGCTTCGCCCGCGCGAGCCAGGGAAACGACATCACTGCCCTCGCGCAGGACGTGACAAGCAGCTCGGACCTCGTCTCGGCCCTGGACAGCCGCGCCTCTGAGCTGATCACCGCCACGGTGACCATCACCGGCGCCTTTGCGGGCGCGGGCCAGGGCTACGTGGCGGCCGACGTCACGACCGATGCCGTCACCGCAGCGCCCCTGCCCAAGCTGAGGGTGCTCTCTACCGTCCAGCAGTTCCTCGGTCTGCACACCGGGTGCATGCTCACGGTCAGCGAGACGCCCCTCTGGCGCTTCAACGCCGAGGCCCAGATCGGCGTCTGGCAGGCCTCCGACATAACCGTGGCCGTTTGCGACGCGCCTCAGGTGGTCTCGGCCGTGGCCTTGTCCTCCACCACCGTGGCCATCACCTTCGACCGCGCCATGGACGCAGCGAGCGTCCTCACAGACGGCACCCAGTTCACGATCTCCGACGGCACGAACCCCCTCGCCGTGACCGCCGCCGCCCTGACCGACGTAGCCGAGGTGACAATCACCACGGCCACTCAGGTTTCTATGCAACCCTACACCGTCACCGTGGCCTCGACCGTGGAGGACGTCTTCGAAACCGGCGTGGACCAGACCGCCAACACCGCCACCTTCGCCGGGTACGAAAGCTTTGGCGCCCAGCTCTACCTCTGGGAGCTCGACTCGGACACCCCCGGCACCGACGCAGCTGAGTTCATCGAGCTCTGGAACAACACGGGGAGCGCCATCGACTTCTCCACCGAGAAGCTCTTCCTGCTCTTCCTGAACGGCAACCAAACAAATGACGGCGTGTACTTCGCCCTGCAGCTCACCGGCACCTTGGCGGCGGGGGGCCTGCGCGTCGTTGGAAACCCCGGCGTGAACGGAGTTGCAGAGACCTTCCCCGGCAGCTCGCTCCAGAACGGCGCCGACGGCGTGCTCCTCGTGCGCTGCGACGCATGCTCGAATAACGCCTCCGCTGAGTTCGTCAACTCCAACAACTCCTTCGATGTCACCACCAACCTCACTTTCACGACCCTGACCGGTGCGACGGCCACCAAGATCGACGGGATCGCCTACTGCAGAGAGGAAGCAGACGACGCCGCCTTGATGTCCAAGCTAGGCGTGACCGCACAGTGGAGCGAGGGCACTACCACCTCAGCGGCGAACCAGTCTCTCGGGCGCGTGGCGCCGGGCGTCTGGACCGTGGGAGCGCCGACTCCGGGCACTCTCTAGACCCTCGCTTTTCCCACCTTCCAACCTCCGACAATCCAATAGGCCTAGTCGCAGACCGCTGCGCGGAGCAGGAACACGTTGAAGTCCCTCCCGGTGCGCTGCCCCAAGGGGATCGCCTCGGGATCGCCGATGGGGAGCGCTGGCTCCAGACCCGTCATGGGCAGGCTGACCTCGCCTCCCCCGAAAGTCCCCTCCAACACCGGCTCCGCAAATGGGTTCTGCGCGTTCCTGATCTCGTAGGCCGCGCCCACCGGCACAATGTGCGCCAGCTCGACCACCACCGAGTCCAGCCCCTCCCAGTTGTACACGATGATGTGGGCCCTGCCTGGCTCGAAGCGGTTCGGGCGCACCACCACGAGGTTCTGCTCTGGAGGCTCGTCCAGGTAGCTGTTGTCGGGATAGTCGGCCAAGTCCACGCCCTGCACCTCGCCGACGAAGGTGTTGCCGCTCATGGCGATGCCCGTCCACTCCTGCTGGAAGATGGTGAGCCCAACGATGGTGTTGTCCACGAGCGTCGCGTTCTCGTTGGGCGTGTCCCAGCCGAGCCTCACGTCCCGGTCGGCGAGGCCGAGGGCCCACCCATGGTTCTCCACGAGGAGAACGTTGGACATGACGTGGGTCCCGTCGTGACCGACCATGCAGTTGTCGGAGAGCTTTCCCCCCGGCACTCCGTTCAGGAACCACACGTTCCCCACCAGCGCGTTGTTCCGGACGTAGTTCTGGTCGCTGTAGCGGGA